>NC_014100.1:3724497-4034872 GCF_000092285.1 Caulobacter segnis ATCC 21756 | reverse complement strand
ATCGAGAAGGCGTCCTTCTCGCCCTTGGCGCGCGAGCTGATCTGCAGCCGCGCCACCGAGCCGATCGACGGCAGGGCCTCGCCGCGGAAGCCCATGGTGTGGATGCGCAGCAGGTCCCAGAGGCCGTCGGCGTCGGGCGCCAGCTTCGAGGTCGCGTGGCGCTCGATCGCCACCGGCAGTTCCTCGGCCGAGAGACCGCAGCCGTCGTCGGCCACCAGGATGCGGGTCAGGCCGCCGCCATGGGCCTCGACCTCGATCCGCGTGGCGCCCGCGTCGATGGCGTTGTCGACCAGCTCCTTGATCGCGCTCGCGGGCCGTTCGACCACCTCGCCGGCGGCGATGCGGTTGACGGTCTCGGGCGGCAGGCGGCGGATGGGCATCAAGCGGACTTTCACGAAGCAGGCCGGCGACCACACGTGAGGCGGGGCGCTGACATTGCAACTCCTTAAGTTGCCGAACGAAAGCCGATCGGCCAACCAGATGGAGATCGGGAACCTTAGCTCGATTCCGCCGTCGTTCGAGGAAGACAGATAGTGACCCTGACCCGTTTCGCCGCCGCCGGTCTGGCGATTTCCCTGATGTGTGGCGGTTCCGCCTTCGCCCAAGCCCAGGGCAAGAACGAGGTCTCGATCCATCAGACCAAGCCCGTCGACCTGACGCCGGTCGACAGCCAGGCCAACCTCGTCGAAGAGCTGATCGTCAACGCCCGCCTGCCTGGGCCAGCCTGGTGGAAGGTCTCAGACGCCGACACCACGGTCTACGTGATGGGCGTACCCGCCTTCGCACCCAGGAAGCTGGACTTCGACACGTCGGTGCTGCGCCGCCGCCTGGACGGCGCCAACATCCTGATCATCGGCCAGGAGCCGGAGGTCCGGATCCTGAGCCTGCTGGCCCTGATCCCCGGGCGCGGCAAACAGTTCAAGGTGGACAGGCCGATGCGCGAGACCCTGCCGCCCGATCTGCGGGCGCGGCTGGAGAAGCAACTGAAGGCCCGGGGCAAGCCGCTCGACGAGCACGACGACATGAAGCCGGCGCTGGCGGGCTTCGTCATCGCTAATGAGCGGGGCGGCGGCGTCTCCATCACCGTGGGCGACCTGACCAACAAGATCCGCGACCTGGCCAAGAGCAAGGAGGTCGCGGTCCAGCCCCGGGTGAGGAAGCTGGGCGACTACGACCTGATCGGCATGGTCAAGTCGCTGGCCGAGGCGCCCCAGCCCCTGCAGGAGCTTTGCCTGGATGCGGGCCTGAAGGAGGCCGAGAACGGGCTGGCCAGCGTCCGCGAGACCGCCGACCAATGGGCCGAGGGCCAAGTGCGTCAGGTCGTTGCGGCCGAGCGCGGCTATCAGCGATGCTTGGCCTCCACGCCCTGGATCGCGCGCCAGTTCAAGGACGGCCAGGACGATGCGGTCGGCGCGATCACGTCGGCGCTCAAGAAACCCGGCAAGGCCGTGGCGATCATCGAGCTGCGCTCGCTGCTGGCCGAAGGCGGGGTGCTGGATCGCCTGCGCGCCAAGGGCTTCACCGTGACAGCGCCCGAATAAGGTCAAGCTTCCGCCACACGGTCCCGCGAGGGTTGAGCCGCGACACGGGGAGGGTGCGATGCGAGCAGTCCTGACGGGCTTGGCCTTGAGCGCGGCGGTCATGGGGTCTTCGGCCAACGCCCAGGCGATCGATGATCCTCAGGCCAATGTGGTCGAGGCGCTGGTGGTCAGCGCCAAGCTGCCTGGCCCGGCTTGGTGGCGCGTCTCCGACGGCGACACGACGATCTATGTGCTGGGTGTGCCGAGCGCGCTGCCCAAGGGCCAGCCCTGGGACCGGACGGTGCTGGAGCGCCGCCTGGACGGCGCCTTCGCCTTGCTGACGCCGCCCGTCTGGCAGGCGGGCCTGACCGACATTCCGGCCATGCTGAGGCTACGTAACAGCCTCAAGGACGACGGCGACTGGGCGGCGCGGTCTCCGGCGCTGGCGGCGCGGACCCAGCGCGCCTGGACCGCCGTCGATCCCAAGAACGCCGACGGCTGGCGCAGGTGGAAGCCGCTGCTCGTCGCGCTCCAACTGAACGGAAAGGCCAACGCCCAGGCCAAGCTCCAGACCTCGCAGCCGGACAAGGACATTGCGGAACTCGCCCGCAAGAAGCGCGTAAAGGCGCGGCCGGCGGCGACCCACAAGGCCATGCCGATGCTGAAGTCCGTGGTGCGCGAGCACGGCGAGGCGGCGGGGCTGGTCTGTCTGTCCGAAACGCTCGACGCGACCGAGGTAGGGGCCGCGCCGATCCGCGCCGCCGCCCAGGCCTGGTCGCAAGGCCGGGTCAAGGACGCCCTGGCCGGCCCGCGCAGCGCCGAGCGGTGCGAGCTGCTGCTGCCGGGCGTCGCGGACCTCAAGCGCCAACTGGTCGACGACGAGGTCGAAGGCCTGACGAACCTGCTCAAGACCCCCGGTCACGCGGTCGCCTACTTCCCCCTGCGCGCCCTGGTCGCCGAGAACGGCGTGCTCGACAAGCTGCGGTCGCGGGGGATCACGGTGCGAACGCCGGGTGAAGGGTAGGGCTCCGCAACGCCCCCTCCGTCACGTCGCCTATCGGCACCGCGCCACCTCCCCCGCAAGCGGGGCAGGAGGTAGCCACTTCTCCTCACCCGTGAAACGGGGGAGGTGGCGTGATGCGGATACGCATCGCGACGGAGGGGGCGCTAAAAGCCCCAAACGAAAACGGCCCGGAACCGCGAGGCTCCGGGCCGTTCGTGTCTTGTTGAAGTCAGGCCTTAGAGGCCCGGCAGCTTGATGCCGCCCTTCTTCTCGCGGCTGATGACCACGCCGCCATCGCCCACCAGCTTCTTGAGGCGAGCCTCCTCGGCGGCGGCGTCGACTTCCAGCGGGGCGTTGGCGCCCGACTCGGCGGCGGTCGTGACGTTGGTCTTGGACTGGCCCTTCTTCCAGAACATCACCTTGCTGGCGAAGCTCTCGTCCTTGTGGGCCAGGTCGCCGTTCTCGTCGTCGACGACGAAGCGGATCAGCGGGTCAGCCTTGTCCGAGCCGGCGCGGGCGACCAGCAGCTTCTCGCCTTCCGAGCGGCCGGCGGCGTTGCTCTGGCCGATCAGGGCGGCGCGGGCGGCGCTTTCGGGCTGCAGCTCCTGCGGGCGCGGCTCGCCGGGCGCCGGCGGGCGCAGGGCGTAGTCGGGCGGCACGACCAGCGGGGCCTTGCTGACCACGCGGAATTCGTCGGGGACGACCTTGTCCATCCCCAGGGCCTTCTTGGTCGAGGTGCAGCCGGCCAGGCCGATCGCGGCCACGACGGTCAGGGCGCTAACAGCGGCGACCCGATTGAAACTCATCAAACCATGCTCCAGCAGAGCCGACCCCCGGCCCAAAATTCGGACGCTCTCGATACGACATCCTCGCGCGGGCGCCAATGTCCCACGCGATTGCGGCGGCAATCGGCCAAAACTACTCGGTCTGATGCGACAGTTTGCTCTCCTCGGAGAGGAAGCTGTCCAGCAGCAGCAGCGCCACCCCGATCGAGATGCCCGAGTCGGCGACGTTGAACACCCAGGGGAAATAGAGCCGAGAGACGTCGATGAAGTCGACGACATAGCCGTATTGCACCCGGTCGATCAGGTTGTTGCCGATGGCGCCGCCGATGATCATGCCGATCCCCAGGGCGGGGAGGAGCTTGGTCGCCTTGCGCGCCCAGATGGCCAGAGCGATCACCACCACGACCGAGAAGCCGATCAGCAGCCAGCGGCCCCAGTCGCTGTTCTTCAGCAAGCCAAAGCTCATGCCGTAGTTATGGACCATGGTCAGGTGCAGCGGGCCCAGCAGCGGGACGCTGGCGCCTTGCTCGCGGCCCAGGAAGCCCAGGATCCAGAGCTTGGAAAGCTGGTCCAGCACCAGGACGGCGGCGGCGATCGCGTAGGCGGTCCAGCCGAGGCGGGTGATTTTCAAGGGCGTCGTCCCCCGTTCTGAAATCCTCTCCCGGAGGGAGAGGAGGGACCCGCCGCGAAGGCGGCGGGAGGTGAGGGGTTACGCCGGCGACCGGTTTATCCCCTCACCCCTACCCCTCTCCCCATGGGAGAGGGAGATTATCAGCCGTGCGTCGCGTCCCAGTGGGCCACGGCGTCGGCGTCGCGAAGGCTAAGCTCCGGATAGCGGGGATCGGTTCCCACCTCCGGCAGGATGCGCCACGAGCGGGCGCACTTGCTGCCTTCGGCCTTGTTCGGATCGACCGACACGCCCTTGACCTCGTCGACGCGGAACGCGCCGGCGTCGCCCGCCACGAGCGTGGCCGAAGACGTGCGGAACACCTCGGCGGCGTCCAGGCCCTCGAAGGCGGCCAGCAGGTCGGCGTCGGCGACGTGCACCACCGGAGCGGCCTCCAGGGCCGAGCCGATGCGCTTTTCGCGGCGCTCGACTTCCAGGGCGCCGGTCACCACGGAGGTGACCGTCTCGACCTTGGCCCAGCGGGCGGCCTCGCCGTCGTTGCGCCAGGCGTCGACGCGCTCGGGCATGACCCGCAGCGTCACCGGACCCGCCTCGGGGAAGCGGGTGACCCAGGCCTCTTCCATCGTGAAGCTGGCCAGCGGGGCCAGCCAGATGGTCAGGCGGTCGAAGACATGGTCCAGCACCGTGCGATAGGCCCGGCGCTTCAGCGCGTCGGGGCGGTCGCAATAGAGGCTGTCGCGGCGGACGTCGAAATACAGCGCCGACAGGTCGCCCTGGCAGAACTCGATCAGGGGCCGGATCACATCCGAGAAGCGGTAGCTCTCGTAGGCCTCGCGCACCTGGCCATCCAGCTCCCACAGGCGGTGCAGGATGTACTTCTCCAGCGGCGGGAAGTCGGCGTAGTCGGTGACCCGCTCGGCCTCGTCGAAGCCGGCGAGCGCCCCCAGCAGATAGCGCATGGTGTTGCGCAGCTTGCGATAGGCGTCGGTGGTGGTGGCCAGGATCGTCTTGCCGATCCGCTGGTCCTCCGAATAGTCGACCATCGCCGCCCACAGGCGCAGGATTTCCGCGCCGGACTCCTTGGTGATCGACTGCGGCTCGACCGTGTTGCCCTTGGACTTGGACATCTTCTCGCCGTTCTCGTCCATGGTGAAGCCATGGGTCAGGACGGCCTTGTAGGGGGCGCGGCCCCGGGTTCCGGAGCCTTCGAGCAGAGACGACTGGAACCAGCCGCGGTGCTGGTCGGAGCCTTCGAGATAGAGGTCCGCCGGCCAGTGGCTGTCCTCGCGGCCCTCGATCGTGAAGGCGTGGGTGCAGCCCGAGTCGAACCAGACATCGAGGATGTCGGTGATCTTCTCGTACTGGGCCGGGTCGTGGACGCCCAGGAAGTCGCTGTCGGGACGCGTGAACCAGGCGTCGGCGCCGCCTTCGCGGATGGCCGCGAGGATACGGGCGTTGACCTCGGGGTCGTTCAGCGGGTGGCCGGTGTGCTTATCCACGAACATGGCCAGCGGCGTGCCCCAGTTGCGCTGGCGGCTGATCAGCCAGTCCGGACGCGTCTCGACCATGGCGCCGATGCGGTTGCGGCCGGCGTCGGGGTGGAAGGCGGTGTCGGCCAGCGACTGGACCGCGACCTCGCGCAGGGTCTTGCCGCCAAGGCTGTCCACCGCGTGGTCCATGCGGATGAACCACTGCGGGGTGTTGCGGAAGATCACCGGCGCCTTGGAGCGCCAGCTGTGCGGATAGCTGTGCTCGACCCGGCCGCGCGCCAGCAGGTTGCCGGCCTCGATCAGCTTTTCCATGACCGCGCCATTGGCGGGGCCGAACTTGCCGACCTTCTTGCCCTCGGTCTCCAGCACCTTGAGGCCCGCGAACAGCGGCACGTGCGGATAGTAGGCGCCGTCGGGATCGACGGTGTCGGGGATCTCGCGGTGACCGTGGGCCAGCCAGACCTGATAGTCGTCGGCGCCGTGGCCCGGGGCGGTGTGGACGAAGCCGGTGCCGGCGTCGTCGGTGACGTGGTCGCCGGCCAGCATCGGCACCGCGAAGCCGTAATGGCTGTCGAGGTCGGCCAGCGGATGGGCCAGGACCATGCCTTCGCAGTCGACGCTCTCGACCTTCTCCCACGCCGCGACCTTGGCGGCCTTGAAGACATCGCCGGCAAGCTTCTCGGCGATGATCAGGCGATCACCGGGCTTGGCCCAGGGCTCGAACTCGAGACCCTCCTCCAGCGCCTTCACCTCGAAGACGGCGTAGGGGATGTCGGGATTGTACGAGACGGCGCGGTTGGCCGGGATGGTCCACGGGGTGGTCGTCCAGATCACCAGCTTGGCGCCCTGGGCGGCCTCGGAGCCCTCGACGACCGGGAACTTCACCCAGATCGTGGGCGAGACGTGATCGTGGTACTCGATCTCGGCGTCGGCCAGGGCCGTGCGCTCGACCGGGCTCCACATCACCGGCTTCGAGCCGCGATAGAGCTGGCCGCTGGCCAGGAACTTGTGGAATTCGGCGACGATCGTGGCTTCAGAGCTGAAGTCCATGGTGGCGTAGCGGTTCCACCAGTCGCCCAGCACGCCCAGGCGCTGGAACTCGGTCTTCTGGGCCTCGATCCACTGGCCGGCGTAGGCGCGGCACTCGCGACGGAACTCCTCGGCCGGGACCTCGTCCTTGCGGCGGCCTTGGGCGCGGAACTTCTCCTCGATCTTCCACTCGATCGGCAGGCCGTGGCAGTCCCAGCCGGGGACGTAGTCGACGTCGTAGCCAAGCGCGAAGCGGCTGCGGACCACGAAGTCCTTCAGGATCTTGTTCAGCGCGTGGCCGATGTGGATCGCGCCGTTGGCGTAGGGCGGGCCGTCGTGCAGCACGTACAGCGGCGCGCCGTCGGCCTGGCGCTTGGCGCGCACCGCGCCGTACAGGCCCTTGTCGGAGAGAGCCGCCCAGCCCTCCAGGATCTCGGGCTCCTTCTTGGGCAGGCCCGCGCGCATCGGGAACGGGGTGTCGGGAAGGAAGACGGTCTCGCGATAGTCGCGGGCGGGCGTGGCGTCGTCGGCCATGGAATTTAAGTCCGGCTTTGAAAAGATGTCGGAAGAGGGCGGGAGAACCCGGCGCGCGCTGGAGGATCGTCCGGCGGCGTCACGCCGGGCGGATAATTCGCGAAATCTTCCGAACGGAACTCATGGGGCAGCGGGATAGCAGAGGGCCGGCGGCAAAGCCAGCCTGACAAGATGCTCCCCCGCGTGGCGGGGGAGCTGTCGCGGAGCGACTGAGGGGGCGAGCTGGAAGTCGGCCGAGTTAGCCCCCTCCGGCCCTCTGGGCCACCTCCCCCGCGTTGCGGGGGAGGAACTGGCGCGTCGTCCTAAAACGCCGGCGCGACGATCGCCCGCGCCTGCTGCTCATCCCGATGGATCTGCTCGATCATCAGGTCCAGGCTGTCGAACTTCAGCTCGGGCCGCAGGAAGGCGATCAGGTCGGTCTCGATGATCTGGCCGTAAAGGTCCTCGTCGAAGTCGAACAGCCAGGTCTCCAGCCGTGTCTCGACGATGCCGGTGGTCGGGTTGTTGCCGAGATTGGCCACGCCGGGGACTTCGCGGCCGTCGGGCAGGCGCGTGCGGGTGGCGTAGACGCCGAGCCTGGGGACCACATAGTCCTCGACCTCGACATTGGCGGTGGGGAAGCCCAGCTGGCGGCCCAGCTGCTGGCCGCGGCGGACCACGCCCTCGATCGCGAACGGCCGGCCCAGGATGCGGGCGGCCTGCTCCGGGTGGCCGTCGCGCAGGGCGTCGCGGACGCCGGTCGAGGAGAACTTCTCGCCGTCGCCGCCCTCCTTGGAAGTATCGGCCACCGGCTCGGCCACCGAGACGGTGAAGCCGTACTCGTCGCCATAGGCTTTCATCAGCTCGGCGCTGCCCGAGCGGCCGCGGCCGAACGAGATGTCGAAGCCGACCGCCACGTGTTTCACGCCCAGGCCCTCGACCAGCACCTTCTCGACGAATTCGCGGTCGCCGAAGCTGGCCATCTCGAAGTCGAACGGCAGCAGGTAGAAGACATCGACGCCCAGCCCGGCCAGCGCGCGGGCCTGCTGGCCGTGGGTCATCAGCTTGAAGGCCGGTTCGCTGGGACGGAACAGACGGCGCGGATGCGGGTCGAAGCTGACCACGCCCAGCGGAGTCTGGCCGGCCAGGGCGGCCTTCGCGGCCTGGGCGATCACCTGCTGGTGGCCGCGATGGACGCCGTCGAAATTGCCAAGGGCGACCGACGCGCCGCGCGCTTCCGGCGGCAGGTCTTTCCAGGCTTGGATCGTCTTCAGGAGCATCAGGCGGCCTTGCGAGGGACCATGACCACGGCCTCGCCGTCGACCACCGGCTTGCCGTTGACCAGGCAGACCGTGGCGAGGGTGACGCGGGCCTTGGCCTCGTCGATTTCAGTGACGGTGGCGCGAGCGGTGACGCTGTCGCCGATCTTGACCGGCCGCTTGAAGCGCAGCGCCTGGGACAGGTAGATCGCGCCGGGGCCGGGCAGGGTGGTGCCCAGCACCGCCGAGATGTAGCCGGCCGACAGCATGCCGTGGGCGATGCGCTCGCCGAAGCTGGTCTTGGCCGCGTAGTCGGCGTCCAGGTGGACGGGGTTGTTGTCGCCGGTCACCTCGGCGAAGGCCTCGATGTCGGCCTCGCCGACGACGCGGACCAGTTCGGCCGATCGGCCAACGCTCAGCTCTTCGAGAAACTTACCCTGCACGACGCTTTCCCCTCGGGTTCTTATTGTGCGTTGCACACAGCATAGCGTTCCGAAACCCGATCACCAGACCAGATCGCCGACGGCGTGGGTCGCCCCGACCTGTTCGGCCTCGAGCAGGGCCAGCACCGCATCCGGGTTCAGCTTGCCGTCCGGGCCGATCGCCTTCTCGCCGTGGATGCCCTTGGCGATGAACAGGCAGGCCAGCTTCTGGTCGTGGGCGCCCTTGACGTCGGTGATGACGCCGTCGCCGACGCAGAGCACGCGATCGCGGTCGACGGGGCGGCCCAGCAGGCGCTCGGCCTCGGCCAGGGCCAGGTCGTAGATCGCGCCATAGGGCTTGCCGGCCATCACGACCTTGCCGCCCAGACTCTCATAAAGGTCGGCCAGGGCGCCGGCGCAGAAGATCAGCCTGTCGCCGCGCTGCACGACGCGGTCGGGATTGGCGCAGATGAAGAGGAGGCCCCGGTCGGCGGCGACCTTCAGGCGGTCGCGATAGTCCTCGGGGACTTCTTTCTCGTCCTCGTAGAGGCCGGTGCAGGAGATGAAGTCGGCGTCCTCGCAGCCGGCGGCCGTCAGGTCGATGCCGTCATAAAGGACGTCGTCCCGAGCGGGTCCGACCTTCCAGACCTTGCCGGGCGCGTTGGCCTTCAGCAGTGCCCGCGTCGCGTCGCCCGAGGTGACGAAGCCGCTCCAGGCCGAGCGCGGCACGCTCAGGCTGTCCAGCTGCGCGACCACGTCGGCCGACGGGCGCGGCGAGTTGGAGATCAGCACCACCGGGCCTTTCTCCTGACCCCACTTGGTCAGGGCCTCGCAGGCCTCGGGGAAGCTGGCGACGCCGTTGTGGATCACGCCCCAGACGTCGCACAGCACCACGTCGTAGCGGTCGGAAAGGGCCGAAAGGCCGGGGGGGAAATCCATCATGCTGCGGCGGTACCGGTCGGAAGGCGGGGCGTCAATGTCGCGGGCCTTAGCTGTTCGCGCGCACGCCTCAATTCAAGACCACGCCGTCAAGCTTCCGAAGACCGGCGTTCCATGACTATCCTCCCGCAACCTTGGGAGGGGCCGATGACGATATTGATCCTGGGTCTTGTCGTGTTTCTGGGGGTCCATTCGGTGCGGATCGTGGCGGCGCCGCTGCGAGACGGTCAGATCGCCGCCAACGAGAAGCGCTGGAAGGGGCTCTACGCGCTGATCGCGGGCCTGGGCTTCGTGCTGATCATCCTGGGCTGGATCGCCGCCCGGCCGACGGCGCCGCAGGTCTACGACCCGCCGACCTGGGGCCGGCACGCGGCCATGGGCCTGGTCTGGATCGCCTTCGTTCTGCTGGCCGGCTCGAACGGGCCGGTGGGGCGGATCAAGGCCACGGTGCGCCACCCGATGCTGCTGGGAACCATCGCCTGGGCCGGCGGCCACCTGCTGGCCAACGGCGACCAGGCGTCGGTGATCCTGTTCGGCGCCTTCCTGGCCTGGGCGATCCTCGACCTGATCTCGGCGCTCAATCGCAAGGAGCCGGCGCCGGTGGTGACGAAGCCGATAGCCGACCTGATCGCGCTGGTGGCCGGGACGGTGCTGTACGCGGTGTTCGTGCTGGGTCTGCACCGGCTGTTGTTCGGCGTCTCGCCGACGGGGTGAGGGGCGGAGCGCCCCTTCCGTCACGGCGCTTCGCGCCGCGCCACCTCCCCCGTTTCACGGTGAGGAGGAAGCCGCTCATCCTCCCCCGCATGCGGGGGAGGTGGGTCGCCGCGAACACGCGGCGAGACGGAGGGGGCGCTTCTTCTTCCTTCACGTCGCGTCGTGGAAGATCACGCCCAGCGTTCGTCTCCGCCCCGACCGCACCTCGCTGACCCCGTGCCGCAGCATCCGGCGATGCACGCCGCGCGTCCCGCTGGCCGGCCGTTCGCGGACGGCGAAGATCACCCCCTCGCCCTGGCGCAGCGGCGCGACCTGGGGCGCCGACTGCTGGCGCGGGCGCTGCTCGACGATCACGAACTCGCCGCCTTCGAAGTCGCGGCCCGGCTCGTCCAGCAGGAACGCCGCCTGCAGCGGGAAGACGTGCTCGCCGTAGAGGTCCTGGTGCAGGCAGTTGTAGTCGCCGGGGCCGTAGGTCAGCAGCAGCGGCGTCGGCCGGACCTGTCCCGCCGCGTGGCAACGGGCCAGCATGTCGTCGAGCGCCTCGGGAAAGCGCTGGTCCTGGCCCAGCCGCTCGGCCCAGCGATTGGCGATCTGCGCCAGCGGGCCGTAGAGGCCCTGCCGCAGGCGCTGAACGAGATCCGGCAGCGGATAGCTGAAGTACTTGTACTCGCCGCGCCCGAAGCCGTGGCGGGCCATCACCACTCGGCTTCGGAAACCCTCGTCACGCGGATAGAGGTCGGCGATCGCCGCACAGGTCTCGGGCCTCAGCAGCTGGCCGGTCAGGGCCCAGCCGCGGGCGTCCAGTTCGGCGCCGATGCGGGTCCAGTCGAGAGTCACGCGGCCTCGCGGTCGGGCTTGCAGCGCAGGCAGGCGCGGAAACCGGCGGCGCGGGCGGCCTCTCGGCTGTCGTGGAACGCGACGTTCTTGCGCAGCGGCCGACCGGCGCAGCTGGCGACGCAATAGACGCCGGTGGTGCGCACGGCGACGAAGAAGGCGCCGTCGGCGGCGCGGTCGCGCGCCTCCCAGGCGGCCCAGCGGGCGTCTTCGGTGTCGTAGAGGGACATGGTGGGCTCCTTTCGCGGGAGACCCTGCCGCCAACGCGGGGCGGCGTCATTCCGATGCTTGCGACGATCAGAAATCCGACCTCCCCGGCCCTCGCCGGGGAGGTCGGGAAATGGACGAGCCTACCAGCCCACGGCCCGGCGACGCGGAGCGCCGCGCATGAAGTCGGCCGGCGGTTCGGCCTCGGCCAGGATCGCGTCGCGGATGGCGCGCGGCTCGCCGAACAGGTTGCCTTGGCCATAGCCGATGTCGAGGTCGAGCATCTCGGCGACCTGCTTCTCGGCCTCGACCTTCTCGACGATGACCTCGATGCCGTAGCGGCGGGTCAGCGAGGCGAAGTCGGCGGCGTTGAGGTCGGGCAGCGAGGCGATGACCAGCTTGCCGTCCTGCTCCTCGAGCTCGTTCAGCATCATCTGGGCGGCGACCTTCAGATAGCGAACGTCGGCGCGGGCCAGGTCCTGGAAGTCGATATCGAGGTCGACGACCTTGTCGAGGCTGAAGCTGAAGCCCAGGCTGGCCAGGCGCGACATGTGGCGGGCCTCGACCGGGCCGCGACGCTCGAAGGCGTCCTGGCCCAGCTCGAAGATCACCGCGCCGGCCAAGTCCTTGTTCTCCTGCATGAACTCCAGGAACTGCGGGAAGAAGACCTCGTCGCCCAGGCTGGCCAGCGAGATGTTGCAGAAGATGCCGACCTTGCGGTCCTGCTTAGCCAGGCGGCGGACGATCTGCACGCAGCGGAACAGCAGCAGGTTGTCGATATTGGCCATCAGGCCTTCCGGCTCGGCGACGGCCAGGTATTCGGCGGGCATCATCACGCGGCCGCTCTCGTCGCGCAGGCGCGAGAAGCTCTCGTAGTAGACGGTGCGCCGCTGGGGCAGGTTGACGATCGGCTGCAGGTAGAGGTCGACGCGGTTATCGGCCAGGGCCTCCTGCACCATGCGCAGCAGGCGGTCGCCCTGCGGCGCGCGATCGGAGAGCGGACCGCGCGGCGCGGCGGCCGCCGCCGGCTGGCTCAGCTGGCGCTCCAGCCGGTCGTTCATCTTGTGGACGAGGTCTTCCAGGTGGCTGACTTCGCTGGACAGCGCCTCGGTGCGGCGTTGGGCGTCGGCGGCGACCACTTCCATCAGATCCGTGACGCGGGCGTCCACCTTCTCGACCTGGTCGAGCAGGATCGCGTGGGCTTCGCGGACGGTGTCGATGTCCATGCGCAGGGCCGCGCCCAGGAAGGTCTGAGCCAGCAGGCCGTGGAAGGCGAAGCACAGCCCCAGCATGCCGATAAAGGCCGAGACGCCGACGGCCGGAGTCGCGCCCATCCTCCAGAGGAAGAGGGAGACGATCAAGGCCAGACAAAGATAGGCCCCCGTCAGGAGCGCCAGCATAAGCTTACGCATCATTTCGCCCATACGAATCGATACGGATCATCAGACCGACCCGAACGCCAGAAGTCGAATAGATTAACGCCCCTGCGCCAAACGGTCCCAAGGATCCTTAACGGGGAGCATACACCCCCTCCGTATTATCGCTGAATCGACATTCGCGCGCTCGACTGATAATCGTTCGCAATCTTATCGGAGCGGTTATGTCCGAAGCGTTCGTCCTCTCTTCAGAATTCGAGCCCGCCGTCGTCGACGCGGCCGGCGTGCGCCCCTTGGCCGGGGCCGAGCCGGGCGATCGCGGCGTGATCGTCAAGGTCGCCGGCGTCTCCGGCGCGGAGGAAGCCGTGGTCGCCGAGGAGCTCGAGCGCCGCCTGCTGGAGATGGGCTTCGTCGAGGGCGCGACCATCGAGGTGCTGCACCAGGGCCTGTTCGGCCGCGACCCGATCGCGGTCCGCGTGGACGACACCCGCGTCGCCCTGCGCCGGCGTGAAGCCGGAGCCGTCTCTGTTTTGTTTGAAGGGGGCCGGCGTGAAGCCGGCGCCGTCTCGGTGAAGTTCGACGGACGCTAAGATCTTGACCCCTGACATCGGCGTCGCCGCCACCGCTACCGACACCCTCCGCAAGGCCGCGCCGCTGGAGCCCGCCCGGGTCGCCCTGGTCGGCAACCCCAACTCCGGCAAGACCGCGCTGTTCAACGCCCTGACCGGCAGCCGCCAGAAGGTCGCCAACTACGCCGGCGTCACCGTCGAGCGGAAGGAGGGCGTGCTGACCGCGCCGAGCGGCCGTCCGATGCGGGTGCTCGATCTGCCCGGCACCTACTCCCTGCGCGCCCGCAGCCCCGACGAGGCGGTGACCCGCGACGCGGTGTTGGGGCGACTGGCCGGCGAGGCCGCGCCCGAGGCGCTGATCTGCGTCGCCGACGCCACCAACCTGCGGCTGGTCCTGCGCCTGGTGCTGGAGCTGAAGCAGGTGGGGCGGCCGTTCGTGCTGGCCCTCAACATGTTCGACATCGCCCAGCGCCAGGGCCTGCGGATCGATCTCGAGCGCCTGTCCCAGGAACTGGACGCGCCGATCGTCACAACCGTGGCCACCCGCAAGCGCGGCCTGCCCGAACTGCTGGAGAAGGTCGAAGGCCTGGTCGCCGCCCAGAAGCCCGAGGCCGAAAGCGTCTGGCGCGAGCCGTCCGCGGCCGAGATCCGCGCCGCCCACGCCGAGGCCCAGCGCATCTTCAAGGCCTGCGTGAAGCCGCCCGAGCGGCCCGACACGGTGACGGGCAAGATCGACAGCGTGCTGCTGCACCCGGTGGCGGGTCTCGTGATCCTGCTGACCCTGTTGTTCGTGATGTTCCAGGCGGTGTTCACCTGGGCCACGCCGGCCATGGACGGCATCGACGCCGGGTTCGCGGCGGTGGTCGAGTGGACCAACAGCCATCTGCCGCAAGGCCTGCTGACCAGCTTCATCGCCGACGGCCTGATCGCCGGCGTCGGCAGCGTGCTCGTCTTCCTGCCGCAGATCCTGATCCTGTTCTTCTTCATCCTGATGCTGGAGGACAGCGGCTACATGGCCCGGGCCGCCTTCCTCATGGACCGCATCATGGGCGGCGCGGGCCTGCACGGGCGCGCCTTCATCCCGCTGCTGTCCAGCTTCGCCTGCGCCATTCCGGGGATCATGTCGACGCGGGTGATCGACAACCGGGAAGACCGGCTGACCACGATCCTAGTCGCGCCGTTGATGACCTGCTCGGCGCGCATCCCCGTCTACACCCTGATCATCGGCGCGTTCATTCCCCAGCACACCGTGGCGG
Organism: Caulobacter segnis ATCC 21756; assembly: GCF_000092285.1. NCBI lineage: Bacteria > Pseudomonadati > Pseudomonadota > Alphaproteobacteria > Caulobacterales > Caulobacteraceae > Caulobacter > Caulobacter segnis. The sequence continues at coordinate 4,020,328 of NC_014100.1, read as the reverse complement.
GCTTCCTGTCGCTGCAGGGGCTGGTGATGTTCGGCCTGTACGCCAGCGGCATCGTCAGCGCGCTGCTGGTCTCGTTCATCATCCGGCGCGTGTTCTGGCGCGGCGCGGTCGAGCCCTTCATGATGGAGCTGCCGACCTATCGCTGGCCCGAGCCGCGCAACGTGGCGATGAACCTCTGGACCCGCGCCCGCATCTTCATGGCCCGCGCCGGACGCATCATCCTGCCGCTGATGGTGCTGGTCTGGGTGCTGTCGACCTTCCCCTATCCGCCCGAGGGCGCGACCCGTCCGGCCATCGACTACAGCATCGCCGGGCGCCTCGGTCAGTTCCTGGCGCCGCTGATGGCCCCGATCGGCTTCAACTGGCAGATGACCGTGGCCCTGATCCCGGGCATGGCCGCCCGCGAGGTCGCCGTGGCCGTGCTGGGCACCGTCTATGCGGTGAGCGGCGAGGACGGCGAGACGGGCGCCCTGTCGACCCTGCTGAAGAACCAGTGGTCGCTGGCCAGCGCGCTGTCGTTCCTGGCCTGGTACGTCTTCGCGCCGCAGTGCATGCCCACCCTGGGCGTGGTCAAGCGCGAGACCAACAGCTGGGTCTGGCCGACCGTGATGTTCGTCTACATGGTCAGCCTGGCCTATCTGGCCGCGTTCGTGACGTACCACATCGCCGTGGCCCTGGGCGCGGGCTAGCGCCTCAGAGCAATCCGCGCAGCCAGGCGAACACGTCGTCCGGCCGCTCGATCGCCGAGAGCCCCTCGCGGCGCGCGGGCTCGCCCAGCGTCCGCAAGCGGCCCGGCGTCATGCCGAACCGGGCGCGGAAGGCGCGGCTGAAGTGGGCGTCCGAGCGGAAGCCCAGGCGATAGCCGATCTCGGCCACGGTCTGCTGCTCGGCCCCGTCGCTAAGGATGTCGTCGAAGGCCTGGTCGAGACGGCGCGCCTGGATGAAGGCGCTGACCCCGCCGACCGGCTCGAACACCTTGTAGAGCAGGCTGCGCGACACGCCGAGGTGACGCCGCACCGCCTCCGGCGAAAGATCGGGCTCGGACAGGTTCTGCGCGACGAACCGCTGGGCGGTGGCCAGCAGCATCTTCTCCACCGGACGCACGTCGTCGCTGGCCGGCATGGCGTGAGCCAGGATCACCGCGGTGACCAGGGCGGCCGCGGCCTTGCCCGCCAGGGCCAGGTCGGTCGCGGACATCTCCGCCGCCGCCGCCCAGACCGCTCTGAGGTGCGAGTCCAGCAGGCGACCGCTGGGACTGCCCTCACTGGCCACGCAGCCGTGGAAGTCTAGTTCGGCGGCCTGGGGCTCCAGAGCGGCGCGCGACAGGATCAGGTGCACGGTCTCGTAAGTCTGAGTGACCATGTCGAAGGGGCGGGACATGTCGATCAGGCGGATCGCGCCCATGTCGCTGCTGGCCGGCCGACCGTCATAGTCTCCGCGCCAGCCTTCGGACTTGAGCTCGAGGACCGCCATGATCGAGTCCGAGGCGTCGGCGGCGATATGCGAGAGCTTGCGCTGGAACCGCTGCGGCACGCCCGAGCAATGCGCCAGCACCACCCCGGCCAGGTTGTAGCCTTCCATGTGGTTGTAGAAGGCCTCGTCGGGCGTCAGCAGGGTGATGTCGAACAGGTGGGCGCAGGCCTTGCGATACTCCTCCGCCGCGTCCGCGCGCTCGCGGGCGTCGAGAATCCAGAGATCGCGGCGCGCCGAGCCGCTCATTTCGCGTTACGCGGGAATCGTTTGCATGCGGGCCCGAATGGGGACGCCGGGGCAAGAGAACGTGGATATCTGGTCAATGACAACTTGGCCCTAGCGAGCGAGAAGAGGCGCGCTTTCGGGGCGCGCCGGTGGGGGAAATTGGCGAGCCGCGGAGTTTGGTCGCCAGTCCCCCCGCCAGGGCTCAGGCGACCTGGCTGGCGAGCCCCATCTCGCCGGCTTCGGGGGAGCGGAACGGTCTTGAATCGAAGAATTCGCGACGGTTCCGCTCTTCTTGGAGCGCGCCGGGAAGCGCGCCCGATCCCGACTAGCGGGTCGGAACCGGCGTCTCGCCGCGATAGTCGTAGAAGCCGCGACCGGTCTTCTTGCCCAGCCAGCCGGCCTCGACATACTTCACCAGCAGCGGGCAGGGACGGTACTTGCTGTCGGCCAGACCTTCGTGGAGCACGTTCATGATGCTCAGCACGGTGTCCAGGCCGATGAAGTCGCCCAGCTCCAGCGGGCCCATCGGATGGTTGGCGCCCAGCTTCATCGCCGTGTCGATGGCGTCGACCGTGCCGACCCCTTCGTACAGGGTGTAGATCGCCTCATTGATCATCGGCACCAGCACGCGGTTGACGATGAAGGCGGGGAAGTCTTCGGCGTTGCTGGTGATCTTGCCCAGCGACTTGGCGAAGGAGACGGCCGTCTCGTAGGTCGGCACGTCGGTGGCGATGCCGCGGATGATCTCCACCAGCTTCATCAACGGCACCGGATTCATGAAGTGCAGGCCGATGAAGCGTTCGGGGCGGTCGGTCGCCGACGCCAGTCGCGTGATCGAGATCGACGAGGTGTTCGAGGCCAGCAGCGTGTCGGGCTTCAGGTGCGGCTGCAGGCTGCGGAAGATCGACTTCTTGACCTCCTCGTTTTCGGTGGCCGCCTCGATGGCCAGATCGGTCGCGCCGACGTCCTCGAGCCCTTCGGCGGGCGAGATGCGGGCGAGAGCCGCCTGCATCGCGGCGTCGTCGATGATGCCCCGGCCGACTTGGCGGGTCATGTTCTTCTCGATGGTGGCGATGCCGGCGTCGATCCGCTCGCGCGAAACGTCGTGCAGCTTCACCCCGTAACCGGCGAGGGCGACGACATGCGCGATGCCCGCCCCCATCTGGCCGGCGCCGATCACGCCGACCGTCTTGATCTCACTCATGAACGCCAAGCCTTCGCTCGATATCGCGGCGGGCTTTCGCGCCCACGCCTTCGACTATGCCGACTTTTCTAGCACGAGAAACCACGGCGCCGCCAAGGCTTTGCTGCGTCGCAAACGAAGGGCGGCCATTCGCCTCAGTCGGCGGCCGGCGGATAGGCGTGCCGGCGTCCGTTCGGATCCTCGACCCCGCCCGCGGACAGATAGCTTGGCCCCACCGGCGCCTTGCCATGGCCGCCGGGGATGTCGAGCACATAGGTCGGCTGGGCCAAGCCCGACAGCGTCCCGCGCAGGGCGCGCATGATCGCCTGGCCGTCCTCGATCGTGGTGCGCAGGTGGGCGGTGCCGGGGGCGAGATCCCCATGGTGCAGGTAGTAGGGCTTGATCCGTGTCTCGACGAAGGCGCGCATCAGCGCCGACAGTGTCTCGGGATCGTCGTTGACGCCCTTCAGCAGCACGGTCTGGCTGACCATGGCGATTCCGGCGTCGACCAGGTGGGCGCAGGCCGCGCGGGCGGCCGGGGTCAGCTCGCGGGCGTGGTTGGCGTGCAGGGCGACATAGACGGCCTTGGTCGAGCGCTTCAGCGCCGCCACCAGGTCGTCGGTGACGAGGGCGGGATCGACGGCCGGCACGCGGGTGTGGAAGCGCACGACCTTGACGTGCTCGATCGCCTCCAGACGGTCGATCAGCGCCGCCAGACGGCGGGAGGACAGGACGAACGGGTCGCCGCCGGTGACGATCACCTCCCAGATCTGGGGCCGGGCGGCGATGTACGCGAAGGCCGCGTCCAGCTGAGCCGGCGTCAGGTTCGACAGGCCCTCGGGCCCGACCATCTCGCGGCGGAAGCAAAACCGGCAATAGACGGCGCAGGTGTGGGTGGGTTTCAGCAGCACGCGGTCGGGATAGCGATGGATGATTCCATCCACAGGGCTGTGGATAGAATCGCCGATCGGATCGCCGTCCTCGCCGGGGCTGGCGACCAGCTCCTCGGGCGCGGGGACGAACTGGCGGGCGATCGGGTCGTTCGGATCGGCGGTATCGATCAGTTCGGCCATGGCCGGCGTCACCGCCACCGCGTAGCGCGCCGCCACCGCCTCCAGCGCCGCAAGGCGCTCGGACGGTATCAGGCCGGCCTCGGCCAGGGACCGGACGTCGCGGAGGGTCTTTGCGGGGGACATGAGGCGCGGGGATATGCGGGATTTTCGCCGCCGGGGCAAATGCGGCGGCCGTCTCAGGCCTTCCGGTCGTCCTTCGTCGCCTCCAGGAACCAGTCCCGCAGCTTCAGGATGCGCGGCAGCTTGGGGTTCTCGGCGCGCCAGACGAAATTATGGCCGGTCTCGACGTCGATCGATCCCGGCAACGGGCGCACCAGCCGACCCGCGTCCATGTCACGCTGGGCGTAGCCGCCCCGCGCCAGCGCGAAGCCCAGGCCTTGGGCCGCGGCGTCCAGCATCATGGCCGAGCCGTCGAACCCCAGCGCCGGCCGAAGCTCCGGCGGCTCGATCCCCATGGCGCGGAACCACACCGACCAAGGCAGGTCCGTATGACGCAGCAGCGGCGCCGAAAGAAGATCCTCGGGACCTGCGATGGGGAAGCGAGCCAGCAGCGCGGGGCTGCAGACCGGAAAGATGCGCTCGTCCATCAACCGCACCGACTCCATGCCCGCCCAAGGGCCCACTCCGTAACGAAGGGCGACATCGACGCCGTCGGTGGCCAGGTCCGAAACGCGGTCCTCCACCCGGATGGTGAGGTCCAGCTCGTCCGTCTCGGCCGACAGCCGCGCCAGGCGGGGCGACAGCCAGCTGGTGGCGAAAGCCGGGCCGGCGGAAATCACGATCGGCCCGCTGGCCGCCCGGCGAGCGGTCTCGACGCCGCGACGCAAGGTGTCGATCGCCGCGCGGACCTGCTCGGCCAGGGCCGCCCCGGTGGGTGTCGGCTCCATCTGGTTGCCGCGCCGGGTGAACAGCTGGACTCCCAGCTCGTCCTCGAGCTTGCGGACCTGCTGGCTGACCGCGCCATGGGTCACGAACAGCTCATCCGCCGCTCGGCTATAGCTCCTGTGGCGGGCGGCGGCCTCCAGAGCGACCAGGGAGGAGAAGGGCGGAAGGCGCATCGTCGCCCATGAGGTTGTTAGTTAGGCTCACAAGCTCTCACAAATAGCATCGTTCGCAAAGCGGCCCCGGCGAAGGCATGTTCTCCCTCGCGGCGCCGCTCATCATCGTCCCAAGACCCATCGAGGACCGAACCATGAAGACCCTGCTGATCGCGGGCGCGCTGCTGCTCGCCCTGGCGTCCACCGCCGCGAGCCACTCGCCGAGCCTGTCCGACCCGCACGCCGCCTGGGCCAAGCCCATCGTCACCATCCGCTAGCGGCGTCGATGTCCGACGCACGAAAAAAGGCCCGGAGTCGCCTCCGGGCCTTCGTTCTGTGCGTTCGCGCGGCGGCTTACTTGCCGGCGGCGGTCAGGGCGTCCATCAGCTCCGGCACGGCCGTCTTGTAGTCGGCGACCAGGCCGAAGTCGGCCACCTGGAAGATCGGCGCGTCGGCGTCCTTGTTGATCGCCACGATCACCTTGGAGTCCTTCATGCCGGCCAGGTGCTGGATCGCGCCCGAAATGCCGATGGCGACATAGAGCTGCGGCGCCACGACCTTGCCCGTCTGGCCGACCTGGTAGTCGTTCGGGGCGTAGCCGGCGTCGACCGCGGCGCGCGAGGCGCCCACGGCGGCGCCCAGCTTGTCGGCCAGAGGCTCGATGACCCGCTGGAACTCTTCGGCCGAACCCATGGCGCGGCCGCCCGAGACGACGATCTTGGCCGCGGCCAGTTCCGGACGGTCGGACTTGACCATCTCTTCGCTGACGAAGCGGGTCTTGCCGGCGTCAGCGCCAGCGACGCTCTCCACCGAGGCCGAGCCGCCTTCCGCCGCCGCCGCGAAGGCGGTCGGACGGACGGTGATCACCTTCTTGGCGTCGCTGGACTGGATCGTCTCCAGCGCGTTGCCGGCGTAGATCGGGCGCGTGAAGGTGTCGGCGCTGACGACCTCGACGATGTCCGAGATCGGGGCGACGTCCAGCTTGGCGGCGACGCGCGGGGCGAAGTTCTTGCCGCCCGAGGTGGCCGGAACCAGGATCGCGTCGTAATTGCCGGCCAGCGCCAGAACGGCGTCGGCCTGGGCTTCGGCGATCCCGTGGCCCAGGGCGTCGGACTCGGCCAGCAGCACCTTGCGGACGCCGGCGATCTTGGCGGCGGCGTCGGCCACGGCCTTGGCGCCCTTGCCCAGGACCAGGACGTCGATGTCGCCCGAGATCTTCAGGGCGGCGGTAACGGTCTTGTGGGTCGCGTCGCGCAGGTGCGCGTTGTCGTTATCGGCGACGACGAGAACAGCCATTACAGCACCCCCGCGGTATTGAGCTTGGAGACCAGGTCAGCGGCCGTCTCGACCTTGACGCCCGCCGAGCGCTTGGCGGGCTCGGTGACCTTCAGGACCTTCAGGCGCGGCGCGACGTCGACGCCGTAGTCGGCGACCGTCTTGCTCGCGATTTCCTTCTTCTTGGCCTTCATGATGTTGGGCAGAGACGCATAGCGCGGCTCGTTCAGGCGCAGGTCGGCGGTGACCACGGCCGGCAGGTCGACGTCCAGGGTCTGGAGGCCGCCGTCGACTTCACGGGTGACCTTGGCGGTCGAGCCCGACACTTCGAGGGCCGAAGCGTAGGTGGCCTGCGGCCAGCCCAGCAGGGCCGACAGCATCTGGCCGACGGCGTTGTTGTCGCCGTCGATCGCCTGCTTGCCCATCACGACGAGGTTGGGGTTCTCCTCGGCGACCACGGCGGCCAGAAGCTTGGCCACGGCCAGCGGCTCGAGGTCGGCGTCCGAGGTGATCAGGATCCCGCGATCGCCGCCCATGGCGAGCGCCGTGCGGATCGTCTCCTGGGCTTGGGCGGGGCCGATGCTGACGATGACGACCTCGGTCGCCACGCCTTTTTCCTTGAGACGCACGGCTTCTTCGACCGCGATCTCGCAGAACGGATTCATCGACATCTTGACGTTGGCGAGGTCGACACCCGTCTGGTCCGCCTTCACGCGGGCCTTCACGTTGTAATCGATCACCCGCTTGACCGGGACTAGGACCTTCATCGGTTTTCACCGCCTCCAGGTTTTGCGTTTTCTCCTGCTTGCCAATCGACTTAGCGCTTGTGCGCCGCAATGCAAGTTTCCCTTGGCGTAAGCGTAATGCGTTATTGCTGCGCGGGTTCAAACGATCGTAGGCATTGCGCGCGCTCGTGTACGCGGGAGGGCGCGCGGCTCATTCCCTTAAGGACGGAAAGGCGCTAAGGGGCCGGCCATGAACAAGACCTTCACCCGCCTGAAGTACATCTTCCTGGGCCTGTTCCTGCTCTCCAGCGCCAGCGTCCTGGCCTATCACGGCCTGTGGGTCTGGCCGAAGCAGCGTTGCGAGGACCGCGGCGGCGCCTGGGCCGGCAAGTGGATGAAGTGCGCCACGGTCTATCCGATCGAGACCCTGACCCGCCGCCCGCCCAACACCCCGCCGATCAATGGCGAGGCGGCGGCCGCGCCGACGACGGCTCCGGCGGCCCAGCCCAAGAAATAGTCCGCCCTACCGCGTCGCGCCCGGCTTCCACAGCACGTCCGCCTTGCCCTTGTCGTTGGCCCAACGGGCCGCGACGAACAGCAGGTCCGACAGCCGGTTCAGGTACTTGATCGCGGGCGCTCCGACGATTTCGCCCTCTATGGTCATCAGCGCCACGCAGCTGCGCTCGGCGCGCCGGCAGACGGTGCGGGCCACATGCAGGGCGGCGGCGGCTGGCGAGCCGGCCGGCAGGACGAACGAGGTCAGCGGCGAGAGCTCGGCGTTCAGAAGATCGATCTCGCCCTCCAGCCGCTCGACCTGGCTGTCGAGGATGCGCAGCGGCTCCCATTCCGGCTTTTCGTGCTGCTCGGGCGTGGCGAGGTCGGCGCCCAGGTCAAAGAGGTCGTTCTGGACGCGCTCGAGGATGGCGTCGAGCACCGGATCGCCTGCGGTATGCTGTCGCGCCTGTCCGATCGCGGCGTTGGTCTCATCCACGCCGCCGTAGGCCTCGACCCGTTGCGAAGCCTTGCTGACCGGCGCTCCCGTCGCCAGGCGCGTCGAGCCGGCGTCGCCGGTGCGCGTGTAGATGCGGTTCAGCGTGACCATCCGTCGCGGACTCTCGTTCCCTGAGTGGCGTTATCTAGCGAGCGAGCCTCAAGCGCCCTTCCGCCACCAGAACGCGGCGGCGACCAGGACGATGATGGCGATGAACTGCAGGAGCACCCGCAGCCGCATCAGCTTGTTGGAGTACGAGCGCCCGAAGTCGCCCCCGCGGAACAGCGCGTAAAGGCCCGCGCCCAGGGCGATCAGCACCGCCAGAAGGGCGGCTGGGACGAGAAAGTCGAACAGGTGGGACATGGTCTCAGAATAAGGGCTCGCGACGCCGCGCGCCATAGCGGTGGTCGATCGCGTAAACCACCGTCTGTTGAATCTGTTCGGCGAACCCGTTCGGCGGGCAAAATGTCGCAGTGACGCAATGGTAACGTTCACATACCTAGGTTGAGCGCGTTTACTTACGCGTCTGGACACTGATTTCGCAGTTGCAAACGCGTTCTGCTGGCGTTAATGCCCGCGCTTCCTATTTAGTAGTCTGCGTTCGTTGAACACGATCAACCTCCCCCACCGCGGATCGTGCAACGCTTTCACTGACCCCAGCGGGGGTAGGAGATGACCGCATGGCTCAGAGCGCCCGCTCTGTGGACCTCGCCGAGTCTTCCGCTTTCGAGCGTGAAGAGGCCCTAGCCGAAGTTCGCCAGCTGATCACCGATCTGCGCGACGCCGCGCAGGACGGCCGCCAGCTGGCCCGCCGTTACGCCGACGTTCTTCAGAACGTCGTCGATGAATATTGCACCGAATTCGAGAAGCGGGCGGAAGCCGCTCTCGCCCGCCTGGAGGCCGCCGCATGAGCTTCGTATCCGTCAATATCGATCAGGGCCTCGAGGCCCCGGTGAAACTGACCCGCCGCGCGCTGGCCAAGCAGCGCACGCGCGAACGCGTCCTGGCCGCCGCGCGCCGCCTGTTCAGCGAGCGTGGCTATGAGGGCGCGACCATCCGTGACATCGCCCAGGCCGCTGGCATGTCGACCGGCGCCGTCTTCGCCAGCTTCGCCGACAAGTCGGAGCTGTTCGAAGAGATCCTGACCGCCGACCACGAAGTCATCCACGCCCAGATGAACCAGGCCGCCCGCACCGCCAAGACGGTGGACGAGGCGCTGATGGGTCTGTTCGGCGTCGCCTACAGCTTCCATGTCGAGCAATTGCCGCTGCTGCGCGCCAGCATCGCGGTCTCCTGGACCCGTTCGGAAGCCGCCGAGCGTCGCGCGCGCACCGAACTCAAGCATCTCTTCCAGTTGATCGACGAGGCGCTGCAGCGCGGCGTCGAGCAAAAGCAGCTCAAGGCCGATGTTGACGCCAAGCTCTTGGCGGAAATCATCTGGGACGTGTATCTCGCCAACTATCGTCGCGCGGTTTATGACGGTTGGTCGGTCGATGCTCTTCTGGAGCGTCTCTCGAATCAACTGAAGATCATTCTCGCGGGCGCTCGCGCCTAGGGCTCGCGGAAGCCGAAAACGGTAGCGTTTTCGGCCTCCGCAACGCTCTAAGTATTTGGGATAGAGCCAGGTTATTCCTTTGTGGTGTTTCCATCACAAAGGGGCGGACTCTAGCGATCGACGATCCCGTTCCGGGGGGGATGGGGCCGTCTTCGAAGTCAATCATGACGCTGGCGTGTTCGAGGGGGACGTGCGTGGGCGTAAGGGACGAACAGAAGGCCGCGACGCGCGAGAAGGTTCTCGACGCGGCGCGCGACCTGTTCAATGAGATCGGATACGACGAGACCACCATCCGCGCCATCGCGGAGCGGGCGGGGGTCTCGGTCGGCAGCGTGTTCACCACCTTCGCCTCCAAGGCGGAGGTGCTGAGTCATGTGATGGACCACAGACTGGGCGAACTCTACGCGGAGTTCGACCGGGTGGTCCCATTTCTGCGGGGCGGCACGGCGGACAAGCTGTGCTCGATCTTCGCCATCCACTACGCGTTCGAGACGCGGCGGGTGAAGCTGTTCCTGGCGCACATCGCCGCCTCGTACAATCCCAGCAACGATGTCGGCGTGACGCCGTACGGCCGCAATCCGCGCCTGACGGAGATGCTGCTCGACGTGCTGCGGGACGGCGTCCAGCGGGGCGAGGTGCGCGAGGATCTCGACCTGCCGCTGATCGTCGACACGCTGAAGGCGGCCTACGCCTGGAACTACCGCATGGCGGCCGCGGCGGGCGGCGAGCTGCCCGCCGAACGCATGTCGTCGGTCATGGACAAGCAGATCGCCATGATCGCCGAGGGCTGGAAGCCGCGCTGAAGCGGGTCCTCAAGACACCCTTGTCAGCCGCAGGTCCTGGTAGTCGTAGCTGAAGTCGGCCAGCGGCGAGACCGCCTTGACCAGGGCCGACACCACGCGGCCGTCCTTCAGGTCGAAGGTGAAGAAGGCGTCCTCCTGGGTGCGGTCGTCGAAGGTCGTCTTGAACATCTCGCCGTCGAACGGCTCGAGCTTGCCGCGCAGGGCGGGCGTCTTGTCGAATGAAACGTGCAGGCCCTTGGCCTTGCCGGCCTTCTTTCCGGGGGGGCGGGCGACGCTGATCGTCACCGTGCCGTACCAGGGATCGCGATAGACGCCCGCATAGGCCTCAAGCGGCAGGCTCGGCTTGGCGCCGCCGCTGGTCGGCGTGGTGGCCCTGGCGAGATCCTTCAGGGTCTGGGCTTCGGTCTCGGCCTGGACACGCTTGCTGGAGGCGATCCAGTCGTAGTCGGTGCGGCCCTGCAGGCGGTCGGGTCCGCCATAGCGCAAGGACCGCAGCACGGGCGTCTCCTCGGCGTTGGTCATGATCATGATCCCCGACTTCCGGCCAGGCAGCAGCCCCGTATAGGAGATGAAGCCGGCCAGGCCGCCCGTATGCCACAGCAGGCGCTCGCCGCGGTGGTCCTGCACGAACCAGCCCAGCCCATAGGCCTGCATGGAGGGACGCACCGGATTCTCGTCCGTGGGGCCCTCCGACCAGCTGGTGATGGTGTGCGGCCTCCACATCTCGCGCGCGGTCGGCTCGCTCCAGAGCCGTTTGCCGTTGGGCAGCATGCCCAGGCCCAGCTGGACGAGCATCCAGCGGGCGATGTCCTTCGGCGTCGAATTGGTCCCGCCGGCGGGCGCGGCCGCGTCGAAGCTGGCGTCGAACGGCAGCACGGTCTGGGGCCCCAGACCACGGGTCGGCGGACCCAGGCGCGCGTGCGGCGAAGCGCGGCGAGACCTGTCGACCAGCGCCGGGCTGGAAACGGTGCTGGTCATGCCCAGCGGATCGAAGATCCGCGTCTTGATCATCTCCTCCCAGCTCTTGCCGCTGACCGCCTCGATCACCGCCCCGGCGGCGACGTAGAGGACGTTGTCATAGGCGTAGCCGCCCCGGAACTGGCCGCCGATCGGCAGGTATTTGAGACCCGCGACGATGTCGGCGCGGGTGTGGGTCGGGGCGGGCCATAGCATCAGGTCGCCGGCCCCCAGGGTCAGGCCGCTGCGATGGACCAGGAGGTCGCGCACCGTCATCAGCTTGGTGACGATCGGATCGCTCATCGCGAAGTCGGGCAGGTGCTTGGTGACCGGATCGTCCCAGGCCAGGCGTCCTTCCTCGACCAGCATGCCGATCAGGGCGGCGGTCATGGCCTTGGTGTTCGAGGCGATGCCGAAGATCGTGTTCTCGTCGCAGCGGTCCTGGGTTCCCAGCGTCTTGACGCCATAGCCCTTGGCCAGGGTGACCTTGCCGTTCTCGACGACGGTGATCCCCAGGCCCGGCTGGTCGAAGGCGGCCATGACCTCCTGGGCGTAGCGGTCGACGGCGGCGGCGACGGCGCCGGTCTCCTGGGCAAGCGCCCGACTCCCGAACGCCGCCAGGCCCGTGGTCGCGAACGCCGAGACGAGGGCGGAGCGGCGGGTTGTGGTCAGCATGGGGCGTCCTCGGGAAGGGAGGCGCGAGGCTATGCTGATGCTCCGGCGGCGGACAAGAGGGGCGCTGCTAGTTCCCGCCGTCCAGCAGCCTCCGCGCGATCACCTGGGCCTGGATCTCGCCAGCGCCTTCGAAAATGTTGAGAATCCGGGCGTCGGCCAGCAGGCGGCTGGCGGCGTATTCCATGGCGAAGCCGTTGCCGCCGTGGATCTGCAGGGCGTTGTCGGCGGCGGCCCAGGCGACGCGGGCGGCGATCAGCTTGGCCATGCCGGCCTCGAGGTCGCAGCGCTTGCCCTCGTCCTTCTGGCGGGCGGCGTAGTAGGTCAGCTGGCGCACGCCCATGATCTCGGCCGCCATCATCGCCAGTTTGTTGGCCACGCGCGGGAACTCGAAGATCGCCTGGCCGAACTGCTGGCGATCGAGCGCATAGCCAAGGCCGGTCTCCAGCGCCGCCTGAGCGACGCCGACGGCGCGGGCCGCGGTCTGGATGCGGGCGCTCTCGAAGGTGGCCATCAGCTGCTTGAAGCCCTGGCCCGGGACACCGCCCAGCAGGTTTTCGGCCGGCACGGTGAAGCCGTCGAAACCCAGCTCGTACTCCTTCATGCCGCGATAGCCGATCACCTGGATCTCGCCCCCGCTCATGCCTTCGGCTGGGAAGGGGGCTTCGTCGGTCCCGCGCGGCTTGGGGGCCAGCAGCATCGACAGGCCGCGATAGTCGGTGGTGCCCGGCTCGGTGCGGACCAGCAGGGTCATGACGTCGGCGCGGGCGGCGTGGGTGATCCAGGTCTTGTTCCCGGTCACCACGTACTGGTCGCCCTTCAGCTCGGCGCGGGTTCGCAGGGAGCCGAGGTCGCTGCCCGTGTTCGGCTCGGTGAAGACGGCGGTCGGCAGGATCTCGGCGCTGGCGATCTTGGGCAGCCAGTATTCCTTCTGGGCGTCGGTGCCGCCGGTCAGGATCAGCTCGCCGGCGATCTCCGAGCGGGTGGCGAGCGACCCGACGCCGATCCAGGCCCGTGAGAGCTCCTCGGACACCACGCACATGGCGGTCTTGCCCATGCCGGAGCCGCCATATTCCTCGGGGATGGTCAGGCCGAAGACGCCCAGTTCGCCCAGTTCCTCCACCAGCTCGATCGGGATCAGTTCGTCCTTCAGGTGCCATTCGTGGGCGAAGGGCGTGACCTTTTCCTCGGCGAAGGCGTGGAACTGGTCGCGGATCATCTCGAAGGTCTCGTCGAGGCCGGTGTTCTCCAGCGTCGGCCGGCCGCGCGCCTCGGCCAGGCGCTGGGCGATCCGGCTTTTGACGGCTTGCGTGCCGCCCTCGACCATCAGCTTCATCAGGCCGTTGGAGTAGAGCCGGTTCAGCACCGCGCGGTCCTCGACCAGATGGGCCGGACGGACGATCTCGCCCTGGTTCATCGGCACGCCGCCGACCAGCTGGGCGCAGTATTCCGAGAACAGCAGCTGGGCCAGCAGGGCCTCGATCTCGCCGAAGCGGCCTTCGTCCTGCAGCCGCTCGGCCCAGCCGGCGACCTGGTTCAGGAGCTCGGCATAGGCGGCGTACCAGCCATAGCCGTGGACGCGGTGCTGGTGGACGTCGGCCAGCTTGCGGTCGACCTTTCCGCCTTCCGGGGCGATGTGAGCCAGGACAGCGGGCTTGGCTTCGGCCACGAACAGTCCCGCCGCGTCGGCGGCCTCGCGCAGCAGGCCGATCAGGCCTGGGAGGACGAGGTTCTCAGCGTTATCGCGCGCGATCGTCGTGGTCATGGCTTGCTCCCCTTGGCCAAACAGGTGTTTTAAGCCAAACAATTGTTTTCTTTTAACGTGGCGCATTTCGCATCTGCGAGCAATGCCGCGCTGCAACATAATCTCGCAAAACGGGGAGTCCGATGCTGAAGGTCCACCACCTCAACGAGTCGCGATCGCAGCGGATCCTCTGGCTGCTGGAGGAATTGGGGCTGTCCTACGAGGTCGTCCAGCACACGCGCGATCCGCAGACGCGCCTGGCGCCGCCGTCGCTGACCGCGATCCATTCCCTGGGCAAGTCGCCGGTGATCGAGGACGCCGGCCGGGTGATCATCGAGTCCGGTGCGATCATCGACTACGTCATCCGCCATCATGGCGGCGGCCGCCTGGCGCCGGACATCAAGAGCGCCGACTACGACCTCTATCAGCAGTGGCTGCACTACGCCGAAGGCTCGGCCATGCTGCCGTTGCTGCTGAACATGTATGTCGGCCGCCTGGGCGAGGCCGGCGCGCCGCTGCACCCGCGCATCCAGTCCGAAATCGCCAACCACCTGACCTTCGTCGACCAGAGCCTGGCGGGCCGGGACTTCTTCGTCGGCGACGGCCTGACCGGCGCGGACATCCAGATGAGCTTCGTGCCCGAGGTGGCCAAGGCCATGGGCAAGCTCGGCGACTATCCCAACCTCGCCGCCTGGATCGAGAAGATGCACGCCCGCCCCGCATGGAAGGCGGCCCTGGAAAAGAGCGGGCCCTACGCGCTGGGGGCTTGAAGACTTAAGCGCCCCCTCCGTCACGATGCTTCCGCCGTCAGGCGACGAGACGGAGGGGGCGCGAACCGCCTCCCCCAACTTTTTTCCAACATGAACGAACTCTGTCAGTCGGGTCGCCGACACCGTTCAGCTTCACCCTGCCATGGTCTGTCTCACGGGGTTGATGACCCCGGGCACATTCCAAGGGACGAAGGAGTTCTCTCATGTTCGGCAAGACGACCAAGACTATCACCCTGACCATCGGCGCCGCCGCGGCGGCCCTGAGCATGGCCGCCGCCCCGCAAGCCAGCGCCGGCGTGACCGGCTGTAAGGCTTCGGGCTCGAAGCAGGAAGTCGGCGCCATCGTGGGCGGCCTGCTGGGCGGCCTGGCCGGCAACCAGATCGCCGGCAAGGGCGATCGCGGCACTGGCACGGCCATCGGCGCCGTGATCGGCGCGGGCGCCGGCTCGGCGGTCGGCTGCAACATGCAGAAGGGCGACGCAGCCAAGCAGGTCGGCGGGATCTACAAGTCGGGCGGCTACCGCTACGCCCAGAACGTCGAGGCCGAGCCGCTGGTCAAGGTGGGCCACAAGTACGTCGCCCGCTCGACCCTGAACCTGCGCTCTGCCGCCACGACCCGCGCGCCGCGTCTGGGCGCCGTGAGCTCGGGCCAGACCTTCCAGGCCCTGGGCCGCACCGGCGACGGCAAGTGGATCCTGGTCGGCCAGGACGGCGTCGGCGTCGGCTACGTCTCCAGCGCCTACGTCTACCGCGCCTAAGCCTCGTCGTTGCGAGGGTGAGTTTTCGGGGCGCGACCATCCGTCCCTCAAGGCGCGTTCCGAAGAGAGAGCCCGTCCGGCCCCCATGCCGGGCGGGCTTTTTCGTGGAGTCAGCCGAGGGCGCTGACGCCGCCCAGCCAGGTCTGCCAGACCACCACCAAGACCCAGTGCAGGGCCACGGCGGGCCAGATCGAGCCGGTACGAAGCTTCATGATCGCGCAGCCCAGGCCCAGGACCGCGCAGCAGGCCAGGAAGTCCGGCCGCAGGAAAACCGCCGCGGCGCCCGGCAGGAATGTCAGGGCCTCCACGACATGCCAGAGCACATAGAGACCCGTGGACAAACCCGCCTCCAGCCAGGGGCGGCGGCTCTCGCCCGGGCCGGGCGTCAGCAGGCCGCGAAACGGCAGCTCCTCGCCCAGGGCCGGGATGAGCAGCACGGTCAGCATTCGCAGCGCCAGGCCGGGCTGAGCGGGCGTCAGATAGTAGAGGCCGGTGGAGAAGCCGATGGCGAGCATCGCCGCCAGGGCGACGACCGAGACGGCGAGGCAGAAGCCCCAGCCGCGCGGGGAGGGCAGGGTGCGCAGGCTGTTGAGCAGGCGATGACGGATGGGGGCGCTCCGCGACGTGTCGCTCACGACCATAGAGGGATTGGCCTCAGGTCCGCCAGCGCAGCGTCTGTTCCTTGACCGGGTTGCGGAAGGGGCGGCCTTCCCAGCGGCTGGCGGCCCATTCGCGCTTGCACTGATGGTACCAGCGGGCCTGCTGGTCGGCGTCCCCCACCCACATCAGCGGCGGATTGCATCGCAGGCCCGGCGTCTGGCAGTCGACGATCTTGCCGTCCTGCCGCAGGAAGGCGCGGGCCGCGATCCGGATGATCGGATAGAGCGCCAGGAAGGCCCAGTGATCCGACCAGATGATCTGGTTCATCCGGGTCTTGTGGGCGTTGATCGGGGTCATGGCCGAGAGGGCCAGCACCTGCTTGTCGCCAACGCTCACGTGCTCCCAGCGCAGGCCCGGCAGGCGGAAGGTGATCTCGGTCAGCGGCTCGCCGCCCAGGATGGCGTAGGCCTTGGAGTTCTTCGACGGCGCGTGCCGGACCATGGTGAAGCCGGCCTCGGACGGGCGGAAGGTCTTGGCCTTCTCGTGCTGGCTGGCCGTGGTGCGCCACCACCACTGCTGGTGGACGTAGGGGCCGTGGGCCGGGTCGATCAGGCCCAGCACCGCGTGGTCGATATGGACGTCGTAGTCCAGGTGGTCGACCAGCTTGGGCTTGCCGCCCACGACGCCGGGGATGGTCGGCGGGGGCTCGGGCGGCGGGGCCGCGCGACGCGGGTCGGAGGCCATCCAGATCCAGACCAGGCCCTGGCTTTCGACCACCGGATAGCGGCGCACCCGCACCTTGGAGATGTCGAAGCCGCTGTCGGCGGTCAGGGACGGGATCGCCTTGCAGGCCCCGTCCGCGCCGAAGCGCCAGCCGTGATAGGGGCACTCGATGCTGTCGGTCCCGTCGGCCTCGCGATGGACGCGCCCGGCCGAGAGAGCGGCGGCGCGATGCGGGCAGAGGTCGCCCAGCGCATAGGCCTCGCCCTGGCGCGTGCGGCCCAGCAGGACAGGTTCGCCCAGGAACTCGTGCTTGGCGGTCTTGCCAGGCTTCAGGTCGGGGGACAGGCAGGCCACGTACCAGGCGTCGCGCACGAAGCCCTCGCCGAAACGATCGGCGGGAAGCTTGGCGGTTCGGGTCAGGAGCTGGGCGTCGTCGGCGGGCATCGGCGTGTTCCGGAGCTCTTGTGGCGGAGCAATGCGACAATCGTGCTGCGGCGTGTCGCTCAGCGGGACGCGGCGGTCTCGACCAGGCGCTGATAGAACCGGACCATCCGCTCGACATTGGCGAGGCTGAGGTGCTCGTTCGTGCCGTGGATGATCTTGGTTTCGTCCACCTTCAGCACCAGCGGCTGGAAGCGGTAGACGTCGCTGGCCACGCCGCCCATGTAGCGACTGTCGGTGCCGGCGGTGACCAGGCCCGGGACCACGGGGGCCTCGCTCTCGTCGCCGGCCAGGCCCGCCAGAACCTTCCAGGCCTCGGAGCTGGTCGAGGAGACGGCCGAGGGCTCGTCCGGCGTCTTGCTCCAGGACAGCTCGACCGGCAGACCGCCGACCGCTGATTTGGCGCGCGCCATCACCGTGGCCGAGGTGTCGCCGGGCGCGATGCGGTAGTTGATCCAGGCCGTGGCGTCCTGGGGCAGGACGTTTTCCTTGGGCGAGCCCTTCAGCATGGTCGGCGCGATCGTGGTGTGCAGCATGGCCGCCCCGGCCGGCGTCTTGGCGGTGACCGCCACCAGCACCGGCGCGAACAGCCAGGTGTTGGCCGCGAAGACCTTGACCACGGGCGAGGCGTGCGGGGCGATGGCCTTCAGCATGTCGGCGCCGGGCCCCTGGAACTTCATCGGGAAGCCGTGATCGTGGATGGCCTCGACCGCGCGCGCCAGGGTCACGACTCCGCCGCCGTCCTTGGGCGGCGCCGAGGAATGGCCGCCGGTCGCGGGCGCGACGACCTTCATGGTCGCATAGCCCTTCTCGGCCGTGCCGATGATGGCGGCGGGCTTGCCGGTGACCGGATGGTCGGCGACCACGGCCATGCCCTCGTCCAGCACGAACTGGGCCTTCACCCCGCGTGACTTCAGCAGGGCCGCCGCCGCCCGCGCGCCGACGCCGCGCACCTCCTCGTCGTGGCCGCTGACGATGATCACCGTCCGCAGGGGCCTGAAGCCGCCGACGGCCACCGCCTCCAGCGCCTCGAACAGGGTGACCAGGGAGCCCTTGTCGTCGATCGCGCCGCGGCCCCAGACCGCGTCCTCAGCGATCACGCCGTCGAAGGGGGCGTGCTTCCACTGGCCCTCGCTGCCCGGCGTCACCGGCACCACGTCCTGGTGGGCCATCAGCACGATCGGCGGCAGGGCGGGGTTCGAGCCGGTCCAAGTGTAGACCAGGGTGTGGTCGGCGACGACCTCGCGGGTCATGACCTTGTGCGCCTCGGGATAGGTCGTCTGCAGCCAGGCGTGCAGCTTGTCCCACTCGGCCGGCTGGTCCTCGGCCTGGTCCTGATGGCTGATGGTCTGGAAGCGGACGGCTTGGGCGAGATGGTCGGCGGCCTTGGCCACGTCGACCGGGCGGGCGGCCGCCAGCCGGACCGAGGCCGGATCGGCCTGGGCCGGGGCCTCGAACGTCGCGGTGCGGACGGCGACCACGGCGGCCACCCCCAACACCAGGCCCGCGGCCGTCAAAGCGACCTTGCCACCCCAGCTCATGTTTACGCTCCCCCGCGATCTTCCCCCGAAGATCGGCCCCCAAAAGGTTTGGAGCGACTGTGCGGCCCGGCGGGACCTCTGGCAATTGGGAGAACGCGAAAATTTATCCACAGGGTCGCGGAGGCGAGCGCCTCAACGCCCGTACTTTTCGGGATAAAGCGCTTCGTAATCAATGGATTAAAGGAAAACGCACGTTTCCGACGCACGGGGGTCCGGAGCGGCCTCAAACTCGGGACATGACCCAAGTCCAAGCCCAAGCCTGGTGCGACCGCCTGCAAGCGAAGCTGATGGCCGCCCTCGACGCCGCCTGGGAGACGATCGCGTCCAGCGACGATCCCGCCCTGATCAAACGCGCCCGCGAGCGCGCCAAGGCTTGCGGCGAGTTCGCCGCCCAGGCCCGCAAGATCGCGGCCATGAGCCCCGCGCCAAGGCCCGCGCGGCCCGCCTCGGCCTTGCCGATCCCGTTCGGCGCGTCGGAAGGCGACGTCGAGGCTCGCCCCGCCCGCGCCATCGACCGCCTCAAGGGCGGCTCACGCGGGCGATTATAGGCCTCGACGCCGCCTTGTCTGGCTCCCAGCGCCTAGAACACGAACTGGGCGACTCCGGGAGGCGCGGTGCGCGCCACGGCGATGACGTCTTCGACCTTCCAGGCGGTCGCGTTGCGCACGCGCAGCACGGCGCCTTGGTTCATCTGGCCGATGAACGGCAACAGAACGGCCGCGGAATACTTCTTGGCGTCGATTTCGAACCCGCCGCCCGACTGGACGATGGAAACCAGGCTGTCGATGGAGATAGGCATGTTCTTGCCTCCGTCTCGCGCAACCGAGGTCGCCCCCTATGAGCCCGCGGGGCGAGACGCTCGGATCATGCCAGTCGGAGTTGAGTATTTGGTAAAGCGCTTCCCATCGGTCCTCGCGGCCGGCCGGCGAGGGCGTCGTCGAACGATCAGGCGACCTTGCGCCGCAACGGCGTCGGGCCGCGATAGGCCAGGCGCCAGACCCATTCCAGCGGGCCCATGGAAAAGCGCTTCAGCCACCAACGCGAGGCCAGGATCTGGAAGGCCCAGGTGGCGACGACGATGGCGGCCAAGGCCGGGCGGTCCAGCTTCCCGTAGAGCACGGGGCCCCGGCCGCCGAAGGCCAGGGTCGTCATGACCAGCGACTCGAAGATGTAGTTGGTGAAGGCCATCTGGCCGACCGGCGCCAGAAGGGCGGGGATCGTCCGCCAGACCTTGGCGTTCGCCGCCAGGACCAGCAGGCCCAGATAGCCGAGGCTGACGACGGGCGCGGTGACGCTCTGCATCCAGTGGGCCAGGCCGCCCAGGCCGCCGGGGTGCGAGGGAACGACCAGGAACAGCGTCATGACCGCCGCCACCAGCGCCTGGGCTGAAAGCCCCACGGCCACCAGCGCCTTGTAGACGGTTGGCGCGGACTGGCCCTTCAGCAGGCCTGACTTGAACAGACCCATGCCCATCAGGATCAGACCCAGCACGATCAGCGGCCAGGTTGGGACGCGTTGCCACGAACTGCTGACGAACTCCCAATAGTTATGGCCGGTGCGGGCCAGCGAGCTGGTGAAATCGCCGGTGAAGGCGAGGGTTTCGGCCTGGGCCTCCCGCGTGACGCGGGCGACGACCTGGGGCGGCAAGGGCGTGGCGAACTGCGCGGCGCGGCTGAGTTGCCGCCAGAACTGCCAGCCGTTGATCCCCAGGTGGATGAGGATCCCCGCCGTCAGCAGGCGGCGCGCGCTCCAGCCCCGCACCAAAAGGGCGATCAGGCCCACCGAGGCGTAGGTCCACAGCACGTCACCCTGCCAGATGACGAAGCCGTGGAAGAGGCCGATCGCCAGCAACGCCAGCAGGCGCTTGACGATCATCACCGTGCGATCGCGGTCGCCGCCCTCGCCGCCGACCAGCAGGATCGAGGCGCCGAACAGCAGGCCAAACAGCGTGTAGAACTTCTGCTGGAAGAACACCTGTGTGACCCACCAGACCGTCAGGCTGGCCGGGGATTGGCCGTGCGGCCAGAACGGTATGCTCTCGGCGACGATCTCGGGCGCGAAGACCAGCGGGATGTTGCACAGGAAGATGCCCAGGATCGCCAGGCCCCGCAGCGCGTCCAACAGGACGATCCGATCCTTCGCCATAGTGTCCCCCATGCCCTCGCCGGCATGCTGGAGGCGTCGCGCGGCGATGGCAATGGGGGTTTTAGATTTGTAATCTAGCGCGCTCGGTCTTCTACAGCCCGCCGCTCAGCTCCTGCACCTCCTCGAAGGTCCGGAGACCCGGGCGTTGGGCGCTGACGAGCACGGCCATGTTGCCGGGCAGGTGCTTGTTGGCCAGCATCTTCTCGTGGGCGGCCGGGATGTCGTTCCAGGGGAAGACTTCCGACAGGCACGGGTCGACGCGGCGGTCGATGACCAGCTGGTTGGCGGCGCTGGCCTGCATCAGGTTGGCGAAGTGGGACCCTTGCACGCGCTTCTGGCGCATCCACAGGAAGCGGGCGTCCATGGTCAGGTTGAAGCCGCTGGTGCCGGCGCAGATCACGACCATGCCGCCGCGCTTGACCAGAAAGACCGAGACCGGGAACGTCTGCTCGCCCGGGTGCTCGAACACCATGTCGACGTCGCGATTGCCGGTGAGCTGCCAGATGGCCTTACCGAACTTGCGGCTTTCCTTCATGTAGTCGTTGAACTCGGGGCCGTTGACCTTGGGCAGCTGGCCCCAGCAGTTGAAGTCGCCCCGGTTCAGCACCGCCTTGGCGCCCATCGACAGCACGAACTCGCGCTTGTCCTCGGAGGAGACCACGCCGATGGCGTTGGCGCCGGCGACGGCGGCCAGCTGGGTGGCGAAGACGCCCAGACCGCCGGACGCGCCCCACACCAGCACGTTCTGGCCGGGCTTCAGCTCGTGCGGCTTGTGGCCGAACAGCATGCGGTAGGCGGTGGCGAGGGTGAGGGTGTAGCAGGCGGCCTCTTCCCAGGTCAGGTGCTTGGGACGCGGCAGCAATTGTCGGGACTGGACGCGGCAGAACTGGGCGAAGCTGCCATCCGGCGTCTCGTAGCCCCAGATCCGCTGGCTGGGCGAGAACATCGGGTCGCCGCCGTTGCACTCCTCGTCGTCGCCGTCGTCCTGATTGCAGTGGATGACGACCTCGTCGCCCAGCTTCCAGCGCTTCACCTTGGCGCCGACCTTCCAGACGATGCCCGAGGCGTCGGACCCGGCGATGTGGTAGGGCTGCTTGTGGCCGTCCAGCGGGCTGATCGGCTCGCCGAGCGCGGCCCAGACGCCGTTGTAGTTGACGCCCGCGGCCATCACGAGGACCAGCACCTCGTCCTCGCCGATCTCCCAGGTGGGAACCACCTCGACCTGCATGGCCGTGGACGGCGGGCCGTGGCGCTCCTTGCGGATGCTCCAGGCGTACATGGTTTTCGGCACGTGGAAGGCCGGCGGGATCTCACCGATCTCGTACAGGTCCTTCAGCTCGGTCTTCGCCAGCGTCTGCGTCGTCATCTCACTCCCCGTTCCTTCTGCGCTGCAACAACGCGTGAAGGCCAAACTCGGCTGCGCGCCCGGGCGGTAAAGGCGTGAAAAACACCTCCCCTCCGGGTCGTTTTTGGCTCCCTGGCGCAATTTTCCGCCCGGAAGACCCCTACGCTGAGACAGATGTTTGAAACTGGCAAGCGGAATCTTGTGCGCCGCAGCATCGGTCTCGCGGGCGCCGTGGCGGAAAGGTTGCGGCGGCCGCCCGGGCGCGTCACGGTGCGCGGCGATGATCCATCTGTCCCATCCCGACCCTTCGATCGCGCTCGTCGAGCTCGACGTCGCCCCCGCCAATGTCCTGGCCCTGTCCGAGCGCGCGCGGCTGCTCGACGCCTTCGCCGCGATCGAGGCCGATCCGGTGGTGCGGGCGGTGGTGCTGACGGGCCGCAACGGCGCCTTCTGCACCGGCGATGATCTCGCCGAGTCCCTGACCCGCGACGTCGCGGCCCAGACGGCGGCGATCCTGAACTTCCTTGAGATGTGCGACCGGATCGCGGCCTGCCCGCAGCCGGTGATCGCGGCGATCGACGGCTGGTGCATCGGCGGCGGGCTGGAGCTGGCGCTGGCCGCCGACATCCGCCTGGCCAGCGACCGCGCCAGCCTCGCGTGCTCTGCGGTCCGGATGGGCCTGACGGCCTCGGCCGAGCGGCTGGTCAAGCTGATCGGCGAGAGTCGCGCCAAGGTCCACCTGCTGACCGGCGCCCCGTTCGACGCGGCGCGGGCGCTGGCGGACGGGCTGGTGGCGGAGGTCCACCCGGCGGCGGATCTGCGGGACGCGGCCTTGGGCATGGCGCGGACGATCGCCTCGCGGGGACCGCTGGCCGTCGCGGCGACCAAGCGGGTGGCGTCGGGCGTGTCGAAGACCGTCGCCGAAATCCCGGCGCTGGCCGCCAGCGCCGATCACGCCGAGGCCCGCGCGGCCTTCATCGGCAAGCGCGCGGCGGTGTTCGAGGGGCGTTGACGGGGGCGGTCGCCACGGCGGTGCCCGTGGCGACCTGGTCTTCCCGCTAGCGCTTGTCCTCGGTGGCCGCGATCGCGGCCTTGGCGGCCAGGATATAGGCCGTGGCGCTGCCCACCGTGTATTCGCTCTCGAACCACAGGAACGGCCAGTCGGTGATCATCTCCGGGAAGTCCGGCTTGATGACCAGCACGCCGGGCGCCATGCCGCCGGGGATGAAGCCGTAGTCGGCGCGGTTATGGCCGTAGCCGTTCAGCTTCGAGCGCGTGCCGACGGTCGAGACCAGCGACAGGTTGTTCGCCGGATGGCGGCCCAGCATGTAGTCCAGCGCGTGCAGCGTGTGTTCCGGCCCGATCAGGTCCGGGAACGCCTTGTGCATCAGGTACATGTTGGCGCCGAAGCCGGCGACTTCGCCCGAGCCCGCCCACGACCCCATGCTGATCGGCACGCCGAACGGATTGCCCGCCAGCTCCTTGTCGATCTTCGGCTTGACGCCGGCCACCAGGGTCCGGATCCGCGCCTTGTAGGCCGCGTCCATGTAGGGGATCGCGCGCACGGCGGGGCCGCTGACACGGTCGAAGTTGGCTTCGATCGCGGGGGGCAGGGCGCTCAGTCGCTTCGTATAGACCGGATCGCCGTTGGTGGTGATGACCAGCTCGACCGTCGCGGCGACCTTGGCCAGGTCGAGGAACCGCGCCATGGGCCCGCTGTCGTCGCGCCCGTCGCTGCTGTTGCCGGTCTGGCCCTCGCGCGCCGACCACAGGGCCTTGGCGGCCGCGAGCGCCTCGGCCGACATCGCCGGATCGGAGTCCTTCAAGGCGCGGCTGGCGGCCGCTAGGCTGCCGGCCACCATCAGGTCGTTGGCCGGGTAGGCGGTGGTGAACGCCCAACGGTCGTCGGTCGCGCCCGAGCGGTCGCCCTTGACCTCGTTTGGCCCGAGCGCCGGATCGTGGATCTTGCCGTCGGTCTGCGAGCCGGCGTCGCCCAGGTGGACGTACTGGCGCAGCTTCGGATCGACGATGCCGACGATCGAGTGGCCGAAGACCTTGTACTGGGCCAGCAGCTGCAGGACGCCGTGGCGGACCTGCTGCAGGGCGTCGGGAACGCCGTCCGGCTTGCGGATCTCGACCTCGCGGGCCTTCTCGTCGACGCTGGTCTCGTCCCAGTCCAGCCCGAACAGCTCGCGCGCCCAAACGAGGTCGCGCACGACCTGGGCGTTCTGCGGCGTCTGGATGTCGTAGTCGCCGGCGTCCTGGAAGCCGCCGACCGCCAGGCCCGGGATGTGCTCGCCCGGCTTGAACGGAGAGTCGAGATTGGGACCCATGCGATAGCCGTCGAAGTGGACGATGTTGGGCGGGGCCTGCACCGCGTCGTCCAGATGCGAGGCGCGCTGCCACACCCGGTACTGCTCGCGCACCGTCATGTGGTCCATCTGTACGGGCAGATAGGTGTCGAGCGAGGGCTGCCAGATCCGCGCATAGGCGTCGGCCGCGATCGGGAAGGGGTTGGTCGTCTGGCCCGCGTAAGAGATCGCGTAGATCCCGGGCTCGCGCACGCTGGAGAAGTCGAAGGCGGCGTAGTTGTGGCGCAGCCACTTGCCGCGCGACTGGACGGCCGCCTTGAACACCGGCTTCTCGCCCTTGTCGGTCAGCTTGACCAGGGTCGCCTCGGCCGGCGCCTTGAACGCCGGGTCCAGCTCGATCAGCGCGACCTTGCTCCGTCCTGGCGTGTAGCCCGCCTGGTTGAACGACACGACCGGGGCGCGGGTCCAGCCGGGGATCATGTTGGGCCGCACGTGCCAGACGACGGCGTCGTCCTTGGCGCCAGCGGCGATCATCGAGCGCACCACGAACCAGCCGTTCTGGGCGCGGTTTCGGGCGTCATAGATCGCCAGCGGCGCGTTGGCGGTGATGGTGACGCGGGTGGTCGGGTCTTCCGGCGACAGGGTCACGCTGTTCGCGCCCGCCGCCATCGGCAGCGGATCGCCGGAGCCATCCGTCGCCATCGGGCCGTTCGGATTGCGCGGGAACAGGCCGGGCTTGTCGCCCATCAGATAGGTCTTGCCGAAATAGGCGGTCGGCAGGAAGTCGAGGTTGAAGCCGGCCTTGCCGACCAGCTCCGGCGGCAGGGGCGCGTCCAGATCCACCGCGACGCGGAAGCCGCCGTCCTCGGGGGTCACCTTCACGCGGTAGTTCAGCTTCTCCTTGGGATAGCTGGAGCGCACCACGATCTGGCCGCCGTCGCCCAGGGTCCGCTCGCCGAACATCGGCACCGGGTCCCATTGCTCGGGCGTCGGGTTGAGCCGGACCTCGCCGTCGGTGGCGATCCGCTCGCCATGCAGGACGATCTGGATGCCGGCGTTCTTCTCGTCGAAGAAGATCGGGCTGAAGTGGTTCTGCTCGACGATCACGCTGAGGCCGGGGGCTTCCAGCGTCTGGTCCGGGCTGACGCGCGGCGTCTGGGCCTGGGCGGCGGTGATCGCCAGCATCGAGCACGCGGCCATGTACAGCGCCGCGGCGGTGGTCCTTCGCATCTCATTCCTCCCTGTTACCGGTAACAATTTTTATCGTTCGCCCAGCGGTGGGGTCTGGTCACCGGTCTGGGTGTGTCGTCTTGGCCGGCCGCCGCCTTTGCGGGGTGACAGGCGTTTAGCGCTTTTGGCGAACCGCGCGCCGGCGCGGTGAGGCCGGGCTTCGATCGCTATCTTGTACGAGTATTACAAATGGCCGTGCCGAGTTATCGGCCGCCCGCCATAGGACTTATCCCCGGAACAGCGTTCGGGCAATCCGCATTTGTCGGCCTAGTTGAGGCGGGAAAGCGCGCTTCCGGCGGCGCGCCGACGGTCTCCCGCACCCGCGAAATGGATATTGCATCGCAGCAAATCCCGGATCATGATCGCCGATAATCAAAGGCCGCCAGAGCCGCCCCGGGAGTGATCATGACCTCGACGCCGCACCAGCATGCGCCCGATCCGCCGTGGATCTTCCGCACCTATGCCGGACACTCGACGGCCGAGAAGTCGAACGCGCTCTATCGGGCCAACCTCGCCAAGGGCCAGACGGGCCTGTCGGTGGCCTTCGACCTGCCCACCCAGACCGGCTACGACCCCGACCACATCCTGGCGCGCGGCGAGGTCGGCAAGGTCGGGGTGCCGATCAGCCATTTGGGCGATATGCGCGCCCTCTTCAGCGAGATCCCGCTGGAGAAGATGAACACCTCCATGACCATCAACGCGCCGGCCGCCTGGCTGCTGGCGATGTACGTCGCCCTGGCCGACGAGCAGGGCGCGGATCGCAAGAAGCTTCAGGGCACGACGCAGAACGATCTGATCAAGGAGTATCTGTCGCGCGGCACCTACATCTTCCCGCCGGGCCCCTCCCTGCGGCTGATCGGCGACATGATCGCCTGGTGCTATCGCGAGGTTCCCAAGTGGAACCCGATGAACGTTTGCAGCTACCACCTGCAGGAGGCGGGCGCGACGCCGGAGCAGGAGCTGGCCTTCGCCCTGGCCACCGCCATCTCGGTGCTCGACACCGTCAAGGCCGGCGGCCAGGTCCCCGACGAGGACTTCGAGATCGTCGCCTCGCGGATCAGCTTCTTCGTCAACGCGGGCGTCCGGTTCGTCACCGAGCTGTGCAAGATGCGCTCGTTCACCAAGCTCTGGGACCAGATCCTGCTGGAGCGCTACGGCGTCCAGGACCCCAAGGCCCGCCGCTTCCGCTACGGGGTGCAGGTCAACAGCCTGGGCCTGACCGAGCAGCAGCCCGAGAACAACGTCTACCGCATTCTCATCGAGGCCCTGGCCGTTACGCTCAGCAAGGACGCCCGCTGCCGGGCCCTGCAGCTGCCGGCCTGGAACGAGGCCCTGGGCCTGCCGCGTCCGTGGGACCAGCAGTGGTCGCTGCGGCTGCAACAGGTGCTGGCCTACGAGACGGACCTGCTGGAATACGAAGACCTGTTCGACGGTTCGCACGTGGTCGAGGCCAAGGTCGCCGAGCTGTCGAAGGGCGCGCTCTCGCAGCTGGCCTTGATCGACGAGCTGGGCGGCGCCCAGAACGCCATCGACTACATGAAGGGCGAGCTCGTTTCCTCCAACGCCAAGCGGGTGAGGGCCGTCGAGACCGGCGACCTGACCGTGGTCGGCGTCAACCGCTGGACGGACACCGAGGTCTCTCCGCTTTCCGCCGGCGAAGGCGCGATCGAGACGGTCGATCCCCGGCTGGAGGCTGAGGTCGTCAACCGCCTAAAGGCCTGGCGCGAGGCCCGCGATCCGGCCGCCGTCGACGCCGCTCTAAGCGCCCTGAAGGCCGCCGCGGCCTCTGGCGCGAACATCATGGAACCCTCGATTTCCGCCGCCAAGGCCGGGGTCACCACCGGCGAATGGGCGGGGGCCCTGCGCGCGGTGTTCGGCGAATATCGCGGCCCGACCGGCGTGGCGGTGGTCGTCTCCACCGGCGAGGCCGAGGACGTCGAGGCGGTGAAGAAGGAGGTCGAGCGGGTCTCCCAGGTGCTGGGCCGCACGCTGACCTACCTGGTCGGCAAGCCCGGCCTGGACGGCCACTCCAACGGCGCC
The DNA here is from genome assembly GCF_000092285.1 of Caulobacter segnis ATCC 21756. NCBI lineage: Bacteria > Pseudomonadati > Pseudomonadota > Alphaproteobacteria > Caulobacterales > Caulobacteraceae > Caulobacter > Caulobacter segnis. Next base: position 3,992,710 of record NC_014100.1, on the reverse strand, counting down.
GAGCAGATCGCCACGCGCGCCCGCGCCTGCGGCATGGAGGTGGTCTATGACGGCATCCGCTCGACGCCGGAGGAGATCGTCCGCCGCGCCAAGGAGACCCGCGCCCATGTGATCGGCCTGTCGATCCTGTCGGGCTCGCACCTGGATCTCGTGCAGGAAGTCATCCGCGTGATGCGCGCCGAGGGCCTGGGTGACATCCCCGTCGTCGCGGGCGGCATCATCCCCGAGGCCGACGCCCTGATCCTGAAGCAGATGGGCGTGTCGCGGATCTACACGCCCAAGGACTTCAAGATCACCCAGATCATGGGCGACGTCGTGAAGCTGGTGGAGGCGACGGCGCTGGCGGAAGCCTAGCGCCCGCCCAGCCGCCACGCCGCCAGCACGCCGACGACGGCCAGCGGCAGGAAGGCGGCGAACAGCAGGGGGCCTCGGTCGGCGGCCAGGGTCGGGTCGATCCCGTGGCTGAAGCCCAGGATGTTGGCCATCGCCCCCGCGCCGGCCGCGCCCGTGGCGCCGCCGATCAGCTGCGAGGTCGGGACCGCGCCGGAGGCCACGGCCTGCTCGTCGGCCGGCGCGCCGCCGATGGTCCGGCGGGCGATGAAGGCGTGGCACAGGCCAAATCCCGCGCCCAGCAGGGCGAAGGCCAGGGCGGTCTCGACCAGCGTGCCGCGCGGCGTCAACCAGGCGCTGGCCAGGGCGCCCAGCAGGATCACGACGACGCCGACCCGGACGAAGCGGCCGTCCCGCTCGGCCGGGATCTTGCCGACCAGCAGGGCGCACAGCGTCCAGCCAGCGGCGATCGCCCCGACGACATAGCCGGCCAGCAGCGGCGAGGCGTCATGCTGGGCCTGGATGAAGGCGGGGCCATAGACGGTGAAGCCGATCACCGCCGCCTCGGTCGAGAAGATGGTCAGCAGGCCCAGGCCCGTGGCGGTCGAAAGGTCGGCGGCGCTTTTGGGCAGCAGGCGATCGTGGGTCTTGGCGTTGACGGCCAGCATGGCGGCCATGCCGATGGCGCCGCCGATCGCCAGCCCCACCGCCAGCCGGGGCGAGGCGACGACGCCCGCCGCGCCGATCAGGCTGACGGCCAGCACCAGCAGGGCCAGCTGCGGGACCGGGACGCGGCCGCGAGCGGCGTCGCCCTTGTCGGCCGGCAGCATGACCATGACGGCGGCGATGAAGATGATCGCCTGGACCACGAACATCCAGAACGCGCCGCGCCAGAAGCCGGCGGCGGCGAACAGGCCGCCCAGGGTCGGGCCCAGCAGGGTCGCCGCGCCCCAGACGCCCGCCACCGCGCCATAGACGCGCGGCCACAGGCTCTCGGGGAAGAGGGCGGTGATGGCCACGTAGCACAGCGCCACGACGGCCCCCGCGCCCAGGCCCTGGACGAGACGGCCCAGGATGAAGGTGACGAACTCCGGCGCCAGGGCGCTCATCGCGCAGCCGACCGCGTAGACGAGGCCGCTGAACGCCGTCGCTCGCCGCAAGCCCATGGCCAGCGACAGCTTGCCCGAGCACGCGCCGGCCACGATCGAACCGGTCAGGTAGGCCGCCACCGACCAGCCGAAATAGGCGTAGCCGCCGATATCGCGCGCGACGCTGGGCATGATCGTCGCCGTCACCAGGGTGTCGGCGGCGTTCAGCCAGATGCCTAGGCACAGCAGGGCGAAGCGGGGCGCGAGGGCCTTGTCGATCGTCAAACGCATGCCGGTAGGGCCATCTCCGCCGAAGAGCGAAAGCCTGTACGCCGCCAGCGTCCGCAAGTGAACCCATGCGGCGGCCCTTCGTTGGAGCAGGGTGAAGCCGGTCTCACCCGAAATCCTGGCGCTGGCCGGTCTGTGGACGCTCCTGCTGGACGCGATCCTCGCCGGACTGCTGCTGCTGATCCTGATCGACCGGATCGCCCCGCCGCAGGACCTGCCGTGGAAGCCGTTCTCGCTGAACCAGCCGATCGGCCTGGCGACAGCGGGCAAGCTGTCGCGGATCGCCTCGAACCCCGCCGCCTGCCGCGCGGCGCTCCGCGACGGCGGACTAACCGTCGTCGATCAGCCGGTGAAGGACGACGGCTTCTGCTCGACCCGCGACACGGTGAGGGCGTCGGGCAAGCTGTCGCCCGCCGCCCCGGTCATGACCTGTCCGATGGCCCTGCGCTACGCCCTGTGGGAGCGGCAGGTGGTGGCGCCCGCCGCCCGGGAGCGGCTGGGCCAGGCGGTGGTCCGGGTCGACCACCTGGGGACCTACGCCTGCCGGACGATCTACGGCCGGCCCGGCGAGCGGCCCAGCGAGCACGCCCGCGCCAACGCCCTCGACATCGCCGGCTTCCGCCTGGCCGATGGGGGGCGGATCACCGTGGCCCGCGACTTCCGCCGCGAGACCGACGAAGGCCGCTTCGTCCGCGCGGTCCGCGACGGAGCCTGCCGGGTGTTCGGCGTGGTGCTGAGCCCGGACTACAACGCCGCCCACGCCGATCACCTGCACCTGAACCCGGCCCGCTATAGCCTTTGCCGGTGAGGCGGACGCCTCACAGCGTCTTGGCCAGGGCCGTCAGTTGGTCCGCCGCGACGCCCCAGCCCTCGTGGAAGCCCATCTTCTCATGGGTGTCGCGGTCCTCGGCCGTCCAGTGGCGGGCCACGGCGCGGTAGCGGGTCTTGCCGCCGCCCAGGTCCTCGAAGGTGACGATGCCGACCATGAACGGCTTGGCCGACGGCTTCCAGGTCTCGGTGAAGGCGTCGGTGAAGACCAGCTTCTCGTTCGGGACCACCTCGAGAAAGACGCCCGGCTGCGGCATGCGCTCGCCATTCGGGCCGTTCATCACGAGGTAGCTGTTTCCGGCCGTGCGGACGTCCTGGCGAACGTCCGAGACGTACCAAGGCTTGGGACAGAACCACTGGGCCATCAGCTCGGGCGACGTCCAGCACTTGTAGAGCGTCTCGCGCGGAACATCGATGATCCGTTCCAGGACGAGGTCGAGGTCTTGTTCCTCGTTCTTTGGGGCGTCGGGGGCGGTGTCGAGGGGCATCGAGCGTCTCCAGGTTTGGGTCGATCTTGCCTCAAGGACGCGGCGATGGCGCGGGGTCCGACAAGGGAGGGCGAAAAATCCTCCCCCCAGCGGGGGAGGTGGTCCGAAGGACCGGAGGGGGACGTCCTGCTGATCTTGCCTCTTCCCCCTCCGTCGTCGCTTTCGCGCCGACACCTCCCCCATGGGGGGAGGATTTCAGCGCGCTTGACCCTCGCCGCGCCCCGCCGCACTGTGCTCACAATTCAAACAAACGTTTAGGGAGCGCGCCATGAGCCTCTTCGACCTTTCCGGCAAGGTGGCGATCATCACCGGGTCCTCGCGCGGGATCGGCAAGGCGATCGCCGAGCGGATGGCCGAGCAGGGGGCCAAGGTGGTGATCTCCTCGCGCAAGGCCGGCCCCTGCGAGGAGGTCGCCGCGGCGCTCAACGCCCGGCACGGCGCGGGGACGGCTATCGCGGTCCCGGCCAACATCGCTTCGAAGGAGGAGCTGCAAAACCTGGTCGACGAGACCCGCAAGGCGTTCGGCAAGGTCGACATCTGCGTCTGCAACGCCGCCAGCAACCCCTACTACGGGCCGATGGAGGGGATCAGCGACGACCAGTTCCGCAAGATCCTCGACAACAACATCATCAGCAATCACTGGCTGATCGGCATGGTCGCGCCGGAGATGCGGGCGCGGAAGGACGGCGCCATCATCATCGTGTCATCGATCGGCGGCCTGCGCGGCAACGCGATCATCGGGGCCTACAACATCTCCAAGGCCGCCGACTTCCAGCTGGCCCGCAACCTGGCCCACGAGTTCGGGCCCGACAATGTGCGGGTCAACTGCATTGCGCCGGGCCTGATCCGCACCGACTTCGCCCGCGCCCTGTGGGAGAACCCCGAGACGCTGGAGCGCTCGACCCGCACCGTGCCGCTACGCCGGATCGGCGAGCCGGACGAACTGGCGGGGGCGGCGGTGTACCTGGCCTCGAAGGCGGGAAGCTTCATGACCGGCCAGGCGCTGGTCGTCGACGGCGGGGCGACCATCTGACGCTTGGCTGCGGCGACAAGCTTAACGGCTCCTACATGAGTTCCCGCGAAGTGTGACCGCAGATTCTGGGGAATCGGGTTTGCGGCGTTTCTTGATTTCGCTCGTCCTGCTGGGGACCTTGGTGGTCGGCGCCGCCCAGGCCCAACCAGGCGCGCCTCTGGATCAGCGGCTCGAACAGTTGAGCCGCAGGATCGGCGTCGACACGGTCCGCCCGTCCTCCGACAATCAGGACGTCGAGCGCGCCGGCGAGGCGGCTTTGTCCGAGCAGGGACGCCAGCGGCTCTATGACGCCTGGCGGGTCCTGTACGCCTACAAGAGCAACCAGGTCCGCCGCCGGTTCGAGCCCTGGGCCGAGCGCGCGCGGGCGGCGGCGCGGCGCGACGACGACGCGCCGCTGCTGGCGCTCGTCGACCTGCAGACCACCGCCTTGCGGCACGAGACCCAAGGCTTCCGCGCCTTCACGGACGCCGACTGGGCCCGGTTCATGGACCGTTCGGGTCCCGACATCCGCCTGATGGCCGGTATCGAACGGGTCCGGCACCTGGGGCAGGTGGGGCGCTGGCGCGAGGCGGCCCGTCTGGCGACCGAGCTGACCAACGAGGCCGGGCGCGAGGGCGAGATCGCCCAGCCGGTCCTGGCCGAGCTGCATCAGGTGCACAGCTACACCCTGTCCGACATGGGCGACAAAGAGGGCGCGCTCGACCACATGGCCCGGGCGGCCGAGCTGGACGAGCGCGACGTCTTCTTCATCCGCAAGGTCGAGCGGCTCTACGACATCGCCTACACCGCCGCCGACCTCGGCGCGCTGGATCAGGCGCGCCGGTTCGCGGCGCTGCATCACCGGTGGGTGGCCAATTCGGGCAACGCCGATCTGGCGACCTGGGATCGCTATCTCTGCGCCAAGATCGCCAACCTGGCCGATCAGCCTCGGCAGGTGCTGGACTGTTTGGCCGACGCCAAGGCGCTGGTCGACCGGCCCGAGCGACGCCTGCAGGTGGTGATGCTGGGCCTGCGCGCGACCGCCCAGGCCCAGTTGGGCCAGGCGTCGGCGGCGCGCGCCGACCTTCAGCGGATGCAGGCGATCCCCGACGCCCTGGGGCCGCGCGACCTCTCCGCCGAGACCCTGATCAACGCCTATATCGACCAGGCCGAGGGCCGCTCGGCCGAGGCGTTCCGCGAGCTCGACGCCTGGCGCAAGACCGAGGCCCTGCGGGTCTCCCGCCAGAACGCCCGCAATGTCGCCGAGATGTCGGCGGCCCTGGACGGCGAGCTGCGCGCCAAGCGCGACGAGAGCCGCCGCCTGGCCGAGCAGGTGCGGCTGTCGCGCAGCCTGGTCCGCGCCTCGGCCATCATCGCCCTGCTGCTGGCGGTGCTGGTGGCCGGCGGGGTCGGCTGGGCCCTGCACCAGCGCCGCGGCTCGCAACGGCTGAAGGGCGCCCAGGAGCGCGCCGAGGCCGCCAACCAGGCCAAGTCCGCCTTCCTGGCCGTGATGAGCCACGAGCTGCGCACGCCGCTGAACGGCATGCTGGGCCTGGCCCAGGCCCTGCGCACCGAAGACCTGACGCCGCAGCAGCGCGAGCAGATCGACCTGATCCTCGACAGCGGCGACACCCTGCTGGTGCTGCTGAACGACATCCTCGATCTCTCAAAGATCGAGGCCGGCAAGCTGGAGATCGCGCCGACGACCGGCGACCTGGTGGGCAGCTGCGCGCGCCTGGTCGGCGGCTATCAGCCCACCGCCCGCGAGAAGGGCGTGGTCCTGTCGTTCCGGCTGGAGAGCGAGGCGCCCGGCCCCCTGATGTTCGACGGCGTGCGGGTGCGCCAGTGCCTGACCAACCTGGTCTCCAACGCCCTGAAGTTCACCACCGAGGGCAAGGTCGAGGTGGGCCTGGCCTGCTATCCCGAGGACGACGGCCGGGTGCGCGTGCGCCTGCGCGTCTCCGATACCGGCATCGGCATGAGCCAGGAGACGATCGCCAAGCTCTTCAGTCCCTTCACCCAGGCCGACGCCTCGACGACCCGCAACTTCGGCGGCACGGGGCTCGGCCTCAACATCACCCGCCGGCTGGTCAAGATGATGCACGGCGAGATCAAGGTGGAGAGCGAAGAGGGGCGCGGCTCGGTCTTCACGATCGAGATGCTGGTCGACCCGGCCGAGCCCGTCGAGGCGCCGACCGGGGCGGAAGACTCCGCCGAGGCGCCGGAAGGCTTCGCCGCCCTGCATGGCCGCCGCGTGCTGGTGGTCGACGACCATCCCGTCAATCGTCGCGTCATTCGCCTGTTCCTCGAGCCGTTCGACTGCGAGCTGGTCGAGGCCGAGAACGGCCAGGTCGCTTTGGACGTCCTGGCCCAGCGTCCGATCGATCTGGTGCTGATGGACGTCAACATGCCGGTCCTGGACGGGCTGGAGGCCACGCGCCGCCTGCGCCTGGATCCGCGCTTCTACCGGCTGCCGGTGATCGCCCTGACCGCCGACGTGATGTCGGCCCAGATCAAGACCTGCCTCGACGCCGGCTGCGACGCCCACGTCGCCAAGCCGATCGACCTGCGCAACCTCCTCTCGGTCATGGACCGCTGCCTGAGCCGCGCGCGCGAGACGGCGGGGTAGGGGGCGGCAGGGCCCGGCGCGCACGGGCGATCCCAAATGCGCCGCGAAGGTCGGATTTCTGGATGGACGCTGAAGGCCGTTAGCGACCCATAGCGGACGTTGCGTCTGATTGCGACGAAACTACAGCTAGGCGCGACCGTCTCTGCGTTTCGCGCTTGAGGGTGAGAGCGACCGGGAGACTTCAGCCCTTCTGGTCGGCAAAATGCTGGATCAGCCACGCCGCCGCAGGGCCAGGCGGCGTGTCGGTACGATACATTGCCTGGAAGGCGTAGAGGCCGCCCGTGGCCTCGGGCAGTTCCAGGCGAACCAAACGGCCGGCGGCGAGATCGTCGCGAACATAGGGTTCAGGCATGTTGCCCCAACCCACGCCGGCCAGCAGCAAGGCGTGCTTGGCGCCAAGATCGGCCATGCGCCATCCCTCTGCCGCAAACACGCCGATGTCCGGTCCCTCCGAAAACGGCGTGCGCACCGTGAGGATCAGCTGGCGGTGGCGGCGCGCCGCGCTGGCGGGCACGGGGCCGGCCAGCGCCAAGGGGTGGCGGGGCGCGGCGACCGGGATCAGGTCCACGTCGCCGACATGGATGAGTTCCAGATCGGTCTCGGTCGCGTGGATTCCGCCCCCGATCCCGACCATGGCCTCGCCGGCCCGAACAAGCTGAGCGACGGCGCTCAAGGCCTCGACATGCAACCGGAGCTTAACCGTCGGAAAGGTGGCTTCGAACGCCTGCGCGGCATCGACGAGTCGGGCGCTCGGCAACATCACGTCGACGACCAGCGTGACCTCGGCCTCGATGCCGCCGAGCAACGAGCGGACACTGGCCCGCAGATCATCCACGCCCACGGCGACCACGCTGGCCTTTTCGAGGACCGTGGCGCCGGCCTTGGTCAACACTGGCGTGCGCGCGCCTTCTCGGTCGAACAGTCCAATCCCGAGCTGATGTTCAAGGGTGGCGATCGCGTAGCTGATCGCGGACACGGCGCGGTTCAGTCGCTTGGCCGCGGCCGTGAAGCTGCCGGTCTCGACGACCGTCAGGAACACCTTGAGCTGGTCGATGGTCGGAAAGCCGGGCTCGGATATCATTCAAATCTCCTGAACGATCTGGCCAGTATTTTACGAGTTTTTTGACGGATAGAAATAGCTACCTTGAGCTCGTGGCCAACACCGCAGCGAGCGGACACCACCTTCTGAAGCTCGGTCGCGGGAGCCAATGATCCGACGACCAATCGAAGGATCAAACCTATGTCCAAGCCCTATGACGCCGTCGCCCTGGCCGGTCGCATCCTGATCGGCGGGCTCTTCCTGATGAGCGGCCTTTCCAAACTGGCCGCCCCGGGCGCCACCCAAGGCTACATCGCCTCGGTCGGCCTGCCGGCCCCTGTCGTCGCCTTCGCGGTGGCTGCGGCTGTCGAAACCCTTGGCGGCGCCCTGCTGATCGCCGGTGTTCGCACCCGTCTCGTAGCCATCGGCCTGGCGGGCTTCACCCTGGCGACCGCCGTGATCTTCCACAACAACTTCGCCGACCAGAACCAGATGATCCACTTCATGAAGAACATCGCCATCGTCGGCGGCCTGCTGCAGGTCGTGGCGTTCGGTGGCGGCAAGTTCGCCGTGGACGCCCTGCTGGCCCGCCGATCCGGCGCTCAGGCCGGCTCCAGACTCCAGTCGGCCTAGCGAGCCCTTTGCGTCGGGCCTTCCCCCGGCCCGACGCACAGCCTTCCTCCCTCCGTTCCATCGAGGTCGTCATGTCCGCAGCCATCCACGTCGCCAGCCCCCCTCCGCGCCAAATCATCCACCGCACCCGCGGCCGAACCCATGGGGCCGTCACGCGGTTGATGAGCCCCGGAGACCTGGGCGAGATCCTGAAGCCCTTCGTCTTCCTGGACCTGCTCGACAGCAAAGCCGATCGTTTCCCCAACTTTGGCCTGCATCCCCACTCGGGCCTGGCCACGCTCACCTACATCGCCGAAGGCAGCATCAGCTACGAGGACACCAATGGCGCCACCGGCATCCTGCGCGCCGGCGGCGTGGAATGGATGCGCGCCGGCAAGGGGGTCTGGCATTCCGGCGGCGCCGGCGACCCCGGTCGGACACGCGGCTTTCAGCTCTGGGTGGCGCTGCCGCCGCACCTGGAACTGGGCGCCTCCGAAAGCCTCTACCAGGGCGCGGCCGATATCCCTCAGGTGGGTCCCGCCCGGGTGCTTCTGGGCCGCTATGGCGGCGGCGCCAGCGCCATCGAAGCCCCGTCCCCGATCAACTATCTGGCGGTCCGCCTCAAGGCCGGCGAGACCTGGCGGTACGCGCCGCCGCAAGACCACTCGGTCCTGTGGATTGCGCTGGGCAAGGGAGCTGTCGAGGCCTCACACGAGACGCTCGATCACGGCGAAATCGTCGTCTTTGAGCCCGGCGCCGATCCCGTCGAGTTCAAGGCCCTCACCGACACCGAGTTCATGCTTGGCTCGGCGGTGCGCCACCCGCACGATCTCGTGCTCGGCTACTACTCCGTCCACACCTCCGCCGAAGCCCTCCAGGCCGGCGAGGCTCGGATCGATGAGATCCGCGACACCCTCGTGGCCAAGGGCCGCCTCTGAACTCTCGCCTGGGGGCGCGAGCCCCCGGGCGATGAGGGCGAGCTCGTCTTTCCCTGACGCGCGCCGCCTGAACGCATCTGAAAGCCAACAGGCGCGGTCGAGACTGCACCTCCCCGCTGCGGAGCCGCAGCTTTTCCAGCCCCCTAAGACAAAGGAAACACCATGACCTCGAACAAGTGGATGATCGACGCCGACGACGCCGTCCTGCTGCTGATCGATCACCAGAGCGGACTGTTCCAGCTGGTTCGCGATATGGATTTTACGACCCTGCGCAACAACGTGGTTACGCTGGCGAAGGTGGCGCGGATCGCCAAGATCCCGACCATCACGACGGCGTCCGTTCCCGACGGTCCGAACGGTCCGATCATTCCCGAGATCCATCAGAGCAATCCCGACGCGGTGCACGTTCCGCGCAACGGGCCGATCAACGCGTGGGATCACCGTCCCTTTGTTGAAGCCGTCGAGAGCACCAAGCGCAAGACCCTGCTCATCGCCGGCACGCTGACCAGCATTTGCATGGCTTTGCCCGCCCTCAGCGCCCTTGCCGAAGGGTACAAGGTGTTCTGCATCGTGGACGCCTCGGGTAACCTGTCCCAGATGGCGACCGACCTCACGATCGCCCGGGTCACGCAGGCCGGCGCGATGCCGATCGACACCTTCGCGCTGATGTCCGAGGTCATGAAGACCTGGGATCGTCCGGAAGCGATGGACTTCGCCCAGGTCATGGTCGACCACGTGGTCCCCGCCTATGGGGCGTTGATGGATTTCCATGGCGCAGCGCAGAAGAGCGCGAAATAGCTCCTAGCGGACATCCAGGGCGTTCGCTGCGCGGCCACCGCCGTCAGATTTTCACCTTAAAGCCTGTGGTAGGGACGCCCCATGAAATACCTCCTACTAGCGGTCGCCATCGTTTCCGAAGTCGTCGCAACCACGGCGATGAAGCAATCAGCCGGCTTTACAAAGCCGCTTTGGAGCGTGGTGACCGTGATAGGTTACGGCGTTGCCTTCTTCTTCCTATCGCAAACGCTGAAGGTCATTCCGACGGGCATCGCGTACGCTATCTGGTCAGGCGTCGGCATCGTCCTGATCTCGCTAGCTGCATGGGCGTTGCAGGGGCAAAAGTTGGACGCACCTGCGTTGATCGGCATGGCTCTCATAGTGATAGGCGTCGTGGTGATGAACGTGTTTTCCAAGGCCTCCGCCCACTAGGCGAATGTCAACTTTCCCACCCTTGTGGGGCGTTCCGAAAGTTCGCTTAGGCGGGTAGCATAGCGAGATGGAAGGCCGCTCGCTTCCACTCCCTGCGCTGGAGGCTCCAATGTCCGACTTCACACCCGCTAGCTGGATCGCGGTCCTCGTGGCGATCAGTGGGGCGCTCATCGTCGTCTTTATGAATCGCGGACGTCGATAGCCTTTCCCTGACGCGTATTCATCTCCCAATCCGCCCTTGGCGATGACCGCCCGCCGCCGTCCGCTCAGTCGCCATCCTCGCCGTCGGAGCGGCCCCTGCGCTCGCAGCTGGCCCACCAGCCGTCGGCGGCGTTCGTGATCTCGGTCACTTCGAACTGGGCGTCGCGATCATCGTCGAGGGCCAGGGTGAGCAGGTCCCCCGGAGCGGGAGGCGGGGCGCCTTCGGGACCACGGATCAGGATCGCGCCGCCACGTCCCGCCGGACTGGGGCGGAAGCTGTAGCTGAAAGGCCCCAGGCCCGGGGGCGGACTCTGTCCTCCATGGAGCCGCCTGGGCATGGCCTAGCCGCCGACCTTGTCGATCCTGAAGTGCTGCTCGACGAGATAAGCGCTTCCAAAGATCGTCATGAAGGCGATGTCGGCGGCGTCCCGGCCGGTGGCCACCCGGACCAGGCCGTCGATGGGCGCCAGGCCCGTGGCGTCGACGAGCCGCCAGCGGCCGCCCACGAACACCTCGGCCACCGCGTGGAGATCGGGCGGCTCCAGCTTCCAGGCGTAGGCGCTGACCGCGCGCGCCGGGACATTGGCAGCCCGGCACAGGGCGATGACCAGATGGCTGAAGTCGCGGCAGACGCCGGCGCGATCGATGAAGGTGTCGATCGCGGTGGTGCCCGAGTGGCTGACGCCGGCCTCGTAGTCCACGTGATGGGCGATCCAGCTCAGGATCGCCTCGACCTTGGGGCCGCCCTTGAGGCCGCCGAACTCGCGCTCGACAAAGCGCAGGAGCCGGTCGGAGGGGCTGTAGCGGCTGGCGCGGAGATAGGGCAGCACGTCGCTGGGAAGATCGCGGATCGCCATCTCGGCGGCGTCCGTCAGGGGCTGGCTGTCCGGCGCCACGTCGATCCTGCCGCGATAAAGGGCGTTCACGCGGCCCGCCGCCGAGAAAACGGTGCGGCGCTCGCCGGTGACCGGATCGTCGACGCGCACGGCCTCGACCGGCGGCCAGAAGGTCAGGGCGTCCGAAATCACGGTCTGGCCGGCGCCGTGCGCGGCCTCGACCAGCAGCAGCACCTCGCACGGTTCGGGGAAGTCGTAGGTGAGGGAGGCTTCGACCTCAAAAAGCATGGCGCATCCGGAAAGTGAGAACATCGCCCGTGGCGATCTTCCTCATCAATTCATCAGCCGACCCAAGGTTCAAAGGTAAATAAAAACATTCCCTTGATGGGTTTTGCTATCATTCAGAGGGGAAAAGGCGCATGGTTCTTGAGAATTTTCGCCCCAGATTATTTTCCGCTCTAGCGGAACAATTTTCCGACGCTGAAGCTGCTTGTGTTTCGGCGCCGTGAAGCTTGTGCGGATCATCCTCCGCGATGCGTGGCGATTGAAGGAAACGATCATGCCGGCTCGTCATCAAGATCATCTGCAGATCGTCAGCCTGTCCCACGACCTGCACCGGCTCGCCGATGGATTCCAGCTGGACGTCAACGCCTCGCGCTTCCTCGTGCACCAGACGCTGATGACGGCTTTCGCCACGCCCGCCGGCGCGCGCTCGCCCGCCGACCGCGAGAGCGGCATGCGCCGCGACATGGCCGCGCGCCTCCGCGCCCTCCCGCGTCCCGCGCTAGGGCGATCTGGCGCGTCGGCGACGGTCTGACCCGGCCGCCGGAAGTCCATGATGTCCAACCCCGACGACGACCGCGCCCGCCCCGCTGGGCTCAGCCTTGTCTCCGAGCCCGAGCGCGACCAGGGCGGCCGCGGCCTGTCGGCCGAGGCGCTACGCGCGCTGCGCCAGCTGGAACGCCGGATTCGCACCGGCGATCTGGACGCGGTGAACATCCGCGACGCGCAGGCGCTGGCGCAGCTGGGCCTCGCGCGGCACGGTCCGGGCGGCTGGCGTCCGACGCCCGCGGGACTGACCTATCTCCAGCAGGGCGGAGCCGACGCGTCGTCGGACGACGACGCGCCCAAGTCCTGACATCGCCCATCCCAGGCGCGACGAGGCTTCCACGCCCCGTGGCGCATCCCCCCATCCCAGAGAGCGCCCCATGAGCAAGCCCGACATCCACCGCATCGTCATCACCGTCTGCCGCAGCGACGGCCTGTGGGCGGCCGAGGAGGGCGGCGTGTTCTTCGGCGCCTCCGCCGACAAGGACATCGCCAAGGCCTCGGCGGCTCGGCGCGCGCGCGAGCACATTCAGCAGGGCCAGGCCTGCCAGATCCGGGTTTCCGGCGAGCACGGCTTCGCCATCTAGGCGCGCCGCGCGTCCCGGAGAACGTTCTAGGCCGTCATCGCCTCGCGGGCCGCCGCCAGGCGCTGCACGGCCGTGTCCAGCGTCGCGTCGGTCTTGGCGAAGCACAGCCGAACGACGGTGGTCACGGCGTCCTCCGCGAAGAACGCCGAGACCGGAATCGCCGCGACGCCGAAGTCGGTGACGCAGCGCTCGCAGAAGGCGACGTCGTTTTCCGCGATCCCTGACGCGACGAGGTCGACGTTCAGGAAATAGGTCCCCTGGCTCTCCAGAACGACATAGCCGGCGGCCCGCAGGCCAGCCGTCAGGCGGTCGCGTGAGCGCTGCAGCGCGGCCGGCATCTCGTCGAACCAGGCGCGGTGGTGCTCCAGGCCCCAGGCCACGCCCGCTTGCAGGTTCGGCGGGGTGGTGAAGGTCAGGAACTGGTGGGCGGCGGCCAGGGCGCGGGTCAGGGGCGGGGCGGCGCACAGGAAGCCGACCTTCCAGCCGGTCATGCCGAACAGCTTGCCGGCCGAGCCGATCTTGACCGTCCGCTCGCGCATGCCGGGGAAGGTCATCAGCGGCCGGTGGCGGCGACCGTCGAACACCACGGCCTCCCAGACCTCGTCACAGACCGCGACCACGTCGTGGCGGACGCAGAACTCGGCCAGCAGGGCCAGGTCCTCGTCGGGCGTGACGACGCCGGCCGGGTTCAGGGGGCTGTTCAGCACCACCATCCTCGTACGCGGCGAGAACGCCGCCTCGAGCCTCTCGCGGTCAAAGCGCCAGTGCGGGGGCTTCAGCGACACCAGGCGCGGAACGCCGCCCGCCCGGCGCACCAGCGGCAGGTAGGCGTCGTACAGCGGCTGGAACAGCACGACCTCGTCGCCGGGCGAGATCAGCGACAGGAACGCCGCCGCCAGGGCCTCGGTCGCGCCGGACGTGACGGTGATCTCGGTCTCGGGGTCGAGCGTCAGGTCCTGCGTCCGCCCATAGTGCTCCGCGACGGCGGCGCGCAGCGCCGGCAGGCCGCGCATCGGCGGATACTGGTTCGAGCCCTCGATCAGCGCCCGCGCGGCGGCCTCACGGACGGGCAGGGGGCCTTGGTCGTCCGGAAAGCCCTGGCCGAGATTGATCGCCCCGTGCTGGCGGGCCAAGCCGCTCATGCGCTCGAAGATCGTGGTCGGCAGGTTGTCGAAGACGGGATGGACCATGAGGGTGGGTAGCATCTCGGCGGCCGCGGATGAACCGGAAGCTAAGCTCGCGCATTGACGAAGCTCACCAAGCGGAGAGCGAAATCATGAACGGCGTCGGCTTCATCGGGGCGATCATCATCGGGATTCTGGCCGGCTGGATCGCCGAGAAGATCATGAAGCGCGATCACGGCCTGCTGACCAATCTGATCGTCGGCCTGGTCGGCGCGCTGCTCGGTTCGTTCGTGGCCGGCCTGCTCGGCATCCACATGTTCGGACTGCTGGGCAGCCTGCTGATCTCAACGCTGGGCGCGGTCATCCTGCTGTGGCTGCTGGGTCTGATCCGCAAGCGCTAAGTCGGCGCTAGCCGAAGCTCTCCTCGGCCCCGTCCTCACCCTCAAGCCAGTCACGGTCCTCGCCGCGCAGGCGGCGGGCCGTGGCGGCCATCAGGAAGCTGGGGATGTCGCCGACGGGCATCGGGCGGCCGTACAGGAAGCCCTGGAAGTGGTCGCAGCGCATCTCCGACAGCAGCTTGGCCTGGTCGGCGGTCTCGACGCCCTCTGCGGTGACCTCCAGGTTCAGGGTCTGGCCCAGCAGGGCGATGGTCCGCAGGATGTCGGCGATGGCCGCGTTGTCCTGCATCTCGGCCACGAACGAGCGGTCGATCTTGATCTTGTCGAACGGGAACCGCCACAGATACGACAGGCTGGAATAGCCGGTGCCGAAGTCGTCCATGGCGATCTTCACGCCCAGCTTCTTCAGCTGCGCCAGCTGGTCCAGGGTCGTGGCGCTGTCCTGCAGCAGCAGGCCCTCGGTGATCTCCAGCTCCAGACGCGAGGGGGCCAGGCGCGCGGCCTTCAGCGCCTTGCGCACCTGGGCGACGAGGTCGCCGGACGCGAACTGGTGGGGCGAGAGGTTGACGGCCACGGTCATGGGCGAGGGCCAGGTCGCCGCCGTGCGGCAGGCCTCGGCCAGCACCCATTCGCCGATCTTGCCGATCAGGCCCCATTGCTCGGCGCACTCGACGAATTCGTTCGGCGCGACCAGGCCCCGGCGGGGATGCTGCCAGCGCAGCAGCGCCTCGAAGCCGGTGATCTGGCTGCCGTCGCGGCCCATCAGCGGCTGGAAGAACAGCTTCAGCTCGTCGTTTTCCAGCGCTTCGCGCAGGTCCATCTCCAGCTCGCGGCGCTGCTGGATCCAGAGGTCCATCGATGTCTCGAAGAAGCGATAGGCGCCGCGGCCGTCGCCCTTGGCCTGGTAGAGCGCCAGATCGGCGTTCTTCAGCAGGCCGTCCGGATCGTCGGCGTGCAGCGGGGCCTCGGCGATGCCGACGCTGGCGCCGATCAGGACGTGGTTGCCACGGACGTCATAGGGACGCGACAGGCTGTCGACGATGTCGCGGGCCAGCTCCCCCAGGGCCTCGGCCCCGGGCGAGGGGGCCACGACGACGGCGAACTCGTCGCCGCCCAGGCGAGCGACCAGGCCCATCTCGCCGACGCAGTCGCGCAGGCGGGCCGAGGCCTGCACCAGCAGGTCGTCGCCGATCGGATGGCCCAGGCTGTCGTTGACGCCCTTGAAGTGGTCGAGGTCCAGGCACAGCACGGCGCAGCCCGCGCCGCGCGGCTCGCGGTCGCCGCGGCCGTGCTCGGTCCAGGCGCGGCTCAGGGCCTGCAGGAACGACAGGCGGTTGGGCAGCTGGGTCAGCACGTCGTAGTGGGCCAGGCGCGAGATGCGGGCCTGGTCCTCGCGGGCCTGGGTGATGTCGGCGCCGACGCCGCGGAAGCCGGTGAAGTGGCCGTCCAGGTCGTGGACGGGCTTGGCCGAGAGCGACCACCAATGGGTCTGCTCGCCGACCTCGATCGAGACGACGACGTCGCGGAAGGTCTTCTGCTCGACGAACAGGGCCGAGAGGGCCGCGACCGGGCCGTCGGGGCCCTCGGCGGCGCCGCACAGGTCCGACATCGGCTGGCCCAGAAGCTTGGACCGCTCGACGCCCGCGGCGGCGACCATGCGGTCGGAGACGTAGGTCATGCGGCCTTGGCAGTCGACCTCCCACAGCCAGTCGCTGGCGCCTTCCTCGAAGTCGCTGAGCAGCAGGCTGACCACCTGGCGCTGGGTGTCCAGCTCCTCGGCGGCGAGCAGGCGGTCGACGAAGATCCTGGCGTGCGACAGGCACGAGGCGACCACGACGGCGTGGCAGAAGATCAGGAGCCCGCCCAGGGCGTAGAGGATCGGGTCGTGGCTCGTCGACAGCGCCCACAGCGCGCCCAGCGCCATCGGCGTCGAATAGGCGATGGCCGCGGCCGGCAGGGTCAGAAGGGCGAAACCGCCGCAGCCGATCATGCCGGCGATCACCGAGGCGACCATCATCGGCATCGAGCCTTCGAAGCCCTGCTCGGCCGGCATGGTCATGATCGGGAGAGCGGCCCACAGGACGCCCAGCAGGCCCGCCTGCCAGGTGATGCGGCGCACGCCGCGGGCGGAGACGATCTGGTTGGCGCTTCGCCGGCGCTGGGAGGCGACCCAGCCGCGCAGGCCCAGAAGGGCGTAGGCGACCACCAGGCACGCCCAGATGATCAGGCTGTCGGCGCGGGGGCTGCCGTGGCCCGCCAGGGCGACCAGGATGGCGATGATGATGTTGGCGCCCATCATGACGGGCGTCATGCGCAGGATGCTCTGCACCTGCTCCATGCGGACACGGCCGGCCATCGCCTCAGGCAAGGCGGGCAGCATCCGAGACAAAAGTGCGGTCGTTTCTCGACCGACGAACGCGCTGATCGTGGAACGCAAGTGCCCTGATCCCCCGGGGGCAGTCCGCTCCCCACGCGGAAAGATATCCGTCGTTTATGTAAACTGGCGGTTAAGTGTGACCGCGCCTTTCGGGCGCAGCCGGCAAGCCGTTGCGGTGACCTTACGTAAGGGGCCACATTCGTTCTCGCGCGTCGCAGGTTTGGAGCATGTTTTCCGACGCCAAGAAAAAAGCCGCCGTCCCGAGGGGGCGGCGGCTTCTTCGTGTCGGGGAGACCCGACGACTAGTCTTCCTTCACCCGCTTCTTGCGGAACGAGGGGTTCAGGACCTGCTTGCGCAGGCGGATGTTCTTCGGGGTCACCTCGACCAGCTCGTCGTCCTCGATATAGGCGATGGCTTGCTCGAGGGTCATCTTGCGCGGCGGGGTCAGGCGAATCGACTCGTCCTTGCCCGAGGCGCGGACGTTGGTCAGCTGCTTGGCCTTCATCGGGTTGACGTCCAGGTCGTCCGAACGGCTGTTCTCGCCGATGATCATGCCCTGGTAGGTCTTTTCGCCAGCGCCGACGAACATCACGCCGCGCTCTTCCAGGTTCCACAGCGCGTAGGCGGCGGTTTCACCATCCGAGTTCGAGACGAGCACGCCCTTGCGCTGCTGGTCGATCGGGCCCTTGTGCGGCTCGTAGTGGCTGAACACGCGGTTCAGCACGCCCGAACCGCGGGTATCGGTCAGGAACTCGCCCTGATAGCCGATCAGCGAGCGCGACGGCGACAGCAGGGTGATGCGGGTCTTGCCCGCGCCCGACGGTCCCATGTCCTTCAGCTCGGCCTTACGGGCCGACAGCTTTTCGATGACGATGCCGGTGAACTCGTCGTCCACGTCGATCATCACGTCTTCCATCGGCTCCAGGCGCTGTCCGGTTTCCGGATCGTTCTGGAACACCACGCGCGGACGGCTGATCGACACTTCGAAGCCTTCGCGGCGCATGTTCTCGATCAGCACGCCCAGCTGCAGTTCGCCGCGGCCGGCGACTTCGTAGGCGTCCTTTTCCGAGGTCTCGGTGACGCGGATGGCCACGTTGCTCTCGGCTTCCTTCAGCAGGCGGTCGCGGATGACGCGCGACTGGACCTTGTCGCCTTCGCGACCGGCCAGCGGCGAGTCGTTGACCGAGACGGTCATCGAGATGGTCGGCGGGTCGATCGGCTGCGCGGGGAGCGCTTCGGTGACTTCCATGGCGCAGAGCGTGTCGGCCACGGTGGCCTTGCTCATGCCGGCGATGGCGACGATGTCGCCGGCCTCGGCGCCTTCGTCGACCGGCTGGCGCTTCAGGCCGCGGAAGGCCAGCACCTTGGTGATGCGGCCGCGTTCGATCTCGTTGCCGTTACGGTCCAGGGCGTGGATGGCCATGCCGGGGACGGCCTTGCCGCTCTCGATGCGGCCGGTCAGCAGACGGCCCAGGAACGGGTCGCTTTCGATCAGCACGTTCAGGATCTGGAACGGCTTGTCCTTGTTCTCGGCGACCTTGGGCGGCGGCACGTGGCGCACGATCAGGTCGAACAGCGGGGCGAGCGTGTCGCTGGGCTGGTTCAGGTCCAGCGTGGCCCAGCCGGCGCGGCCCGAGGCGTAGATGTGCGGGAAGTCCAGCTGCTCGTCCGTGGCGCCGATGGCGGCGAACAGGTCGAAGGCGGCGTTGTGCACGCGGTCCGGATCGGCGTGGGCGCGGTCGACCTTGTTGATGCAGAGGATCGGGCGCAGGCCCATCTTCAGCGCCTTGGTCAGCACGAACTTGGTCTGCGGCATGACGCCTTCCTCGGCGTCGACCAGCAGGACGCAGCCGTCCACCATGCCCAGGATGCGCTCGACCTCGCCGCCGAAGTCGGCGTGGCCGGGGGTGTCGATGATGTTGATGCGGGTCTCGCCCGCTTCGCCGTTCCAGAGCACCGAGGTGCACTTGGCCAGGATGGTGATGCCGCGCTCACGCTCCTGGTCGTTGGAGTCCATCGCCCGTTCGGTCGTGGCTTCGTTGGCGCGGAACACGCCGGACTGAGCCAGCAGCTGGTCGACGAGGGTGGTCTTGCCATGATCGACGTGCGCGATGATGGCGATATTTCGCATGTTCATGGGAACGGACGGACTTTCGGGAGAAATAGGGATGACGAGTCAGGCGTCAGGCGCGCGGCTTTTACGCGACTGCGCTCGATTTATCCACCCCCACCCATCGGAAAGCATTGTCGCGGGTAACCGGTGTCATCGCCAAACCCTTACCGGACTTGGCTTTGCGCGATGTTCTCGACAGAGACGGTTTCAGTCGCAACAAATTGTGCGGCGCAACATGACTAAAATTTATGCACGATCTTTCGCCGACCCTGCGTAACCCTTGTCGCATAAAGGGTTGCTTCAATCCCCCTCAGAAAAATAGGAATTGAACTGCATTTTTCTACTTGCCCAATTTTGCGTCGCACCCTATAAACAATCCCGTGAGGCGGCGCTGCCGCTTCTGCCCTTCCTGGGCGTTTCCTCCCTAATGAACTGGCCCGGCGGTTTCGCCGGGCTTTTTTTTTGGCCTGAGCGGCCGCGGACGTCGTTGATCCATGACAACGCGCCGGGTTCGGAGGGAACGGTTTCCCTCTCCCCTTGTGGGAGAGGGGCGCGCGGAGCGCCGGGTGAGGGGGCGCCGCCCTTGCCGAGAGGTCTTTCAACCCCTCATCCGTCGCCTAGCGGCGACACCTTCTCCCGCAAGGGGAGAAAAACTACTTCAACTCCGCCACATCCAGCGCCGCGAGCGTTCGCGTCAGCGCTTCGGCGTCGGCCGTGAGCTTCTCCAGGCCCTCGGTGGGCTCGCGCGTCTCCTCGTCCATGTAGAGCGCGCGGTTGATCTCAATCTGCAGGGCGTGGGTGCGCTTGGCCGGGCGACCATAGTGCTCGGTGGTGTAGCCGCCGGCGTAGGGCGCGTTGCGGGCGACGCGGTAGCCGAGGGCTTCCAGTTCGCGCTCGACCAGGGCGGTCAGCTTGGGCGAGCAGGCCGCGCCGAAGCGGTCGCCCAGCACGATGTCGCAGGATCCGGCCCGGCCGCGCAGGCCGCGCGCGGCGGCGGCCGGCATCGAGTGCCAGTCGATCAGGATCGCCGCGCCATGCGCCGCCCGCGCCGCCGCCAGTTGGCGGTCCAGGGCGTCGTGATAGGGGCGGTGGGCCAGCTCGATACGGTCGCGGGCCTCCGCGAAGGTCAGCTTGCGGGCGTAGATCGGGCGGCCCTCGCCGGCGACCCGGGGAATCGCCCCCAGCCCCGCCGCCACCCGCGCGGTGCGGCCCTGGGCGTAGTCCGGCAGGTCCTCGTCGAACATCGACGGGTCCAGCTCCCACGGCTCGCGGTTCAGGTCGACATAGGCGCGGGCCAGGCGGGCCAGAATCACCGCCGCGCCCAAAGCGGGGGCGCCGGCGATGATGCGGTCGACGAAAGCGTCCTCCGAGGCGCGCAGCGTTTCGACCGGCAGCCGGGCGGCCTCGACCATGTCCGGCGGATAGACCCCGCCCGAATGCGGCGAGGCGAAGACGAGCGCCGTCGGCGGCGGAGCGCCGACCGGAGCCGCGCGCAGCACCTCGAAGGCTGGCCCCGCAAGGGTTTCCAGCGTTTCAGACACGATCGGCCGCGCAACGCTCATGGCTCATCATCGAAGCCCAGGCCCCCAGGGTCAAATGGCGAATTGCCGATCATCAAGCCGCGCGCCGATCCGTCCACAGCCGCGACGTTTAGGTTCATCCCCGATTTACGCTGAACTTGCTAAGGTGCCCCCAAGCTACGACTTTCTTATCTCCAGGACACGTGACCTCATGGCCCGCATCCTCCTCGCCGAAGACGATGATTCCCTTCGCGGCTTCCTGGCCCGGGCGCTGGAACGCGCCGGGTTCGAGGTCCAGGCCTGCGCGGATGGCGAGGAAGCCGTCCAGCACCTGGACAACAGCTGGGACCTGCTGCTGACCGACATCGTCATGCCCGGCATGGACGGCATCGAGGTGGCCCGTCAGGCCGCCGCCCGCGATCCCAGCCTGCGCATCATGTTCATCACCGGCTTCGCCGCCGTGGCCCTGTCGGCGCAAGACCGCGCGCCGGCCGGGTCGAAGGTGCTGTCCAAGCCTGTCCACCTGCGCGACCTGGTCGCCGAGGTGGAGAAGATGATGGCCGCCTAAAAAACCATTCGAAAAAGTTTTCGGGCGGCTTGCGCGCCGGCCAAGCCGCCGCTATACCCCCACACCTTCCCGGCCGGGACGTCTTCACGAAGGCGCTTCGGATCGCTTCGGCGGACGCGTAGCTCAGCGGGAGAGCACTACGTTGACATCGTAGGGGTCACAGGTTCAATCCCTGTCGCGTCCACCATCCTTCTCCTCCTCGACATCGCCAGACATTCTCCGCGCTACGCCGGCCGCTCGCCGCGTCGTGTCGGAACCTAAGGCCGCCATGCGTCTTGCTGCTTTCAGCAGGGAGACGCGCATGTCGAAGGGTTTGACCGTCTTCGCCGGAGGGCGATCGTGAGCGATCCGACCGAACCGGTCCACGAGGACCCGAAGGCGCGGCGCCAGGGTGGTGTGATCGTTCTGATCGCCGCCGCGTTCGTCCTGGCCTGCGTCGTCAGCTTCCTGTTCGTGGCCGTCGGCTTCGGCCACCGGGGGTGAAGGCGGTCAGTGGTAGCCTATTCCCTCAAGGAGCCTGTGCTCCTGCTTGCCCCATTCCAGCAGGTCCATCCCTCGGAGCGTGAAGAACAGGCGGGGGATGTGCATGGTCACCGAGAACCCTGTCCCCAGTTTCGGCGGAAGGGGCGGGCCGGTGAAGGTCAGCAGGCGGTCGATCTCGCCTTGCAGGGTCACGACCAGTTCGTAGTCGTCCAGCGCCAGGTCTAGGCTGCAGGCCGTCACCGCGTGGCGTCCGGCCACGGCGTCGATAACCCAGGCCTCGGTGAGGAAGCCGACGCAATTTCCGCGGATTTCCAGGTGTCCCGTGGTCTCGCCGCTCAGCGCCTTGATCCAGGCGTCGTAGCCCATGCCGAACAGGTTGAGCTTTGGGCCGCGCCCGTACTCTCCCCTGGTAAAGCCGTTGGCATAGACAAAAGGCGTGGTCGTTGGCGTCAGCTCAAGCTCGGTTTGGGTTATCTGGGCCGCCACGCAGGGCCGAGGTTCCTCAGCTTGATGGAACCTTAGATTGACGTGCGCCGCGACGCCGGACGCGGGCCTCTCGATGGTCTGCACTTTTAGCTGGCCCTGGAAGTAGGCGAGGTCAAAGTTTCGATCCAGGGCGACGCCCGCCAATCCTGGGCGAGTGAAGTCGAAACGCTGCTCAGGACGTTCGTCGCGAATCTCGGGCGTGATCCCGAGGAGCGCCAGCGGCGAGTTCAGCAAGGTCAGGTACGTCCAGGGTATGACGAAGTCGGCCCGGATGTGGCTGTCGGCCAGGGTCGGCTCGGGCTCCCGCGTCACCCCGAAGGGCGCGCTGAGGGTCAGCGGGCCTGCGTCTCCGACAAAGCTCACCCCCAGGCCGGCCTCCAGGATCTGGGTCCGGACTTCCAGGCTCGCGATCTGTCCGCTGAAATAGCCAAGCGCGCAAACGCCGGAAAGGCTGACTCTCTCGATGTGGCCGCGTCCGGGATCGGCCGTCGGCCTGGAGATCTCCTCAAGAAGCTTTTCCAGGTCCACCGTGGCTGGCAGGTGGATTGCCAGCCGATTGCCTTCGGGACCGCGGGCGAACAGCCCGGAAGTGTCGGGCGTGACGGCGCTCAATTGAAGCCAGGCGCCGTATCCGGTGCGCGGGAGGATGACGACCTGGGCGCCTTTGGCCTCTACCGGCTCGCCGGCGTAGTGCGGCGACTCCAGGGTGAAGCAGCCTTCCACGACGCAGCCCGGCGGCTTGCCATGGACCAGCGGCAGATCGGTCAGATGCATCGGCGGCGCTCCCGTGGAAGGTCACCGATAGCAGAAGGCGTCCGCTATCACGCTTGCAATCTTAGATAGGCGCGCTCTCAGCCGCACGGCTCTGTCTCTCCCGTCGCCAAGTCCACGCGGAAGCACTGCTCGCGGCCGGTGTCCTGGTCGCGGACGATCAGGCTGACCGCCTCGTCTTGGTCTGCGTCATGGCCGAAGTCTTCCAGATAGGCGACGGCGGCGGCTTCGGCGGTGGGTTCGTCGACGCGGCGGGCGTGGCCCCCGTGCAGGTGGCGGGCGCGGACGGTGTACGGCATGGCTGAACTCCGGAGCGAAGGCGCTCCTCGTTCCAACGCGCCGCGCCCGGATTGGATTCAGGTGAGGTTGTATTCCGGCTTGGCGTAGACGCCGATCAGGTCGACGCCGAACACGTCGCGGGTCAGCTCGTCGGCGTACATGGCCGCCAGGGACTTGGCGTAGACGCCGACATCGGCCTTGGCGGCTTCGCCCAGCAGCCACCCGACCATCGCCGCCTTGGTCCCTTGGCCGTTCAGCCCGTCCTGGCCGTAGTAGGCGAAGTAGTCCGCCCGCGTCATGGTCTGGCCGCCCAGGGTGAAGCTGGCGTCCAGCAGGTCGTGCAGCTTCTGGTCGGTGGGGCTCAGGCCGAAGATCGCCGCATAGGCCTTGCGGGTGGCCTCGGTCAGGGACAGCGCGCCGTAGCCGGTGGTGAACGCCGCGGCGCCTTCGCCCACCTTGCCCAGGTTCACCGCGAAGTTGATGTAGCGGTTGCCGTAGTCGAAGGTCTGATAATAGGCGCTGTTGAGGTTGTTGGCGTTGGGGCCGTCGGGCGCGATCAGATAGTCCATGCCCGCCGTCGTCGGCGTGCGGCCGGTGAAGAACTGGTAGGACATCACCGCCACCGAGGAGGTCGAGTCCGCCGCCGTGATCACCTGGGCGATGGCGTTCGAATAGGTCCCGCCGGCGGCCATATCGGCCGCCAGGCTCTTGGCCAGGGTCTCGGCGCCGGCGCTCAGCGGCTTCAGGCGCAGCAGGCCGCCCATGGCCGTCGCGACGCGGCTGTCGACCAGCGAGACGGCGCCGTCCGCGAAGACCAGGCTCTCGATATTGACGACGACGTCCGTCCCGTCGGTCCCGGCGTTGTCCTTCACCTGCCATCCGCCGGTCGAAAGGGGCGTGATGGCGTAGCTGGCGACCTTGCCGGAGAACACTGCGGTGTCCGCGCCCTGGCCGCCGTCCAGCGTGTCATTGCCCTGTCCGCCGACGATGCGGTTGGCCGCGCTGTTGCCGTTGATGATGTCCGCCGCCGTCCCGCCGAGCGCGTTTTCGATCGTCGCGCCGATGGCGATCGAGACGTTGCCGGTCAGGCCGCCGACGCTGGAGAAGTAGCCGGCCCGCAGATCGATGGTCTGGGCGACCCTGTAGCCCGAGAAGTCGAGGGTGTCGGTCCCGCCGGCGTCCCAGACGGCGAAGATCAGCCTGGTCGACGTGCTGGTCGCGCTGAACCAGTCGCGGCCGGCGTTGGAGTTGAACCCGTAGACGGTGTCGCCGGTCCGGGTCGACATGTTGGCGCCGTAGGCCAGCTGGGCGGCGGCGATGTCGTCCAGCAAGGGCGAGGAGGCGTAGGCGCCGCTGAACGAACCGCCGGTGTTGCTCTCGCTGAAATAGGACATCACCGTGTACTGGCGGCTGTCCTCATAATAGCCGGCGTTGGCGGCGTAGGTCAGGGTGGTGTTGGCGTCGGCGTCGTAGTCCCCGGGGTGCGCTAGGCCGATGGCGTGGCCCAGCTCGTGGATCAGCACCATGCCGCCGTAGTTGGTCCCGGTCGGGTTGGCGTTGTAGCTCAGGGTCGAATTGATCCAGACGTCGCCGGAGCGGTTCGAAGTGGCGTAGTTGCCCGGATAGAATGCGAAGGCCGCGGCGCCGTCCTCGCCGGAGCTGTAGTTGCCGAACAGGATCGCCGCCTCATTGCTATAGGCTGCCGAGCCGGAGGTCCCTTCGCCCACCCGCACGAAACTGATGCGCGCGACGTCGGACCAGGCGGCCAGCGCCTTCTCCGTCTGTGCGATCTGAGCGGCGCTGAACGTCGAGAAGCCGCCGGTGTCGTTCGGCATCGTCGAGGCGGAAGCGCGGTAGGCGTAGCTGACCGTCGCCGCCTGCTGCAGTTGAAACGACCATCCAGGTTCGCCGCGCAGCAGCTGGGACGCCGCCTGCGGGATGGTCAGGCTGGTCTTGCCGGCCACCATGCCGACGCGGGAGTCGGCGTTGACGAAGGCGTTGGGGGTGTCGCCGCCGGAGATCGAGGCGAAATCATCCGGGGCCAGAGGAAAAGGTTCAACGCTCATCGCCGTACTCCACTCGCCCCTGAATAGGAGTATGGGGGAGGCCGATTTTCCCTGCAATCTCAGGTTCTTGCGACAAGAGCGCGCACTTTTCCGGCCAAGCTAAGCGCTGCCGCATCATGGCGTCTGGCCGCATTGATTTCACAATTCGCCCCATTCTGTGGCTCTAGAGCAACACCTAAATCCCGTTCGAGCGCGTTTGTCGTCGTGGGTCCCGCTGAGACATGTCGGGACCGCGACATTCGAAAAGTAGAGGGTACATCAAATGAAGATGCGGTTGCTGGTCAGCGTAGCGACGGTGGCGCTGGGCGCCGCCTCGGGCGCTCTGGCCCAGAGCGCTACGAGCGGTTGGTACGTCGGCGCGGACGTCGGCTATCACGAGTCCAAGGACGTCAAGGCTACGTCCACCAACAACTACCAATGGAACTTTGGTGGTGAGCATGACTGGGCCGCCTTCGGCCGCCTGGGCTACAAGTTCACCCCGAACTGGCGCGTCGAAGCCGAATACGGCTTCCGCCCGAACGATCTGAAGACCGTTCGCGGCGCCGGTCTGGCCGGTGTGGACGGCACGGGAACGGGTCAGCCGATCGGCCTCTGCACCCCCGGCGTGGGCCGTAGCCCGAGCGCTCCGGATTGCGGTGAGATCGACGGCAAGATGAAGGCCACGACTCTGATGGCCAATGTCCTCTTCGACATGGCCCCGAACTCGAGCCTGAACCCGTTCATCGGCGCTGGCGTCGGTACGGCCTGGGTCCACAACAAGGCGTACGGCCAACTGTCGGGCGTTCCGACCGGCGCCGCGCGCTTCCAGAACACCAACTTCGACGACGTCGATCAGGCGTTCGCCATGCAGGGCATCGTCGGCCTGGGCTGGAACTTCGCCCCGAACTGGTCGATGGACCTGACCGGTCGCTACCTGCGCACCAGCAAGCTGGACTGGGGTTCGGTGACGCAAAACGCCGGTCCCGCCGGTGGCTCCATCACCGATGTCGGCACCTTCTCGGGCCGCTACAAGGACACCTCGGTGACCCTGGGTCTGCGCTACACGTTCGGCGCTCCGCCCCCGCCGCCGCCGGCCGCTCCGGCCTACGAGTCGCGTGAGTTCGTGGTCTACTTCCCGTTCGATCAGTACGTCCTGACGCCGGAAGCCCAGGCCGTGGTCCAGCAAGCCGCTGACTACGCCAAGGGTGGCGGCGCGACCAAGATCGTCGTGACGGGTCACACCGACACCTCGGGCTCGGACGCCTACAACCGCCGCCTGTCGGAACGCCGCGCCAAGGCCGTCGCCGATGGCCTGGTGGGCATGGGTGTCAACGCCACGGCCCTGGCCGTCGACTGGAAGGGCGAAAGCGCTCCGGCCGTCGCGACTGGCGATGGCGTCAAGGAACCGCTGAACCGCCGTTCGACGGTGTCGATCAACTTCTAAGGTTTTCCACTCGGAAGATCCGGAGGGCTGGCCGCAAGGCCAGCCCTCTTCTTTTTGAAACCACTAGGGCTGGCCGCAAGGCCAGCCCTCTTCTTTTTGCGTCTTGGCTTTTGGGGCGGCCCTAAACGAAAGGACGCTCCCGATGGGGGTCGGGAGCGTCCTGGACGGCGGGCCTAGAGGGCGGCGGCCGCCGCGACGCGGCCGGCTTGAGGGCTCCGGCCCCGTTTCGACAAACCGTGTCGATAACCGTGTTCGACTATACGCGGGCGGCCTCGGCGAGCGAGTCGAAACGGCCCGGATTCACCGGGTGCGACAATTGGCGCGGGAGAGGCGAGGGGAGGCCCAGCAGGCTGGCGATCACGTGCTCGGCCAGCAGCGGCGCCAGGCAGAGGCCGCGCGAGCCCAGGCCCGTCAGCAGCCAAAGGCCGTCGGCGCGCGCGCCGGCCAGCGGCAAGTGGTCGGGCACGGTGGCGCGCAGGGCCGCGCGGCCCTCGAACGCCCCGCCGGCCAGCTGCTCGGCCAGGCGCGGCAGGCCCTTGGCCAGGGTGGCGAGGTTGCGGGCGTGGTCCTCGGCCCGGACGTCGACGGCGGTTTCGTCGCGATCGTGGGTGGCGCCGAACAGCACGCCGTCGCGGGTCGGGATCGCATAGCCGCCGAACGCCGCGGGCGCTGACGGGGACACCCCGCTCGTCCAGCTGGCCTGGCCGCGCACCGGTCGCAGGGGCAGGGTCGGATCGAGGGCCGGGCTCGCCGCGCCGCCGGCCAGGACCACGGCGTCGGCGCGGAGGATCTCGACGCCCGCCGGATCCAGCAACCGCCAGCCTTTCGGGTCGCGCTCGAGCCGGGCGACCTGGGCGGCGAGCGTCTCGCCGATCCAGGCCGCGCGGATCGTCGGCGGCGCGACGACCTGGGCCGAACCCATGGCGAGCGCCGGCGCCGCCTCGCCAAGCCGGCGCTGGGTTTCCGCCGGATCGAGGGGCGTCATGGCCCCGGGCTCGAAGATGTCCTGAAGGGCGACGGCGGCGAAGCGGGCCGGATCGCGCTCGCCGTTGGCCAGTTGCAGCACTTCGCGCGCCACGACGGCGCCGGGCGTCGCCGCGTAGAGCGCGGTCGCGCGCGCCAGAGCCTGGGCGTAGAGCGCCGCGCGGGGACCGCCGCCGGCGTCGAGAGCGGGAGTGACCAGGCCCGCGGGATTGCCCGAGGCGGCGACGCCGTCCGGATCGTCGATCACGGTGACGCGGAGACCTTCGGCGCGCGCCGCGCGCGCCAGGGCCGCGCCGGCGATCCCGCCGCCGATGATCGCCAGGCTTTGGGGACGCGAGGGGACCACGCGCCCACCGGGAAGCCAGGCCTCCAGCCGCTCGCGCTTGCGGCCGAAACCGGGGCGCTTGGCGATGTCGAAGCCGGCGGCCTGCAGGCCGCGCCGCACCGCGCCGGCGACGGTGAAGGTCGCCGCGCGCGCCCCGGGCGCCGACCGCGCGGCGACGGCGGCCAGCACCTCCTCGCGCCACATGGCCGGATTGAGGGCGGGCGAGAAGCCGTCCAGGAACCAGGCGTCGGCCGCGCCGTCCCACGCTTCCAGCGCCTCGACGACGTCCATGACGGCCAAGTCCAGAACCGCGTCGAAGCCCGGCAGGTCGACCCGGTGAAAGCCGCGCGCCCGGCCTGGCCAAGCTCCTAGCAGGGCCTCCGCCGCCTCGCCCAGTTCCGGCCAGTGCGCCAGGATCCGGGCGGCCTCGTCTCGCTCCAGCGGATGGGCCTCGATCGAGAAGATCCTGAGGCGCGCGCCTTCCGGCTTCTCACGTCGCCACAGGTCCAGCAGAGCCGCGATGTTCAGTCCCGAGCCGAAGCCCAGCTCGCCGACGACGAAGTCGCGCCGCCCCGTGAACCGCTCCGGCAGGCCGCAGCCCTGCAGGAACACCGCCCGCGTCTCGGCCAGGCCATCGACGCTGGAGAAGTAGACGTCGCCATACAGGCTGGACTGCGGCAGGCCGTCCTCGCGCCAGACGAGCGGACTGGAAGGGGCGGTGGGATCCATGCGGTTGCTAGAGCGCCGGCGGTGGGCGGGCGTCAACGAAAAAGGGCCGCCTCGCGGGGAGGCGGCCCTTTGAACGTCGAGAGGCGACGCGCTTAGTGCGCGGCCTTCTTCTCGGCCGGCTTGGCGTCGGCGGCGGCCGTGGCGGAGGTGTCGGCCGGGGTGGTGGTCGAGGTGGCGCCGGTGGCCGCGGCGTCGGCCGGGTCGACCGGGGCGTTGGCGGCTTCGGCGGCTTCCTTGTTGGCGTCGGCGGCGGCCTGGTCCTGGGCCGTGGCGGCCTCGGTCACGGTGCTGGCGTCGGCGGCGGCGGCCTTGGCGGCGGCGCTCTCGTCCCCGCCCTCGTCCTTCTTGCCGCAGGCGGCCAGCGACAGGGCCGAGACGGCCATGCCGGCGATCAGCAGCTTACGGAGCATGGTGGTGCGCATGAGGTTTCCCTTCCGAGTGAGCGTCGTTTCGTACGCGACGTCTTCCAGGAAGGCATAACGCGTTCAGCGGCTCGCGCAAACGCGAGAGCCGGAACGTGTCGCATTATTCATTCGGGATCTGCGACAGCGCTTCTTCCAGCTCGGCGAAGCTGGGCTGGGCGGGCGAGGGGACGTTGCCACGGCCGATTTCGACCGAGATCTGGGCGGCGTTGCCGTGCAGGTGGGCGACCAGGACCGCCTGGATGATCTTGTAGAAGGCCGCGTCCTCGTTGACGACGGCCTGCAGGCGCGCGGCCATCGGACCGACCAGGCCATAGGCCATGAACACGCCGAGGAAGGTGCCGACCAGCGCGCCGCCGATCATGCCGCCCAGGACGGCCGGCGGCTCGGTGATCGAGCCCATGGTCTTGATGACGCCCAGCACGGCGGCGACGATGCCCAGCGCCGGAAGGGCGTCGGCCATGCTCTGCAGGGCGTGGGCGGGCTCGAGCGCCTCGTGGTGGTGCTTTTCGAGCTGCTTCTCCATCGCGTCCTCGACCTGGTGGGGATCCTCCAGGTTCATGGTCATCATCCGCAGGGTGTCGCAGATGAAGTCGACGGCGAAGTGGTCGTGGGTGATCTTCGGGTAGCGCTCGAAGATCTTGCTCTCATGCGGCTTTTCGATGTGGCTTTCCAGGGCGATCACGCCCTTGGACTTCATCGTCTTGGTCAGCAGGAACAGCAGGCTGAGCAGGTCGCGATAGTCGCTGGCCTTCCATTTGGGCCCGGCGAAGATCTTGCCGAAGCCGCCCGCCGTGGCCTTGATCACGGTCATCGAGTTCGAGATCAGGAACGCGGCGATGCCGGCGCCCAGGATGGCCATCAGTTCGTGCGGCGCGGCGTGCAGGATCACGTCCATCTTGCCGCCACCCATCAGGTAGCTGCCGAACACGAGGGCGAACAGCAGGACGATGCCGATGATCTGGAACATGGTGAGCAGCCGACCCCGAGTTTGAGCGCGTATCATCGGAGTTAATGCTTAATCCAAGGTTCCCGCGGCGACGATTAGGGGCGGCGCGGCCCGCGACACGTTGCACGGGCGCGTGGCGGGGTCTAACGGTTGTTTGATGACTGGGGAGACATCAGAAGCCCGGACCAACCGGCGCGCGTTCGCGATCCTCTTCGGCGTGTCGGTGGCGACCGCCCTGGGGAACACCGGCATGCTGTCGGTGCTGCCCGCCATCGGCCGGCAGATCGGCATCCCCGACGCCATGGTCGCGGCCATCTTCTCGCTGTCGGCGGTGCTTTGGGCGGTGACGTCGCCGTTCTGGGCGCGCCAGTCTGACTTGCGCGGCCGCAAGCCTCTGATTTTGCTCGGCTTGGCCGGCTTTTGCGTCTCGATGACGCTGTGCGCGATCGTGGTCTCGGCGGGTCTGCACCACCTGGCGCCGCCGATGGTGATCTTCGTGCTGTTCCTGCTGTGCCGAGCGCTGTTCGGCGGCGTCGGCTCGGCCGCCAATCCGGCGACGCAGGCCTACATGGCCGATCGCACCAGCCGCGAGGAGCGCACCCAGACGATGGCCACCCTGGCCGGCGCCTTTGGCCTCGGCACCGTGGTCGGACCGCTGCTGGCGCCGCTGTTCGTGCTGCCGTTCGTGGGCCTGGCCGGGCCGATGTTCGCCTTCGCCCTGATCGCGGCGATCATGCTGGTCGTCGTGCATCGCGGCCTGCCCGAGACCTTCAAGCCGGGGCGAGGCGACACCCCGCCGCGCCGCAAGATGGGCCTGCCCTGGCGCGGCGAGGGGGCGGCGTTATGGCGCGATCCGCGGCTGAAACCCTTCCTGATCTATGGCTTCCTGGTCGCCTCTTGCCAGACGGCCCAGACCCAGACCCTGGGCTTTCTCATCATCGATAAGCTGGGCCTGCCGCCGGTCAAGGCGCAGGGCTTCATCACCCTGGCCATGGCGGCGGGCGCCGTCGCGGGCCTTCTGGCGCAATGGGGCCTGATCCGCATGTTCCGGATGGGCCCGCGCGAGCTGATGCGTTGGGGCGTCGGGGCCGCGGCGCTGGGCAATGTGGTGGTGGCCTTCGCGCCGGACTACGCCGCGGTGGCCATCGGCTATGCGATCGCCAGCCTGGGCTACGGCTTTGCGCGGCCCGGCTTCACGGCCGGCGCGTCTTTGTCGGTGGGGGCCAAGGACCAGGCCGGCGCGGCGGGCGCGATCGCGGCGATCAACGGCCTCAACGTGGTCGTCGCGCCGCTGTTCGTGCTGCTTTACGAGCAGGTGGGCTGGGGCCCGTTCGTGCTGAACGCCCTGATCCTGCTGGCCATGCTGGTCTACGCGCTGCGCCAGGCGATGCTGCGGTCGGTCAGCCAGACCTCGCCCGAGCAGGAGGCGACGATCGCCGGGCTCGAGCGGTCCGATGAGGGCGGGGTCTAGGCCGTCATCCGCTCCAGCGCGCGGCGGTCCTGCAGCACCACGTGGCGGACGCTGGGCAGGGCGATCAGACCTTCGTCCTGCAGGCTGGTCAGGGTGCGCGAGACGGTTTCGATGGTCAGGCCCAGATAGTCGGCCATGTCCTGGCGGCTCATCGGCACGTCCAGCTCGGCCTTGGCGTTGGTCCGCTCGGCGATGTCGAGCAGAAGGCCGGCGACCCGTTCGCAGGCCGAGCGGCGGCCCAGCATCAGCACATGGTCCTGGCTGCGCTGCAGGCCCTCGGCCGTCAGGCGCAGGATGGCGCGGGCCGCGTCGCCGCGCCGGGCGGCCAGGTCGCTGAGGGCGCCCCGGCGGATCATGCGGATGGTGGTGTCGGTCATGGCCTCGGCCGTGACGCGGTGGGCCTCGCCCAGCTCCAGCCCGAAATAGTCGCCGGCGAAGTGGAATTCGTCGATCTGGCGGCGGCCGTCGCGCAGGATGCGGTAGGTCCGGACCGCGCCCGAAACGACCTGATAGACGTAGTCGGCGGTTTCGCCTTCGCCGAAGATCTCCTCGTCGCGGGCGAAGCGCGGGCAGGCGCAGGGCGTGGCGAGGACCGCGTCCAGATTGGCGTCCAGGTGGACGGTCGGTTCGAAGCTTTGAGCGCGGATCGGAGACAGCATTGGAAACCCCCAGTTGCCCGAGGGTTATTGCGCCAAAGCAAAAGTCGCGAAATTCGGGGGGGCCGCCTAAGGAGGCCTCGCTAAGGGAAATCCCTTATGCGCCGCCCCTTTACAAACCTGTTTTGACCGGGATCAAAGTCAGGAGGCGGGGGGCGCTGCATGAATTTGGGCCATGTGCGACCGGTCCGACCTGTCGGACGGAGACGTCCGGCCCCTGATCCTTCTGCTCGTCGCGGACGAGCCCTTGCGCGACGCCCTGCGGTTTTCCTTGGAGACCGAAGGCTATAGCGTGACGGCCCCGCCGTGCGCCGACGGCTGCGCGTCTTGCCTGGAGTGTCGGGCCGCCGCGTGCGTGATCATCGACGACGGCTCGGCGCCGCTGCCCGCGCCCGTTCCCGGCCGCTCGACCATCGTCCTGACCAGCGACGCCCAACGCTTCCAGCGCCAGGGCGTCAAGGACGTCACCGTGGTGGAAAAGCCGCTGCTCGACGACTCGCTGGGGCGGGAGCTGGCGGCCTTGCTGGCCAAGCACTAGGCGCGCCGCCCTCGCCGTCTCGATACGCATCGCGACGGAGAGGGCGCTCTAGCCCGACTAACCCCCGCGCACCGACAGCGTCATGCGCACCAGGGCGGCCAGGTTGTCGGCCTGCATCTTGGTCATCAGCTTGGCGCGGTAGATCTCGACCGTGCGCGGGCTGATGCCGAGCTCCCGGGCGATGACCTTGTTGGCGTGGCCGGCGACCACCCCGTCCAGCACCTGACGCTCGCGCTCGGAGAGGCTCTCGATCCGCTTGAGGACCGCCGCCTGGTCGGTGGAGACCGGCGCGGCCTCGGCCGACTTGAAGGCGCGTTGCAGGGCGTCGAGCATCCGCGACTCCGAGAACGGCTTTTCCAGGAAGTCGACGACGCCCGAGCGCATGGCGTCCACCGCCATCGGGATGTCGCCGTGGCCGGTGATCATCACGATGGGCATCTTGACCTTCTGCGCCGCCAAGCGCGCGACGAGGTCCTGGCCGCTCATCTCGGGCATGCGTACGTCGGTGATGATCACGCCCGGGGCCGCGGTCGGCAGCGCGTCCAGGAAGGCCGGGGCGCTGGCGTAGGTCACGACCTCGAAATCGGCGGATTCCAGCAGGAAGGCCAGGGAATCGCGGGCGCTTTCGTCGTCGTCGACCACATGCACGACGGGGGCGTCAGTCATCGACGGTCTCCTTGGCGGCCGCCGCCGACTCGGCGGGCGGTAGGGTGAAGCAGAAACGGGCGCCGCCGGCCGAATTGGCCTCGGCCCAGATGCGGCCGCCGTGCGCTTCGATGATCGAGCGCGAGATCGACAGGCCCACCCCCATGCCTTGCGGCTTGGTGGTCATGAACGGTTGGAACAGGCGCTCGCGCACCTCGTCGGCGATGCCGGGACCGGTGTCGTCGACGCTGACCTGCGACCAGCCCTCTTCGGTCATGGCGCTGCTGATCAGCAGGGCCCGCTTCTTGGGGTCCTGCACCTGCATGGCGTCGATGCCGTTGCGGATCAGGTTCAGCAGCACCTGCTGCACCTGGACCCGGTCGGCGAACACCGCGTCGGCCTTGGGGTCGAGGTTGAGGCGCACGTCGACCTGGCGCTCCTTCTCGCCGATCAGGGCCAGGGCGCTGGCCTCCTCGATCAGCTTGGACAGGCTCTCGGCCTCGCGTTCGCTGGCGCCGCGGCGGACGAAGTCGCGCATGCGGTGGATCACCTCGCCGGCCCGCAGGGCCTGGGCGGCGGCGCGGTCGATGGCGTCGCGGATCTTGGCCTGGTCGCTCTCGCGCCCGCGCTCCATCAGACGGCGCGAGCCGGTGAGCAGGTTGGCGATCGCCGACAGCGGCTGGTTCAGCTCGTGGGCGAGGGTCGAGGCCATCTCGCCCATGGCCGTCAGGCGCGAGACGTGGACCAGCTCGTTCTGCAGTTCCTGCAGGCGGGTCTCGGTCTCCTGGCTTTCCGTCAGATCGCGGATGAAGCCGGTGAACGAGGGCGTGGAGCCCTTGGTCTCGCCAACGGCCAGCTCCATCGGAAAGGTCGATCCGTCCTTGCGGCTGCCGACGACGACCCGGCCGGAACCGATGATCCGGCGCTCGCCGGTGCGGGCGTAGCGGCCGAGATAGCCGTCGTGCTGGGCCTTGTAGGGCTCGGGCATCAGCAGGCTGACGTTCTTGCCCAGCACGTCCGCCTCCTTCCAGCCGAACATCCGCTCGGCGGCGGGGCTGAACGAGGTCATCAGACCCTGGCGGTCGATGACCACTACGGCGTCGGGCACGGTGTCGAGGATCGAGCGTAGGTGGTCGTTGACGGCGGCGGCGCGCCGGCGCGTGGCGTGGAACCAGCCGCCGCCGACGGCCATGCCAAAGCCCGTGGACAGGAAGATGCCCGCGCAGATGCCGCTGACCAAGTTGAACGGGATGTGGCGTGTCATCCACCACACCGCGGCCCAGGCCAGGGTTGTGGCGAAGGCGCCGGGACCCACCCCACCAAGGGCCGCGCTGACCAGCACCGCCGGCACGAACAGCAGGAACGACGAGGGCGCGGTGAAGGCCTCCGGCAGATACAGACGCAGGACCGCCGTCGCCATCACCGCCACCAGGGCGGTGACATAGGCGGCGGGCCGAGGATCGCTGAACAGGGTCGAGGACAGGCCTCGGGCGGGCTTCATCCGCGCACGCACTCCGACGAAAACGCAGCCCTTATAGCCGACGGCGTTTGAGGCAGGTCAAGGCGAGCCGTCCGGTCAAAGCTCAAGCTCTTGTCTTCGATCAAGGGAGACCCTCCATGACTGACGGGCAAACGGCTTATCTGGGCATGGTGATCGTGGCGTTCGCCGCGTTCGCCCTGGTGCTGTTCGGGACCCATATCCGGGTGAACATGAAATAGCGCGCCTTCAGGGCGTGACGACGAGGCCTGGCGGCGCGATCGCCAGGCCTTTTTCGTGCGCGTCGCCGAGCGTCAGCACGCGGTCGCAGATCTTCGTCGGCGCCGGGCGGTGGCTGATCAGCACCAGGCCCTGGCCGGTCCGCGCGAGGCGCCGTTGCAGGCCTTCGACCACGCGGGCCTCGGTGCGCGGATCGAGGCCTTCGGTCGGCTCGTCCAGCAGCAGCCAGGGCGCGCTGCGCAGATAGGCGCGGGCCAGGGCCAGCCGTCGGCGCTCACCGCCCGACAGCCGCTCGCCGTCGTCGCCGAGATAGGCCCCAAGGCCGCCCGGCGCGGCCCGGACCCGGTCGGCCAGGGCGGCGTCCTCGAGGGCTTCCCAAAGCATGGCGTCGCTGGCCTGGGGCGCGGCCAGGCGGAGGTTCTCGCGCACGGTCCCGGCGATCAGGCCGGCGTCCTGCGGCAGCCAGGCGAAGGCCGCGCGCGGCGCAGGCGCGGGCGTGTCGCGCAGGCCCAGCAGGGTCTCGACCAGGGTGGTCTTGCCGCAGCCCGACGGGCCGACGATCGCCAGGCGCTCTCCGGGGCGAAGCGTTTGATCCAGCAAGGTCAGGGGAGGCGCTTCGTCCAGCGGCGCGGAGCCCGGACGCGGCGCGTGGCGCAACAGGGCGTTCAGCCGCTCCCGCGCCTTGTGTGTCGCGCCGTCCTGGTCGAAGGCGTGGGCCAGGCCCGTCAGGGCCTCGACGCTCATGGCGGCGGCCAGGCCCGCCAGCGCGGCGAGGGGCGCCCCCGCCGGGGCCGCGGCGGCCATGGCGGCGGCGACGGCCGCGCCGAGGATCGCGGCCTGGCTGGCCAGCACCAGGCCCTGGGCCCGGGCGGCGGCCAGACGCGCCGCCTCCAGGTCGGCGGCGCGCTGGTTCAGGGTCTCGCCGGCCCAGTCCTCCAAGCCATAGGCGCGCAACTCGGCGGCGGCCGAGACCAGCGCGGCGGCGCTGTCCTTCAGGGCCCCGACGCGGGTCTGCACGGCGGCGCGGGCCGGGGTGGAGAAACGGCGGGCCAGGGCGCGGGCCGAGAGGATGGCGGCGGCGGCGGCGGTGAGAATGACCAGGCTGGGCGCCCAGCCGGCGAAGGCGGTCAGGAAGAGCCCCGCGCCCAGGCCCGCAGCCGCGCTCCAGGGGGCGGACAGGCGCACGAACCGGGTCTCCACCGCGTCGACGTCCTGCACCAGCCGGGCCGAGGCTTCGCCGCGGGACAGGGCCAGGGATTCCGCGGGCGGGGCGGCGGCGAGGCTGGCGAACACGGCGGGGCGGATGGCGGCGAGCGCCCGCAGGGCGGCGGCGTGGCCGGCCAGGCGCTCGCCATAGCGCGAGGCGGTGCGCAGGATGGCCAGCAGGCGGATCGCCGCGCCCGGCAACAGCACGTTGAAGGCGTGGGCGGCGGCGAGGCCGGCCGCGCCGGCGACGGCGCTGGCGACGATGAACCAGCCCGACAGGCCCAGCAGCAGGGTCGACGCCGCGCCGACGACGACGGCGCTTAGCACCGCGAGGCGCAGGGCGCCGGCGTGGGCGCGCTTCTGCGCGCGGATCAGGATGTCGAGGGGCGTGGGCGCGGTCTTCTTCACAGGCGCACCACCGTGTCCGCCAAGGCCGCGACGGCGTCGGAGTGGGTGGCGATGAGGGTCGTGCGTCCCTGGGCGGCGCGGCGCAGGGCGGTCAGCATCTGGGCTTCGGCCGCGGTGTCGAGATTGGCCGTCGGCTCGTCCAGCAGCAGGATCGGCGCGGGCTTCAAGAGGGCGCGGGCCAGGGACAGGCGGCGACGCTCGCCCCCGGAGAGACCGCTGCCGCGCTCGTCGAGCACGAAGTCGAGGCCGCCGGGGCGCTGGGCCAGGGCGGATTCGAGCCCGGCGTCGCGGGCCGCCGCCTCGATCTCGGCGCGGGGGGCGTCGCGGCGCGACAGGGCGATGTTGTCGGCGATGGAGGCGGGCAGGATCAGCGGCGACTGGCCCGCCCACGCGATGTCGGCCGCCGTCACCGGACGCTCGGCGCCGTCGATCAGGATCCGCCCC
Organism: Caulobacter segnis ATCC 21756; assembly: GCF_000092285.1. Classification (NCBI taxonomy): domain Bacteria; kingdom Pseudomonadati; phylum Pseudomonadota; class Alphaproteobacteria; order Caulobacterales; family Caulobacteraceae; genus Caulobacter; species Caulobacter segnis. The sequence goes on along the minus strand of NC_014100.1, from coordinate 3,955,694 downwards.
TCGGTCAACGGCGACAGGCCCAGCAGCAGGTTCAGGATCGAGCTCTTGCCCGCGCCGCTGGCCCCGACCAGGGCGACGATCGCGCCGGCGGGGATGTCGAGGTCGAACTCGGCCACGGCTGGAGCGTCGGCTTCCGGATAGCGGATCGTCACGCCTTGGAAGCGGATGGCCGGCGCGGCCGACAGCGGCGCGACGGTGGGCGCTGGCGGCGGCTCTTCGAAGGTCGAAAGGCGCACGGCGGCGGCCTCGGCGGCTTGGCGATCGTGATAGGCGGCGGCCAGGCGCCGCATCGGGGCGTAGACCTCGGGCGCCAGGGCCAGCACGAAGAAGGCGCGCTTCAGGTCCAACTGCTCGGGCACGGGGAAGGGCAGCAGGCGCAGCAGGTTGAAGCCGCAGTAGACCGCGACCAGGGCGACCGACAGGGCGGCGAAGAACTCCAGCGCCGCCGACGAAAGAAAGGCCACCCGCAGCACCTTAAGGGTCCGCTCCGCCAGCGCCGAGGCCGAGCGGCCGAGCGCGGTCGTGGTCGTCCCTTCGGCCTCGAAGGCCAGGACGACCGGCAGGGCGCGGACGCGGTCGAGGAACAGGCCTGACAGCCGCTCCAGCGCCTGGAACTGGGCGCGGGATTCGGCCGCCGCGGCGCTCCCGGCCAGGATCATCGCGCCGACAAACGGGATCAGGGTGGCCAGCATGATGGCCGCGCAGATCGGGCTGGCGATCGCGGCGGCGGCGATCATCACCAGCGGCAGGGCGGCGGCGGACAGGCGGGTGGGCAGGAAGCGGGCGAAGTAGCCGTCCATGGCCTCGACGCCCTCGACAAGCGCCGTGGTCGCCTCGCCGGCCGAGCGGCGGGGGCCGCCGAACACCGCGCGCGCCAGCTCCGCGCGCAGGCCGGCCTTGGCCTCGGCGGCCGCTTCCGCCCCGGTCCGGGCGCTGGCGTAGGCGAGCGCCGCGCGCAGCAGCATGGCCGCCAGAACGCCGGCCAGGCAGGCGAAAAAGATCAAGGGATCGCGAGGGTTGGCGAGGGCGTCGGCGCCGAACGCGAGGCCCGCCGCGAAGCCGATCGCGGCCAGGCCGTCCAGCAGGCTGACGCCCTGGGCTCGGCGCAGGGCGGGGCCAGCGGTCCGGTCGCGCCGCTTGAGCCAGGCCTTGGAAACGCGGGGGTGGTCAATCTGTACTATGCCGGAACCCATGGCTTGAGTGTAGGCTGACGCCGCCGTCGATCCTTGATCACGATCAAGGCTCGGCGCAACAGGCCGATCTAGGGCAAGGTCCTTGGTCGGCGTGCGTATCGACCGTTGTCTCGGAGTTGTCCATGGACCCCGCGGTTATCGACCTCTCGCGACTGCAGTTCGCGCTGACGGCCCTCTACCACTTCCTGTTCGTGCCCCTGACGCTGGGGCTCTCCTTCATGCTGGTCATCATGGAGAGCATCTACGTCATGACCAAGCGCCCGATCTGGCGCACGGTCACGCGGTTCTGGGGGACGCTGTTCGGCATCAATTTCGTGCTGGGCGTGGCGACCGGGATCACCATGGAATTCCAGTTCGGGATGAACTGGTCCTACTACTCCCACTATGTCGGGGACATATTCGGCGCGCCGCTGGCGATCGAGGGCCTGATGGCCTTCTTCCTCGAGGCGACCTTCGTTGGCCTGATGTTCTTCGGCTGGGACAAGCTTTCCAGGGTCGGCCACCTGTTCGTCACCTTCATGGTGGCGCTGGGCACCAACCTGTCGGCGCTGTGGATCCTGGTGGCCAACGGCTGGATGCAGAACCCGATGGGCGCGGTGTTCAATCCCGACACGATGCGCATGGAGGTCTCCAGCTTCCGTGACGTGCTGTTCAATCCGGTGGCCCAGGCCAAGTTCGTCCACACGGTCAGCGCGGGGTACGTGATCGCCTCGGTCTTCGTGCTGGGGATCTCGGCCTACTACCTGCTGAAGGGCAAGTACGCGGGCGTGGCCAAGCGCTCGATGACGGTGGCGGCGGCCTTCGGTCTGGCGTCGTCCCTGTCGGTGGTCGTGCTGGGCGACGAGAGCGGCTACGCCTTGACCGACAACCAGAAAATGAAGCTCGCGGCCCTAGAGGCCATGTGGGAGACCGAGCCCGCGCCGGCCGGCCTGACGGCCTTCGGCATCCCCAGCCTCGCCGACCGCAAGACCCACCACGAGATCAAGATCCCCTACGTGCTGGGCGTGATCGCCACCCGCAGCTTCGACAAGCCGGTGGAGGGCATCTTCCAGCTGGTCGCCAAGGCGCAGAGCCGCATCGAGTCCGGCGTCATCGCCTACGGCGCGGTCGAGGCGCTGAAGGTCAACCCGAACGACGTGGCCGCGCGGGCGACCTTCGAGCAGCACCGTCGCGACCTGGGCTATGGCTTGCTGCTGAAGCGCTATGTCGCCGATCCGCGGCAGGCCTCGCCCGATCTGATCCAGAAGGCGGCCTGGGATACGGTGCCGCCGGTGCCGGTGATGTTCTGGGCCTTCCGGATCATGGCCGGGATCGGCTTCCTGATGATCGCCCTGTTCGCCACGGCCTTCCTGCTGGTCACCCTGCGCAAGCATGACACCAAGTGGTTCCTGTATCTGGCCGTGGCGGCCCTCCCGCTGCCGTGGATCTCGACCGAGCTGGGCTGGGTCCTGGCCGAGGTCGGGCGCCAGCCCTGGGCCGTGGAGGGCGTGCTGCCCACCTTCCTGGGCGCGTCCAGCCTCACCGTCCCGCAGCTGCTGACCAGCATCGCGGTCTTCACCCTGCTTTACGGCGGCCTGGCCGTGGTCGAGGTCGGCCTGATCCTCAAGACCATCAAGAAGGGCCCCTTCGCCCAGCACGAGCCGGCGCCCGACGGATCCGTCGAAGCCGAACCGGCCGTGGCCTAAGAGGAGCGAACTTATGGATATCCCCGTCGATTTCGCCACGCTTCGCGTCATCTGGTGGGCCCTGGTCGGGATCCTCCTGATCGGCTTCGCCCTCACCGACGGCTTCGACATGGGCGTCGGCGCCCTGTTGCCGTTCGTCGCCAAGACCGATGAGGAGCGGCGGATGGTGATCAACACCGTCGGCGCCACCTGGGAAGGAAACCAGGTGTGGTTCATCCTGGGCGGGGGCGCGATCTTCGCGGCCTGGCCCTTCGTCTACGCCATCAGCTTCTCGGGTTTCTATCTGGCGATGTTCGTGGTCCTGACGGCCATGATCCTGCGCCCCGTGGGCTTCAAGTACCGGTCCAAGCGCGCCGACCCGCGCTGGCGCTCGTTCTGGGACTGGGCGCTGTTCGTCGGCGGCTTCGTGCCGGTGCTGTGCTTCGGCGTGGCCCTGGGCAACGTGCTGCAAGGCGCGCCCTTCCGCCTCGACGGCGACCTGCGCGCCTTCTACGAGGGCTCGTTCATTGGCCTCTTCTCGCCGTTCGCCCTGCTGTGCGGCCTGCTGTCGGTGGCCATGCTGGTGCTGCACGGCGCGGCCTGGATCACGGTGAAGGGCGAGGAAGGCCCCGTCGCCGAGCGCGCCCGCCGCATCGGCGAGATCGCCGGCCTGGCCAGCATCGTGCTGTTCGCGGCCGGCGGCTTCTGGGTCGCCTTCGGGGGCCTCGGCTTCCGGATCGAGGGCCTGGCCGACGCGGCCGGTCCGTCCAACCCGCTGCGCGGCGCGGCCGCGGTCAAGGCGCCGGGCGCCTGGCTCGACAACTACGGCCGGCATGGCTGGACCATCGTCGCCCCCGTGCTGGGCTTCGCGGGCGCGGCCTTGGCGTTGCTGGGCTTGCGAGCCAAGTCCGCCTGGATGGCGTTCGCCGGCTCGTCGGCCTCGACCGCCGGCATCATCGGCACGGTGGGCTTGTCGATGTTCCCGTTCATCCTGCCCAGCAGCTTCGACCCCCGGTCGAGCCTGACGGTCTGGAACGCCTCGTCCTCGCACCTGACGCTCTTCGTCATGCTGATCGTGACGATCGTCTTCCTGCCGCTGGTGCTGCTGTACACCGCGTGGGTCTACAAGGTCCTGTGGGGCCGTAGCACCACCGGCGCGCTCGTCACCAACCCCGATCTCTACTGATCCGAAGGAAACAAGCCGATGTGGTATTTCACCTGGATCCTGGGCCTGGGCCTGGCCGTCGCCTTCGGCGTGCTGAACGGCGTCTGGTACGAATTCAACCTGGCCGACGACGGCGACGAGGGGCTGTCTGAGCCCTAGGCGAGCAACAGGACTCTTTTCGGGGCGCCGCGACATTTAGGCGCGCCCGGGATGGGTTTGGCTTAACGCTTGCTAAAGGCGGCGCGCGCTTATCTGGCAAGGTGTCCCGGAGCGCGTCGAAACGCAGCTTCGGGCTGAGCTCTTTGTTCCCGGGGACCGCTTATGACCGACACCACCGCGCCTGCTCTGGAGCTGATCTCGTTCTGCATCGGCGAGCAGGAATTCTGCATCGATGTGAAGACCGTCCGCGAGATCCGCGGCTGGACCCCGGCCACCCCGATCCCCCATGCTCCGGCCTACCTGCGCGGCGTCATCAACCTGCGCGGCGCGATCATGCCGGTCATCGACCTGCGCAACCGCCTGGGCCTGGGCGTCACCATCCCCGAGACCCGCCACGTCATCGTCGTGGTCGAGTGCCAGGACCGCTTGGCCGGCATCCTGGTGGACGCCGTGTCGGAGACCTTCACGGTGCCGCGCGACAGCCTGCAGCCGGCCCCGGACGTCGGCGTCGACGAGCTGCGCTACATCCAGGCCATCATCTCGATGGAAAACCGCCTGATCACCTACCTGCGCATGGACGACGTGTTCCCCGCGGTGGTGCACGAAGCGGCTTGATCCTGAGATGCTCCCCCGCGAGCGGGGGAGCTGTCGCGGTAGCGACTGAGGGGGCGAGCTGGGTCTAAGCCGCATTGGCCCCCTCCGGCCCTCTGGGCCACCTCCCCCGCACGCGGGGGAGGAACTTACCAAACTACCCCTTGCGCACGATCCGCGCGGCGGCCGCGTGGAAGCCGGCTTCGGCCTCGGCGGCGTCGGCGACGGCCGCGTGGCGGTCGCGGGCCACGCCCATGTTGCTTTCGGCGTAGCTCTCCGAGACCTTGCGGGCCTCCTGGGCGCGCAGGGCGGCTTGCGAGGCGGCCGCCTCGTGCCAGTCGGCCAGGGCTTCGGGCGTCAGGTCGTCGGCCGCGTCCGGATGCGGCGCGACGTCGCCGAAGCCGATGGCCACGAAGCCGTGGATCACCCCGCCGTAGTCTTCTTCCGACAGCAGGAAGGTGATCTGCCGCTCTTCCGACTGGCCGGTGTAGGTGTCGGTGGACGGGTCGAACTCGCGCAGCACCAGGATGTCGCCGACCTTGAACTCGCGGTCGTTGCGGCGGATCTCGAAGCGCTTCTGGCCCGAGCGGACGGCGGCGAAGTACTTGGGCCAGGTCTTCAGTTCGTGGCGATGCATGGTCGGGAGACTTTTCTGGAAAACGGGGAGGCGGGGGTTCTGGCGGGCGAAGCCTAGCGCAGGGTTAACGCGTGGCGATAGGGCTGTGGAAGGCCATCAATATAGTGTCATCCCGGCCATAGCGTAGCGGAGAGCCGGGACCCAGGGGCGACCGCAATGCGCCGGCCCCTGGGTCCCGGATAGCCTCTGCGAGGCTTCCGGGATGACACGGGTTTGAGCCTTGTAAGCTTAGCTCACTCGTCGATGCAGACCCGAACGATCTCGGCGCGCAGCTCCGGCAGGCCCAGGCCCTTTTCGGACGAGGTGGCCAGGACGCGCGGGAAGGCGGCCGGGCGCTTGGCGATGGCCTTCAGCGTGTCGGCGACGACCTTGTCGACCTCGGCCGGCTTGATCTTGTCGGACTTGGTCAGGACGATCTGGTAGGAGACCGCCGCCACGTCCAGGGCGTCCAGCGCCTCGAGATCGACCTTCTTGAGGCCATGGCGGGCGTCGATCAGCACATAGACGCGCTTGAGGTTGGCGCGGCCGCGCAGGTAGGCGCGGCCCAGGTCCTGGAACTTGTCGGCGATCGAGCGCGAGACGCGCGCGAAGCCGTAGCCCGGCAAGTCGACCAGGCGCACCTGCTCGGCCAGCAGGAAGAAGTTGATCTCCCGCGTGCGGCCCGGCTCGTTCGAGGCCCGGGCTAGGTACTTCTGGTTCACCAGGCCGTTGATCAGGCTGGACTTGCCGACGTTGGAGCGGCCGGCGAAGGCCACTTCCGGCAGGTCCGGCGCGGGCATGGCGTCCATGCGCACCGCGCCCATGATGAACGAGACCGGCTGGGCGAAGAACACCCGCGCCGTCTCGATCTCTTCGTCGCTGAAAAGCGGCGGGGTGAAGATCGGGTCCTCGCTCATCAGGTCGTGCTTACGGCTTTGCCCTGCAGGCGCGCGATGATGCGGTCGATCGGGTTTTCGACCTTGTAGCGGCGCATCATCACGTACTGCTGGACGATGGTGAGCACGTTGCTCCAGCACCAGTAGATCACCAGGCCCACCGCGAACTGCGACAGGGTGAAGGTGAAGATGATCGGGAACAGCTGGAAGATCTTCTGCTGGATGGGGTCGCCGGCCGGCGGGTTCATCGCCGTCGTCAGCCACATGGTGAAGCCGTACAGCAGCGGCCAGACGCCGATGTGCAGCGGACCGCCCAGGAAGCCGCCGATCAGCGGGGCCGTGGCCGGATCCCACGGGATCGCGCCGAACAGGTTGAAGATCGTCGACGGGTCGCGGGCCGACAGGTCCTGGATCCAGCCGAAGAACGGCGCGTGGCGCATTTCGATGGTGACGGTCAGCACCTTGTACAGGGCGTAGAAGACCGGGATCTGGATCAGCATCGGAAGGCAGCCCATCATCGGGTTGATCTTCTCCTTCTGATACAGCGCCATCATCTCCTGCTGCTGCTTGGCCGGATCGTCCTTGTGCTTGGCCTTCAGCTTTTCGACCTCGGGGGCGATCTTCTTCATCTTGGCCATGGACTCATAGCTCTTGTCCGCCATCGGATAGAGGATGAGCTTGAGCAGGACGGTCAGCGCCAGGATGGCCAGGCCGAAGTTGCCGACCATTTTGTAGAAGATCTCCAGCACGTTGAAGATCGGGCGGGTGAACATGGAGAACATGCCCCAGTCCACGGCCCAGTCGAAGCGCGGGATCTCGGCCTTGGCGTTGCTCCAGAACTCCCACCACGCCGGCGGCTTGGCGCCGCCGTACTGATACTTGCGCAGCAGCGGCACGGTCTTGGCGCCGGCGAACAGGCGGGTGGTCTGGGTCAGGGTGGCGCCCGGGTTCAGGGCCTGGGTCGGGCCGACGAAGTTGACGTCGTAGACGTCGACGCCGGCCACATTGGTCACGCGGTACTGAGCCTTGATGGCCTCGGTCTGGCCGGGGATCAGGGCCGCCAGCCAGTACTTGTCGGTGATGCCGGCCCAGCCGCCGACCGAGTCGAAGGTCGTGAGCGGCTTGTCCTTCTTCCACTTCTGGTACTTGGCCAGTTCCAGCTTCTGGTCCTTGCCCGAGCCCAGGACGCCGATGGCGCCTTCGTGGACGATCTGGGTCTTGCCCAGGTGGTCGGTGATGCCCTGGCGCTGGACGGTGGCGTAGGGGGCCAGCTGGAAGGCGGCCGTCCCGTTGTTCTTGACGCTGTCGGTGACCGAGAACATCGCCTGGTCGTCGACGGCGATCACGCGGGTGAAGGTCAGGCCCATGCCGTTGTCATAGGTCAGCGTCACCGGCGAATTGGGACGCAGCACCTGGCCCGGCGCGGCGGTCCAGACGGTGCGGCTGTCGGGCAGGCCCGGCAGGTTGGCGCCGGCCCAGCCGAAATCGGCGAACCAGGCGTGTTCGGCGCCCTCGGGGCGGAACAGCTCGACCGGCGGCGAGTTCTTGGCGGTCGTCTCGGCGTACTTGCGCAGGAAGAGGTCGTCGATGCGGCCGCCCTTTAGCGCGATCGAGCCCGACAGGGCCGGGGTGTCGACCACGATGCGCGGGCTCTGAGCCTTGGCTTGATCGCGCGACAGGCGCAGCGGGGCGGGATTGCCGTTGGCGTCCAGCGGCACGCCGGCCTGGGCGGCCGTCTGCTGTTGCGCGGCCTTCTTGGCGCGCATCTCGGCCTCGGCCTTCTTCTGCTGCGGACCCAGGATGAAGAACTGGTACCCGATCAGGATCGCGAACGCGCTGACGATGAACATCAGCGTGTTTTTGTTGTCGTTCTGCATGGAGCGCTTAACCGGAAACTGTGGGATCGGGTTGTTGGGAAGAGACGGCTTTCGAGGATGCGCCGAACGATGACCGCGAGACCTTCGCCCCATCGTGCTCGGCGGCGAGGCTTATCAGCGCGCTTTTGACATCGTCAAGCAAACGTCCCCATTCGCGCGAGCCCGTACCGCCGCGCGCGATGAATACATAGTCGTGCGAAGGGCGCGCATGAAGGGGCAGGACCAGCCTGGCGGCCTCGCGCAGGCGGCGCTTGGCGCGGTTGCGCTCGACGGCGCCGCCGATCTTCTTGGTGGCGGTGAAGCCGACGCGGACCACCGGATCCTCGTCGGAACGCTTGCGCATCTGGATGAACACCGCGCCGCGCGACAGGGCCGGAGCCTTGGCCGCCAGCAGGAAGTCGGCGCGCTTGCGCAGTCGCTCGAAGCGGAGCGGGGCCTCGGACACGGCCTCAGGCATGAAAAAAGCCGCCTTTCCGGCGAGAACCTGAAATCAGGTCTGTGGAAAAGGCGGCTTTGATCATGATCTCGCCTCCCGAAGGAGGAAGAGCAATTAGGCGGTCAGGCGCTTGCGGCCCTTGGCGCGGCGACGCGCGACGACCTTTTGGCCATTCTTGGTGGCCATACGCGCGCGGTAGCCGTGACGGCGGGCACGCACGAGCTTCGACGGCTGGAAGGTGCGCTTCACGACGTGGCTCCGAAATGCAAAACGTTGGACGCGAAGCCTGGGGCCCCGCGAGTGAGGGGCGGTGGATAAAAGAACGGACGCGGGATGTCAACCTGAGTCGACCGCGAAGCGCCCGCGTCTAATTCCTCGTATCCCTTTATCGTCATCCCGGCCGTAGCGCAGCGGAGAGCCGGGACCCAGGGGCAAGCGGCAGTGAGGCTCCCCTGGGTCCCGGGTCGGCTACGCCGCCCGGGATGACGATGGAAGATAACGATACGACGGGTGGATCATGGAACAATCACCGCCTTGCCCACCACCTTGCGCTCGGCCAGCAGGTCGAAGGCCTCGCGCCAGCGGTCCAGCGGGACCTCGGCGTGCACGTGCGGCCGGATCAGGCCCTCGTCCGCCATCCGCCAGACCGCCTCGCTGTTCTCGCGGCCCTTGTCGGGAAACTGCCGCCCGTACTCGCCGGCCCGCACGCCCACGACCGAGAAGCCCTTAATCAGCGGCATGTTGGCCGAGATCGTCGGGATCCGCCCGGAGGTGAAGCCGATCACCAGCAGACGACCGTCGAACGCGACGCAGCGGACGCTCTCGTCGAAGACGTCGCCGCCGACGGGATCGTAGATCACGTCGGCTCCGTGGCCGCCGGTGATCTCTTTAACCCGGTCGCGGAAGCCGCCGGTCACGTTGACCACGGCGTCGGGCGCGTAGAGGGCCTGGACCCGGGCCAGCTTGTCGTCCGAGGCGGAGGTGGCGATCACCCGCGCGCCCAGGGCCTTGGCCATGTCGACGGCCGCCAGACCCACCCCGCCGGCCGCGCCGTGGATCAGCACCCATTCGCCAGGCTCCAGCCGTGCGCGGCGAACCAGGGCGACATAGGCGGTGAGATAGGCCGCGCCATAGGCCGCGCCCTCGGCGAAGGACAGCCGCGCGGGCTTGGGCTTCAGGGCCTCGGCGGGCAGCACCGCGTACTCCGCGAAGCCGCCCAGCCGCGCCCCGCCGACCACGGCGTCGCCGACGGCCAGGGACGTGACGCCCTCGCCCAGCGCCGCGACCTCACCGGCCAGGTCCAGGCCGGGCGTGAAGGGGAGGGGCGGCTTGAACTGGTACTCGCCCCGCGTCGTCAGCAGGTCGGGGAAGTTCACGCTGGCCGCGCGGACCCGCACCAGCGCCTCGCCGGGACCTGGCTCGGGCGTCGGAACCTCGCGAACCGCGCAACCGCCGAAGTCGGGCGCCAGGCCCTCTACGACGAGGGCGCGCATCTTTTCCGGAGCTACCGTCATGCCCCCTTCCCCCTTTGATGGGGGAAGGGTTGGGGATGGGGGTGACAGCGTTTCAGTAGGTAGCTCGGCCGCGCAGGACCGTCCGGCGGGGTCACCCCCATCCCCGCCCTTCCCCCATCAAAGGGGGAAGGGAGAAGGTTGGCGCGCACGCCTTACGCCCCCGCTTCGAACGTCTCGCGCACCAGGCCCGCGATCTCGCGGCAGGCCGCGTCCGCCGCGGGGATGGCGCCCGTGAAGGCTGTGAAGGCGTGGGCCAGGCTGTCGTAGCGGCGGTAGCGCACCCGTACGCCGGCCGCCTGCAGACGCTTGGCGTAGGCCTCGCCCTGATCGGTCAGGGGATCGAAGCCGGCGGTCGCGATCACGGCGGGGGCCAGGCCTGACAGGTCCTCGGTCCGGTCGGGCGACAGGCGCGGATCGGCCGGGTCGGCGTCGGCGCCCATGTAGTGGCCCATGAACCAGTCCATGGTCTCGCGGGTCAGCGGATAGGCGTCGCCGAAGGTGGTCATGGACGGCGTCTCGCTGGCCACGTCCACGGCCGGATAGATCAGGATCTGGGCGGCCGGCTGCGGTTCGCCCGTGCGCTTCATCTCCTGGGCGACGATAGCCGAGAAGTTGCCGCCCATGCTGTCGCCGCCGATGGCCGGCGGGGTCGGCGCGGCGCCGAAGCGGGCGGTGTTGTCGCGCGCCCAGCGATAGGCCGCCAGCACGTCCTCCAGGCCCGCCGGGAACTTGTGGTCGGGCGCCAGGCGATAGTCGACCGAGATCACCGCCGTGCGGACGATCCTGGCCAGGATCGAGCAGAAGGCGTGACAGGTCTCGAGGTCCCCGATCACACCGCCGCCCATGTGGGCGTAGACGATCAGCGGGGCGTGGACGTCCTGGACCTCGGGGCGATAGGCGCGGCAGGGGATCGGGCCGTTCGGGCCTTCCACCGACAGGCTCTCGGTGCGCACGCCGGGCTCCAGCGGTCCTTGCACGGCGGCCAGGCCTCGGGCGCTGCCGGCCACGGCCTCGGCGGGCGACAGGCTGGACATCGGCGGCAGCTTCTTGGCGGCGTGGGCGAAGAACTGGAAGCGCGGGTCCAGGGTCCGGCCGCCCTTGTAGACGACGCCCCCGCCCGACATGGCCCGCAGGATCGGGCTGGGCAGCGAAAGGATCAGCTTCAGTATGGCTTTCTGCGTGGCGTCCGAGGCCATGTTTCCCCCTCCTGTTGTTTTTGTAGTTTCGCCGTTTTTTACAGTTTTGGGAGGGCGGGTACGCCGCCCAGGATCAGCTTGACGGCGAAGTCCGCGGCCGCCGCCGTGTCGACCGGCCGCCGCTCCAGCATCTTGTCGCCCAGCTCGCGGGCGATCGCGATGCAGGCCGAGGTCAGGTAGTCGAGGTCGACCGGCGGAGCGTTGTCGTGCGCCAGCACGCGGGCGAAGGCCTCGCGCACCTCGTCGAAGACGGCGGCCAGCTCGGGCGTCGATCGGGCGTGCGGGATCGGCTCGCCGACGGAACGGTCCGTGCGCCAGCTCTCCTGCTCCTTGGCCAGGAAGTCGAAATAGGCCAGCATCGCGCCGCGCAGGAACGATGGGAAGTCGACGGCCTTCTCGGACTCGGCGCGCAGCAGCGGCCGGAAACGGCGGGCGCCGTCGTCGGCCAGCGCGTCGAACACCTCCTCCTTGGACTTGTAGTAGTTGTAGAAGGTGCCCGAGGCCAAACCCGTGCGGCGGATGATGTCGCGCACCGTGGCGGCGTCGTAGCCCAGCTCGCCGAACACCTCGCGGGCGGCGTCCAGGATGGCCTGGCGATTGGCGGTCTTGGTCCGCTCGCGCTTCCCCGGCCGCTGGTCGATGTGAGGCTTGGGGAAATAGGCGATGTTCGACATGGGCCCCGACTCGGAGATGGCGCGATCATGACGCGCCGTCAGGATGACAGCCCTAGTCCGGGGTTGGATGCAAGGGTTACGCGAGTCCGCTCCCCATATCCGATTTTCCCGGCGAATGCCGGGACCCAGATCATAAGGCTGGAAAGGCGCAAGCTGGAGCACTGCTCAGGCCTTCATCTGGGCCCCGGCATTCGCCGGGGAAATCGGAATTGAGAGAGGTCTCATAAGGGTTTGACCGGCTGCTCGATGTCGTAGACCGCCTCGCTGATCGCCTCCAGCTTCTCGCGGTACAGGGCCTGGGCGTCGTGAAGGCCCTGGTTGTACCAGTAGGGTCCCAGCCGCTCGGTCACGAAGTCCAGCAGGAACTCGGCGTCGAAGCCCTTCACCTCCAGATCCAGCTCGTCCTTCAGATAGTGGGAGAGGCCGGCGACCAGCTTGGCGCGGGTGTCCTTGTCGAAGGTGATCTTGGGCATGGGGGGCTCCGAATCCTGGCCCATACTAGCCCCCTCCGCGCCTACGGCGCTCCTCCCCCGAAGGGGGAAGAAGGGGGCGCCTTCCGCCCCCTCCGGGGGCGGACGATCGCGGAGCGATCAGGTGGGGGCCAGCAGCGTTTCCGATTTGCCCTCCGCCCGCGCCGCCACCGGCAGCTTGCCGCCCTGGCTCCGGGCGCGCGCCTCGCCCTTGGCGATCTCCTTCTTCAGGTCGGCGCAATAGACGTTGAAGTCGACCTGGATGGTGTGGCGGGCGGACTCGTAGAAGTGGCCGGTATGGCGGGCCTCGTCCCTGGCGATGATCTTTTCCATCTCCGCGCGGGGCGGCGGGGCGTACTGGCCGTCCAGGTAGGCGGCGGCCAGCTTGGCCTGCTGCTCGGCGAAGTTCACCAGGGTGGGCAGGGGCTGGGCCAGGCCCATGAAGAACAGGTTGTCGATCCCCGGCTTCATCATCCGCTTGAACAGCGGGAAGCGGTGGTCGGCGTCGGGCAAGAGCTCCGGATCGTCGAAGAACGGGAAGCTGATCTTGTAGCCGGTGGCGAAGACGATGGCGTCGACGTCCTCGACGCTGTCGTCGGCGAAGCGCACGCGCTTGCCCTCCAGCGCCTTGATCGCCGGCTTGAACTTGATGTCGCCGCAGCCCGCGCGGGTCAGGAACTCGCCCGAGACGGAGGGGTGGGCCTCCAGCGGTTCGTGATCAGGCTTGGGCAGGCCGTAGTCCTCCATCCGGCCGATGGCTTTCTTCAGCACCGAGCGCGACAGGGCCAGGCCCAGCTTGCGCGGCACCCAGGCGGGCAGGGCGGACTTATCGGCGGGCTTGCCGTTCAAGTACTTGGGGAACACCCACACCCCGCGCCTCGCCGACACCCAAAGGGTCTTGGCGATCGGGCGCTGAGAGAGCTCGCTGGCGATGTCCATGGCCGAATTGCCCATGCCGACCACCACGACGTTCTTGCCTCGCATATCGACCGGATCGAACGGGTCGCTATAGGCGTGGGCGTGGAAGGCGGGCCCGTCGAACTCGCCGGGATATTCCGGCACGCGCGGATCCCAGTGGTGGCCGTTGCAGACGAACAGCGCGTCATAGAGCCGCGTCTCGCCGCTCGACAGCGTCACCGCCCACAGGCCGTCGGCCGTGCGGCGCGCCTTCTCGACGCGGGTGTTGAAGGTGATGGTCGGCCGCAGGCCGAAGTGGTCGACATAGTCCTTGAAGTACTGGAACAGCTGCGCGTGGTGCGGAAAGTCCGGCCAGTCCTTCGGCACGGGAAAGTCCTCGAACGCCAGCCGCCACTTTGAGGTGTCGATGTGCAGGCTGTCGTAGCAGGCCGACATGCCGTTGGGGTTCTTGTAGTACCAGGTGCCCCCGATCTCGTCCGACATCTCGAAGCAGTCGTAGGGGATCCCGTGGTCCTTCAGCCGCTTGATCGTGGTGAAGCCGCTGCAGCCGGCGCCGATCACGCACGCCTTCGGCAATCTCGCCTGGGGGATCCCGGTCGCCATTCCACCCTCCCGACTTATCGTTGTTCAGGTGAGTGTACCGGCCCTGTGGCGCCCGGCAAGCGGACCTTGCGGAAGGCCGCGCGTCTACCGCCCGAACGGCGTGGTGGCGTAGGCCGAGGCGCAACGGCGATTGCACAGCACCCAGTCGCTGCCGCAGCCGGTGTATCCCACGTCGCGCGCCTCGCAGAAGTACCGGACGCGCGAGCACATGGTCTTGCAGCCGTGCTGGTCGCCGGCCGGCTGGCGCGGGATGAGGGCCCAGGGGGACGCGAGGATGGTCTTGGGCGGCTCGCGCGACTGCAGCACCGAGCCCGGCGACTTGGACGCCTGGGCCGCGGCGGGGCCGGCGGCGGTCAGGATCAGCAAGGCGAGAAGGGCGCGGCGCATGGCGCGTCATGGTTACCGCGCGGTCGGTGAAGGTGCGGTTAAGTGTGGGGGCGGCGCCCCCCTACCCCCGCAGCATCTCGCGCCCCGCCCAGACGCTGTGCGTGCCGCTGCTCAGCTTGTGGGGCAGGGCTACCCGGCAGACGACCTCGAAGGCTCGCGCATCGATGATCGCGCACTCCGAGGTTCCCCGGTTCTCGTCGATGATGAAGCTGACCAGATAGCCGTCGTCCTCGTCGACCGCGCCGACCTTGGGCGCGAACGGCGCCTCGCTGGCGTAGCGACCCTCGGGCAGGGTGATCGACCAGCTCTCGCCGGTTTCGAGGTCGTGCTTGACGAAGCCGTTGAACAGGAACCAGCCCGGCTTGGCGGTGGTCGAATAGGCGTAGCGATACGGCTTGCCGGCGTATTTCTGATTGAACATGCCGAACTCGAGGATCCGGTCATCGAGATGCTTTTCGGTCGTCTCGCCGGTCTTCAGGTTGAAGCGCCAGCGGTGCAGCTTGGGCAGGAAGCTGTGCTCGTCCAGATAGGCCATCAGGTGGCCGTGGCCGTCAGGCGCGCCCTCCAGCGGGCGGGGGATCGGCTTTTCCTGGAAGTAGCCGTCGAGCACGACCTCGTCGCCGTCCTCGTACGCATTCAGCCAATGCAGCACATAGGTGGGCTCGGCCTCGAACCAGCGGGGCTCGCCGCCGTGGCGCGGCACCAGGGCGAAGCGGCTGGGCAGGCCCTTGTGCAGGCGCACGGCGTGGATGTCGCGGGCCATCAGCTCCTGGTCCCAGAACACCGGCAGGTCGTTGAGGATCGCCCAGTGCTCGGAGAAGCACATGTCGTGCGGCAGGCGCGGACCAGGCAGGGGCACGCCCTGATAGAGGCTCCGCTTACCGTCCGGCCCGACCACGCCGTAGTGCATGTAGGGCCAGGCCTTGGAGTAGTTGAAGAACATCAACTCGCCGGTCGCCTCGTCGACCTTGGGGTGGGCCGAGACGCCGTCCAGCGGCGCCCAGGACGCGACGCCCAGCGTCTCCAGGGTAAGCGGATCCAGCCGATAGGCCTCGCCGCACTGGTAGAAGGTGGCGATCGCCTCGCCGTTGTGAACGACGATGTCGGTGCTGGCGCTGTCCTTCAACGACCCGTGAGCGCCGAAGCCGGGACGTTTCGAGGTCCCAGGGCCATCCATCAGGCCGCCCCACAGGCTCTCGTTCACCTCCTGCTCGGCCTCGAAGCAGCGGGTGCGGACGAAGCGGTTGCGGTAGGTCGCCTGGCCGTTGCGGAACTCGATCTGGTGGATCATCCCGTCGCCGTCGAACGGGTGATAGCGGCCCAGCGGATCGTGGACGGGGTTCTCGGTGTTGCGCAGATAGACGCCGTCCAGGTCGGCGGGGATCGCGCCCTCCAGCACCTCCAGGTCCCAGGCGTTGACCTCCTCGTGCTGAGGCGTCCACGCGCCCGTCATGTACGGATGGTTGGTCGGCGACAGCGAGGTCCGCACCGGCGGCAGGCGTTCGAGTTTCATCCGGAGGTCCTCCCGTGTTGTGGGAGGAGCCTACGGCTAGTTAGTCTCGTTGTGCAAGTTTCCCCTTGCGTCGGGAACGCCCCCACCGTCTCGCTGCGTTCCGCAGCGATCCACCTCCCCCGTTTCTCGGGGGAGGATGACGTTCCTCCTCACCCGCTCGCGGGGGAGGTGGCGTGACGCCGACAGGCGGCGCGACGGAGGGGGCGTCCTATCGCGCCGGACTGACCCGCCAGACGGCGTTGCCGACGTCATCCGCCACCAGCAGCGCGCCGGTGGTGTCGACGGTCACGCCCACCGGGCGGCCTTGGGCCTTGCCGTCCTTGTCGAGGAAGCCGGTCAGGAAGTCCTCGACGTCGCCCGCCGGCTTGCCGCCGGCGAACGGCACGAAGATCACCTTGTAGCCGGCCTGCGGCTTCCTGTTCCATGAGCCGTGCTGGCCGATGAAGACGCCGCCCTTGTACCGGGCTGGGAAGCCCCCTTGTTGGTTTTGGGCGCCTTCGTAGAAGGTCAGGCCCAGAGACGCGGTGTGGGCGCCCAAGGCGTAGTCCGGGATGATGGCGCGCTCGACGAGGTCGGGGCGGCGGTCGCTGTCCTTGACCCGCTTGTCGACGTGACGGCCGAAATAGCTGTAGGGCCAGCCATAGAAGCCGTTCTCGCGCACCGAGGTCATGTAGTCGGGGACCAGGTTGTTGCCGAGTTCGTCGCGCTCGTTGACCGCCGTCCACAGCTCGCCATTGGCCGGGTTCCAGCCCAGGCCATTGGGGTTGCGCAGGCCCGAGGCGAAGACGCGCTTGGCGCCGGTGGCCAGGTCGACCTCCAGGATCGCGGCGCGGTTCACCTCGTTCTCCATGCCGTTCTCGCCGACATTGCTGTTGGAGCCGACCGTCGCGTAGAGCTTCGCGCCGTCGGGGCTGGCGATGATGTTCTTGGTCCAGTGGTGGTTGATCGGCCCGCCCGGCAGGTCGGTCACCTTGCGCGGCGCGGCGGTGATCTGCGTCTCGCCGGTCTTATAGGGGAAGGCGATGATGGCGTCGGCGTTGGCGACGTAGAGCGTCTCGCCGACCAGGGCCATGCCGAACGGCGAATAGAGGTTGGTCAGGAACGGCGTCTTCAGCTCGGCCACGCCGTCCCCGTTCGCGTCGCGCAGCAGGGAGATGCGGTTGGCGCTGGGCACCACGGAGCCGGCCTTCTTCATCAGCATCTTCTGGAAGAAGCCGCGCAGGCCGTGCGGGGGCTCCCTCTTGGGCGGCTCGGCGCTCTCGGCGACCAGCACGTCGCCATTGGGCAGCACCAGCAGCCAGCGGGGGTGATCCAGGCCCATGGCGAAGGGCTGCACTTGGAAGCCCGCCGGCGCCTTGGGCGTCACGCCCGTCGGCCAGCCGACCACCTCCGAAACCTTGACGGTCGGGATCAGGCTCCTGTGCGGCTCGGGGAGGGCGGGGTTGGGGCCGTATCCCACGGGAGGCGTCTGGGATTGGCCTTGGCCGCAAGCCGACAGAGCCGCCATGGCCACGCCGATGATCAAGATTTCGCGAACCCTGCGACGCATAGCCGCTTCTCCCCTTCATCCCGCGTTCAAAGGCAAACGCGTTTCATGTTGGCAGGCAACACATACGGTTCGATCCATGGAGAAGTTCCACACCCCCTTCACTGATCGCCGCGCCCTCCTCGGCGGCTTGCTGGCGCTTGGCGTCCCGGGCGCCGTCCACGCCGCCGTGCGCGCCAAGGCGCCGCCGACCCCGCCCCTGGTAACGGTGCTCGGCGACTCCATCACCGCGGGCCTCGGCCTGGCCCAGGACCGCGCGCTTCCCGCCTGGCTGCAGCGCGCTCTGGACGGCATGAAGATCCATGCCCGCGTCTTCGGCTTCGGTGTCATCGGCGACACCACCAAGGCCGGTCTCTCCCGCGTCGAGCGCATCCCGGCCGAGACCGCCGTCTGCGTGGTCGCCCTGGGCGGCAACGACCTGCTGCAGGGCGCCGACCCCGCCTGGACCCGCGAGAACCTGCGCGCCATCGTCACCCGACTGAAGGCCCGGGGCGTGCGGGTGGTGCTGGCCGGGATGCGGGCGCCGGCCCTGCTGGGCGTCGACTACGCCCGCCGCTTCACCCAGATCTATCCCGAGCTGGCGCGCCAGGAGGGCGTGTTCTACGCGCCCGACTTCTTCACCGGGGTGATCGGCGTCTCGCGCTACATGCAGAGCGACGGCCTGCACCCGAACGCCGAGGGCGCCCGCATCATCGCCGAGCGCCTGGCGCCGGTCGTGGCGCAGGCGTTGAAGGGGTAAATCCCCCGTGTCATCCCGGAAGCCTCGAAGAGGCTATCCGGGGCCCAGGGGCCAAGCGCGATGCGGCGGCCCCTGGGTTCCGGCTCGGCGCGCTTCGCGCTGGGCCGGGATGACAGTTTTTAAGGTCTACTCCGCCGCCTTCGGCGCGGCGTGGTGCTGGTGGCCGAACAGGCGGTGCATCAGGCGTTCGGCGCGGGTCTTCAGGCCGTCCATCAGCACGAACACCACCGGGATGTAGAGCAGCGACAGAAGCGTCGAGGTGATCAGGCCGCCGATGACGGCGATGGCCATCGGCGCCCGGAACTCGACCTCGGCGCCCAGGCCGATGGCGGTGGGCAGCATGCCCGCGCCCATGGCCACGGTGGTCATCAGGATCGGCCGCGCCCGCTTGTGGGCGGCGTCCACGATGGCCGTGCGCTTGTCCATGCCGTGTTCCTTCATCGCCATGATCGCGTACTCGACCAGCAGGATCGAGTTCTTCGCCGCGATGCCCATCAGCATCAGGATCCCGATCAGGGTCGAGATCGAGAAGCTCGACTTGGCCAGCACCAGCAGGCCGAACGCGCCGCCGATGGCGAGCGGCAGGGCGACCATGATGGTGATCGGGTGGGCGAAGCTGCGGAACAGCAACACCAGCACGACGTACATCAACAGGATGCCGGTGATCAGCGCGCCCAGGAAGCCGCTGACCATCTCCTGGATGAACTCCGCATCGCCGGCCGCCACCTCCTTGACGCCCGTGGGCAGGTTCTTGACCGAGGGCAGGGCGTGGACGCGGTTGGCGGCCTCGCCGACGACGATGCCGTCCAGCTCGGCGGTGATCGTGGCCACCCGCGAGCGGTCGCGACGGTCGATCTGCGAGGGACCGGCGCCAAAGCGCACGTCGGCCACCGCGTTCAGCGGCACGGCGCCATTGGCCGAGGGCACCTGCAGGGTCTGCAGCACCGCGATGTCGCCGCGCGCGTCGTCGTTCAGGCGCAGACGGATCGGCACCTGGCGGTCGCCCAGATTGTACTTGGGCAGGTTCTGGTCGACGTCGCCGATCGTCGCCACGCGCACGGCCTGCGAGATCGCGCCGGCCGAGACGCCCGCGCGGGCGGCCTGGTCGGGACGCGGCGTCACGACGATCTCGGGACGGGCGATGGCGGCGGTGTTGACCACGTGCGCCAGGCCCGGGACCGTGCGCATCTCAGCCTCGACCTTGCGGGCCGCGGCTTCGAGGGCCGGACCGTTGTCGCTGACCAGGCTCAGCGTATAGCTGCCGCCGCTCGACGGGCCGCCGCCGTTGTTGCTGCCCGCGCCGATCCGCGCGCCGGGGATGGCGGCGAACTGGTCGACCATCTGGCGGCTGAACTGCTGCTGGCTGATCCGCTGGCCCTTGTCGGTCAGGTCGGCGGTGACCGCGCCTTTGTTGACCGCGTTGTTGCGGCCCACCGAGGCGTAGACGCTGACCACTTCCGGACGGGCCAGCAGCTCCTTGGTCACGCGCTGCACGACGGCGTCGGTCTCGTCCAGCGTCGCGCCCGGCGGCAGCTCGATCGAGAACTCGGACCGGCCGCGGTCGGCCTGGGGCTGGAACTCGAAGGGCAGGCGGGTGGCCAGGAAGATCGAGATCAGGAACAGCGGAATGCCCATCAGCAGGACCTTCCAGCGGTTGTTCAGGCCCCAGTTCAGGCTCTTCAGATACGGACCCATCCACGCCGGGTCCTTGTCCTCGTGCTTGTGGTCGGCCTTCAGCATGTAGGCGCCCATCAGCGGCGTCAGCAGGCGGGCGACGACCAGCGAGAACAGCACCGAGATACAGGCGGCCAGGGCGAAGGCCTTGAAGAACTGGCCGATGATCCCCGGCATGAAGCCCACCGGCGCGAACACCGCCACGATGGTGAAGGTGGTGGCCACGACGGCCAGGCCGATCTCGTCGGCCGCCTCCATGGCCGCCGCGTAGGGGCTTTTGCCGCCGCGCATGTGGCGGACGATGTTCTCGATCTCGACGATGGCGTCGTCGACCAGGATGCCGACGGTCAGCGACAGGGCCAGCAGGGTCACGCCGTTCAGCGACTGCCCCATCGGCGCCAGCACCGCGAAGGTCGGCAGCAGCGAGGTCGGGATGGCCACGGCGGCCAGCAGGGTGGCGCGCCAGTCGCGCAGGAACAGCAGCACCACCAGCACGGCGAGGATCGCGCCGATGATCAGGGCTTCCATCGAAGCGAGATAGCTCTCCTCGATGTATTTCACGTTCGAGGTGATCTCCTCGATCTGGACCTCGGGGTGCTCCTTGTCGAGCTTCTCGACGGCCTTGCGGACCTTCTCGGCGGTCTGGACTTCCGAGGCGCCGCGCGAGCGGATCATCGAGAAGGTCACGACCTCCTGGCCGTCGAAGCGGGCGCGAGAGCGCGGCTCGGCCCAGTGGTCGGTGATCTGGCCAAGGTCGGCCAGCCGCACCGCGCCGCCGCCGGACAGGGGCACGCGGGTCTCGCGCAGCTGCTCGACCGAACCGGCCGCGCCCAGGGTGCGGATGGCCCGCTCGGCGCCCGAGATAGTCACGCGGCCGCCGGGCAGGTCGGCGTTGGACGAGACCAGGGCCTGGCTGACGGCGGCGGCGGTGACGCCGCGCGCGGCCAGGCGGTCCGGATCCAGGGCGACCTCGATCTCGCGATTGACGCCGCCGCGGCGGTTGACCTCGCCGACGCCGCGGATCGCCAGCAGGGCGCGGCTGACGTCGTTGTCGACGAACCAGCTGCGCTGCTCGGGCGTCAGGGTCGGGGCCTTGACGACATAGGTGATCAGGTCGTCGCCGGAGATGTCGACGCGGGTGACGACGGGTTCCTGCATGTCCTGGGGCAGGTCGCCGCGCAGGTTGGACATGGCGTTGCGCACGTCGTTGGTGACGCGCTCGTGGTCCACGCCCAGCTCGAACTCGATCACCGTGGTCGAGGCGCCGTCGACGATCGTCGAGTTGGTGTGCCGCACCTGGCCCAGGCCCGCGATCGAGTCCTCGATCAGGCGGGTGACCTGGGTCTCCAGCTCGCTGGGCGCGGCGCCGGGGCGCACGGCCGTGACGACGACGATCGGCAGATCGACGTCGGGATTGTTGTTGATCCGCATCGAACGGAAGCCCGCCAGACCCGCGATGGTCAGCAGCAGGAACAGCATGATGACGGGGATCGGGTTCTTGATCGACCAGGACGAGATGTTGCGCATCGGGGCGTCCTTAGCGAGCGGGCTTGGGCGCGGCGGCGGCGCTCACGCGCACCAGGTCGCCCTCGCCCAGGAAGCCCGCGCCCTCGACCACCACCTGCTCGCCGGCCGCGAGACCGGTGGCGGCGACGCGGTCGCCGGTGCTGGTCAGGATCTGGATCCGGCGGAAATGGACCTTCTTGGCGTTGTCGACGACGAAGACGCCCGGACGGTTCTCGCGGTACAGCACCGAGGCGCTAGGCACCACCAGCGCCGGCTGGTCGCCGGCGTCGATGCGGACGCGGGCGAACATGCCCGGGCGGAAGCCGCCCATCGACGACAGCGCCACGCGCGCCACGCCCAGGCGGCTGCTGGTGTTGACCTCGGAGGTGACGATGCGCACGCGACCGCTCGTCTCGCCGACCTTGTCGGAATAGATGGTCGCCGGCATCCCCGCCTTCACGGCGCCGAGCTCGGTCTCGGGGATCTCGGCGTCGACTTCCAGCCGGCTGTCGCGGACGATGCGGAAAAGCTCCGACCCGGAGGTGACGATCTGGCCCTTGGTGACGCTGCGGCGGCTGATCAGCCCGCCGACCGGCGCGCGGACCGAGGTCTGAGCCAGGCGCGCGGCGGTCTCGCCACGGGCGGCTTCGGCGGCGGCCAGGTTGGCGCTCGCCGTGCCCTGGCGGGCCGTGGCGGTGTCGAGCGAGGCTTGGCTGAGGTAGCCCTTGGCCTGCAACTCACGAGCGCGGCCCAGGGCGGCCTGGGCCTCGGCCAGGGTGGCGCGGGCGCTGGCCACGGCGGCCTCCTGCTGGCGCAGCTGGGCGCTGATCAGGGCGTCGTTCAGCTTGACCAGCACCTGGCCGGCCTGGACCACTTGGCCCTCTTCGGCGTTGACCGAAACGGCCGTGTGAGACCGCCGGTTTCGGCGCCGACCGGCACCTCTTCCCAGGGCGAAACGGTGCCAGTGGCGTTGATGAGGCGGGCGATCGGTTGGCTGGCGACCGTGGCCACGCTGACGGTGGCGGCCGCCGCGGGGGCCTTGGCCTTCTTCGGCTTCTTGTCGCCGCATCCAGAAAGGGCGATCGCGCTCACCCCCAGGACCAAGACCAGCGCGCTCGTAGTCGGGCGGCGCCCATTGATCCGGTAAAGCACGTTCAACCCCAGTGACAGTTGTTAGCCCGTCGGCCTTCTAGCCGACAAACCCCCGGTCGCTGAGTTAATTTGCCGTAAGACGATAAAAACGTTCAAACGCTTGCTGGAGCCTGGCTCTGCGCCGCCTTGGCGCTGGCGAAGGCGGGACGCTGGCTCATGCGGGTCCAGTAGTCGGCGACCGCCGGCGGGAGCTCGCCGTCCAGCTTCAGGGCCCGGGCCAGCAGCAGGGCGTAGGCCACCGAGATGTCGGCGCCGGTGAAGCGGTCGGCGGCGACGAAGGCCGAGGTCTCCAGGATCGCCTCCAGCCCCTCCAGCCGCGCCAGGAACCAGCGGGCGTAGTCCTCGGCCACTTGCGGCTGGCGGCGTTCCTCGGGTTCGAGCCGCGCATAGCGCAGCACCAGGGTCTGGGGAAAGGTCAGGGTGGCCTCGCCATAAACGAGGCCGTTCAGATAGGCGCCGTAGCCCGGCTCCTCGGGACGGACCGACAGGCGGCCCTCGCCGTGGCGCATCGACAGGTATTCGATCATCGCCGCGGACTCGGTCATCCGCGTATCGCCGTCGACCAGCAGCGGGATGGTGCCCAGCGGGTTCTGGTCCAGGTATTCCCGCGCGTGGAAGCGCGGCGGGAAGGGCAGGAGCTTGAGGTCGTACCGGATCCCAAGCTCCTCCAGCGCCCACAGCGGACGGAACGAGCGCGCGTCGCGGCAGTGCCAGAGGGTGATCATGGTCATCTTCCTATCCCTCTCCCCCTGTGGGAGAGGGGGGCCGAAGGCCGGGTGAGGGGTCTCTCGGCGTCGCCGGCGCGACCCCTCATCCGTCAGCGGAGTTTATCCTCGGGCGCGCTTCGCGCGACCCGGGGGCTGACACCTTCTCCCGCTAGGGGAGAAGGACGCTACAGCCGCTCGACGATCGTGACGTTCGCCAGGCCGCCGCCCTCGCACATGGTCTGCAGGCCGTAGCGCGCGCCGCGGTCCTTCAGGGCGTGCACCAGCGTCGTCATCAGCTTGGCGCCCGAGCCGCCCAGCGGGTGACCCAGCGCGATGGCGCCGCCGTTGACGTTCAGCTTGGCCGGATCGCCGCCGGTGACCTTCAGCCAGGCCGTCGGCACCGAGGCGAAGGCCTCGTTGACCTCGTAGAGGTCAATGTCGCCGATCTTCATGCCGGCCCGTTCCAGCGCTTTCAGGGTGGCGGGGATCGGGGCCTCCAGCATGATCACCGGGTCGTGGCCGATCACGGTCATGTGGTGGATGCGGGCCAGCGGCTCGACGCCCAGGGCCTTCAGGCCACGCTCGTTGACGATCATCACCCCGGCCGCGCCGTCGCAGATCTGGCTGGAGGTGGCGGCGGTGATGCGGCCGTCCTCGGCCAGCAGCTTCACCGAGCCGATCGACTCCAGGGAGGCGTCCCAGCGGATGCCCTCGTCGACCTCGTGGCGTTCGGTCTTGCCGTCCTCCAGCTTGACCTCGATCGGCACGATCTCGGCGGCGAACTTGCCGGCCTTGGTGGCGGCCATGGCCCGCTGGTGGCTCTCGAGCGCGAAGGCGTCGAGGTCGGCCCGCGAGAGGTCGTACTTCTTGGCCATCATCTCGGCGCCCATGAACTGGCTGAACTGGACGCCGGGATACTTGTCCTCGATGCGCGGGCTCTTGTAGGTGCCGAAGCCGTTCTTGTACGGCAGCTGCGAGGACAGGCCCATCGGCACGCGGCTCATGCTCTCGACGCCGGCGGCGATGACGATGTCCATCGCGCCCGACATCACGGTGGCGGCGGCGAAGTGGATGGCTTGCTGCGAGGAGCCGCACTGCCGGTCGACCGAGGTCCCCGGCACGCTCTCGGGCAGCTTGGAGGCGAGGATGGCGTTGCGAGCCACGTTCAGGCCCTGCTCGCCGACCTGGCCGACGCAGCCCATGATCACGTCCTCGACCAGGGCCGGATCCGCGCCGGTCCGATCGACCAGGGCGTCGAGAATGACGCCGCCCAGATCGGCCGGGTGCCAGCCCGAGACCTTGCCGCCCTTGCGCCCCCCGGCCGTCCGCGCGGCCGCCACGATATAGGCTTCGCCCATTGGTTCCTCCCTTTTGCCTTGACGCGCGTCCGGGCGGCGAACCGCTCACACTTCGCCTGACGCGCTTGCGTTGCGGAGAGTGAAACAGGCGTTTGGGGCTATGTCAGCGGTGACGCGGCGTCAGGAGAGGGCGGGTTTCGGCGGCGGATCGAGCCGAGAAACAGCGCGGTCATGGCCAGGTAGCTGAAGATGCCGCCGCCCGCGATCAAGCTGGCGCGGTTGGGGATCCTGGGATCGGCCAGGGTGGCCAGGGTCAGGAACAGGGTCAGCCCATGGAATCCGCAGGCCCACATGGGCCACCAGCGATCCGACCGCAGGGCGATGAACAGCAGAACTCCCAGCAGCGTCATGTCGACGAGAAACACCGGGGTCTGCGGGCCAAACCACAGGTGGCTCTTGTAGAAGAGGCCCGTGGCGAACCAGGCCAGGATCATCGCGACGGCGGCGAGCCGCTCGGGCGGGCCGCCGCGCCAGAGCGCCGCGCCGGTCGTGATCAACAGCCCAACGAGGCTGGCCCACTGATAGAGGTGGTTGAAGTTCATCGCGCCAGGGTGGCGCCGTTCTTCCAGATTGCAACGCCCCTCGGCGGCGGGAACCGCCGGGGGGCGCGCGACGGCGCGGGAGCGCCTTGGCGGATGAGCAAGTCGCGCGCTAGGCGGCGACGCTGAGGCGGCCGGTGCGCGTCGCCCCGTCCCCCGGCTTTTCGGGCGCTTGACCGAACGAAATGGCGGCGAGGCCGATATCATGCTGGGCCACCGACAGATGCTTGTGGGTGACGACGATGTTCTCGCGGGCCACGCCCAGCGCTTGCATCGTGTTGATGGCGGACATCAGGGCGTCCTGGCCGACCAGGGCCGAGAGATTGGCCTCCTGGCGGGTCGTCGGCATCAGCCCGGCCAGGGTGGCGGTGCTGGCGATCGCGGCGTCGATGGCCCTTTCGGCGGCGAACAGGGCTTCGGCGACGGTCTCGGCGGCAAGGCGGCGTTGCTTAAGCATGAGCGGTCTCCGTCACGCCGGGCGACCCGGCGCGTTGCAGGAAGGGTGAGGGTAGGAAAGCCGAGACGCCCTGGGGCGTCTCAATCAGGGAAACAGGGCTTGCAGCGCGTGGAGTCCCGCGAGGATCGAGCCGAACGCAAAGGCCGTCACGATCATCACGGCGGCGATGAAAGCCAACCGGAGCGGGACGCTTAGATGGTTAGGTCGTCCATTTCCGAGTCCGAAGACGAGGAGTCCAACGGGAAGGTCTCGTCCATCACCGCGCTGGCGATGCACAGGATTTCCCGCATCACCAGTTCGCTCGGCTTGAAGGAAGCCTGCTTGCGCGTGGCCGCCACTAGGTCGTGGACCATCGCCGCGCCATCCGGCGTCGCCGAAAGGCTCATCAGCTGGCGCTCGAGTTCGCTCCAGGTGATGGGCGGAAGGGCCTCGGCCGAATTGAGAGCCGGCCAGCTGTTCCGGAAACTCATGATGTCCTGGCGCATGTACGTCGCCCGGCCAATGGCTTCCTTTTGGTAGGGGGTCAGTTCGGTCACGGAAAGCTCCTTCCTCAGCGAGGTCAGGAGACCCAAAAGAAGGATGCGCGCCTAGCCGCGCCGGATCGGACCCCGACGCGATCGGAGGGGGGGTGACAGGGGGCGTCGTAGGGGGAGCGTCCGCGCGATGCGCGCGATCGAAGACCCGTCGCGCGGCGTCGTAGCGATCGGCCGCGCCGAGGCGACGGCGCGCCTTGTCCAGATGCCAGTCGACGGTGTGCTTTGAGAGGCCCAGTTCCCGGGCGATTTCCTTGGAGCTCATGTGCCGATCGACCAGGCGCAAGCACTCACGCTCACGCTCGGTGAGACGGTCGAGACCCTCGACCTGGTCCGTCACAGAGGGATCGCCCTTGTCCATAGCAAGAACTTTAAGGGTCCGCCGCCTTTCGGCCAAGCGCCACCACATTAAACCTTGGCCATGCGACCCGCGAGTCGTTTTCGAAAGACTCACGCCTCGCGGCGCGCGGCCTCCGATTCCGTGCCCGGCGAGGCGGCCCGGATCAGCTCCAGGACGTCGACGATGATCTCCCGCATCGCCGCCGAGGCCCTCTCCGCGTCGCGGGCGATGATCGCTTCGGCCACGTCCTCGTGCGAGGGGATCGAGGCGGTGCGGCCCTTGATGCGGTTGGTGAACCGGATCGAGATGCGCAGGGCCGTGTTCACCAGCTCGTGCAGCTCGCGATAGAAGGGGTTCTTCGTCGCGTCGAGGATGGCGATGTGGAAGGCGATGTCGGCCGACAGCGGGTCGTCCTCGCCGTCGGCGGCCGCCTTCATCCGGCGCAGGCCCTTGCGGATCTCCTCCAGCCCCGCCTCGTCGGCGTTGCGGGCGGCCAGGGCCGCGGCGGCGGGCTCGATGCCCAGCCGCATCTCGGTGAACTCGGCCAGCAGGCGCAGGGAGAACTTGCGCTCCAGCAGCCAGCGCAGCACGTCGGGGTCGAGCATGTTCCACTCGGCCTCGGGCTCCACGACGGTGCCGTGGCGCGGGCGCGCGCTGAGCAGGCCCTTGGCGGTCAGCATCTTGACCGCTTCGCGCGTGACGGTGCGGCTGGCGCCGAACTGCTTGGACAGTTCGCCTTCGGTCGGAAAGCCGATCGCGGCGTATTCGCCGGTGACGATCGCCTGGCCCAGCTGCTCCACCAGGCCGTAGGTCAAGCTCAGGCCAGGCGGGGTGCGCATCGGCGGATCTTCTTTCCTCTGGCGGCGGCTTTTCGTCGGCCGCCGCTCCCTATGGTGTTCACGTCCGCCGAACCGCGGAATCTATGGGTCCGAATACAGCCGCGCCGCCCGCTTTGGGCAAGAGCGTTCGGACTTGCGGCGTCGCCTAAATGCTGAAGGACCGGCATTCGCTATCCCTTTGCGCGCTTGGCTTCGCCCCGATCACCACCAGGTGGCGTAGAGCGCGATCAGGATCAGGACCACGCCGACGCCCGCGATGTTGAAACCGGTCGAGGTCTTGTAGCTGACGCCCTCCAGGGTCACGACGCTGACGACCTTCTTCTGCGGCGCGGCTAGCGAGACCAGAACGGCCCCGGCCAGCGACAGCAGGAAGACGACGCCGACGCGGTTCATGAAGGGCATCGCGTAGATCCCCTTCTCCTGCAGCCACCAGAAGACGGCGGACAGAACGGCCGAGCCGATGGCGGCCGTCAGGGCGCCGGCGGTGGTCGCCTTCTTCCAGAACATGCCCAGGATGAAGATCACCACGATCCCCGGCGTGAAGAAGCCCGTGAACTCCTGGATGAACTGGAAGGCCTGCTCGGCGCCGCCCAGCAGCGGCTTGGCGGTCAGGACGCCGATGATCACCGCGACGACGGCCGTGATCCGGCCCACCGTCACCAGGTGACCCTCGCTGTGGTTCGGGCGCGCCTTGGCGTAGACGTCGAGCGTGAAGATGGTGGCGATCGAATTGATCTTGGCCGCCAGCGAGGCGACGATCGCCGCCACCAGCGCCGCGAACACCAGGCCCAGCAGGCCGGGCGGCAGTAGCTTCATCATCTCCGGATAGGCCTGGTCGGGCTTGATGCCCTCAGGCGCCAGCACCAGCGCGGCGATGCCCGGCAGGACCACGATCACCGGCATCAGCAGCTTCAGATAGGCGGCCATGGCGATGCCCTTCTGGGCCTCGGCCAGGTCCTTGGCGCCGAGGGCGCGCTGGATGATGTACTGGTTGAAGCCCCAGTAGCTGATGTTCATGATCCACAGGCCGCCGATCAGGACCGCGATCCCGGGCAGGTCCTTGTAGTGCGGGTTGTCCTTCGAGAGGATCATGTCGAACTTCTCGGGGAACTGGGTGGTCAGGTGGTGGAAGCCGGCCACGACGTCGCCGCCGCCGATCTTGCCCAGCGACAGCCAGGCGATGATCAGGCCGCCGGTGACCAGCAGGGCCACCTGGACGATGTCGGTCAAGGCGACGGCCTTCAGCCCGCCCCAGATCTGATAGGCCAGGGCGAAGGCGCCGATGGCGGCCAGGGCCCACATCTGGTCGAGGCCCGTGACGGTGTGGACCGCGATCGAGCCTAGCCACAGGATCGAGGTCAGGTTCACGAAGACATAGAGGCCCAGCCAGAACACGGCCATCAGGGTCCGTACGCTGGGGCCGTACCGCTGCTCCAGGAACTGCGGCATCGTGTAGACGCCGTTCTTGAGGAACACCGGCAGGAAGAACTTCCCGACGATCAGCAGGGTCAGGGCCGCCATCCACTCGTACGAGGCGATGGCCAGGCCGATGGCGTAGCCCGAGCCGCTCATGCCGATGATCTGCTCGGCCGAGATATTGGCGGCGATCAGCGACGCGCCGATCGCCCACCAGGGGAGAGCCTTGCCGGCCAGGAAGTAGTCGGTCGAGTCCTTCTGGTGACCGCCCTTGTCCCGGCTGACCCATTGCGCCAGGCCGAAGATGGCGACCGCGTAGATCGCCAGCACCGCGATGTCGATCATGGCCAAGTTCATGATGTTCCCCCCTTTTATTGCTCTTGTCGGTGTCAGGCGTTCCAGGCCGCGACCAGGGCGGCGGCCCGCTCGCCGACCTCCTGGGCCGTGTAGCCCGGCCGGTAGAGGTCGCCCCCGACCCCGAGGCCGGCGACGCCCGCCGCGCGCCAGGGCTCGAGATTGCCCGCGCCGACGCCGCCGACCGCGTAGACGAGAATGTCCTTGGGCAGCACGTCCTTGACCGCCTTGATGTGGCCGGGACCGAACGAGCTGGCCGGATAGAGCTTCAGCGCCTTGGCGCCGGCCTTGACGGCCACGAAGGCCTCCGACGGCGTCGCGAAGCCCGGCATGGCGGTCAGGCCCAGTTCGACCGCGCGAGCGATCACGGCGGCGTCGGTGTTGGGCGTGACGATCAGCTTGCCGCCGACGCCGGCGACCTGGTCGACGACCTCGGGCGCCAGCACCGTGCCGGCGCCGCACAGCGCCTGGTCGCCGAAGGCGTCGCACAGCTTGCCGATGCTCTCCAGCGGATCGGGCGAGTTCATCGGCACCTCGATGCCCTTGATCCCGGCCGCGACCAGGGCGGCGGCGATGTCGACGATCTCGGTCGGCTTGACGCCGCGCAGGATGGCCACGATGGGGGGCGGGGCGGCGTTGGTCATAAGCTTCACTTCTCTTGAGATCTGGAGATCGCCGAAAGGCCGGCGAGGACGGCCGCGTCGCCATCGACGACGGACGCGCCGACCTCGATCTTGGCCAGGGCCTGGACATAGAGGTCGCTGAGGGCGCCCGCGCCGATCACGGTCACGGCGTCCATCGGTCCGAACCAGTCGCGAGCGGCCGCGACGTCCGCGCCGATCAGCAGGCCCGACAGATAGCCCATGGCGTCGGCGGGGCTCATGCCGTCCAGCAATTGGCGAGCGCGGGTCTCGAACATCAGGTGGGTCAGGCGCGCGGCGCCATGCTCGGCGATGCGCGAGAGGCCCAGCGCGAAGCCCTCTGGCGAGCCGTCGGCCTGGCCTCCGCCGCCGGCCGCGAGGGTCGAATGCTTCTTCAGCAAGGCGAAGGTCTCGCCGACCGGCGCGGTGACGAAGCCGGTGACCTTGCCGTCCTCGACCACGGTCCACTTGTTGTGGGTGCCGGGCAGGACCAGCAGATGGCGACCGGTCTGCAGGGCGGGGTTCAGGGACAGGGCGCCGAAGACCTGGGTCTCCTCGCCGCGCATCACGTCGGGACCGCCCAGCGGGTTCACGCAGGAGAGGCCAGGCGCCAGGGTCACCGGCAGGCCGTCGGCCTCGAGCCGGATCGTGCGTTCGGCGATCGCCGCCGGATCGGCCGGGCAGGGGGCGTAGGGGGCCAGGGTCCAGCCGATGCTGGAGCCGACCATGCCGCACAGGATCGCGCCCGCGGGCTTGGCCTCGCGCCAGTCGCCGACCAGGTCGAGGAAGGTCTTTTCGGGGGTGTCGGTCAGGGCCGAGACGCCCGGCCCGTCGCGGCGATGGATGACGCTCTTGCCTTGGCGCAGCCAGAGCCGGAGGCGGGAGGTGCCCCAGTCGCCGACGATCACGATATCCTGGTCCATCAGGCCTCGACCTTCGCCGTCGCGCGTCGCCGTCCTGTGTTCCCGTCGCTCATGATCGTCCCTAGCCAGGCCTTTGGGTGGCCCGATGTCGGGAGGATTTATAGTACAATATCCCGCGGTGCAATCGACCTGGTTACGACCATCAGGGGTCTGGCCAAGACGTCGCCGGGCGGCGAGTGTCTTCCGAACGACTGATAGCGCTATCAAGGCGCGACGAGGGAGAATGGGGATGGGCGCTCGGCGTTTGGCGGTGGCGGTTTCCGTGGCGGCCTTGATGGCCTCGAGCTCGGCCCTGGCCCTGGACGGCGGCTTCGCGAAGACCGCCGACGGGGTGATCGTCACGCCCGCGGCGGGGCCGGCCAAGACGATCCGCCTGCAGGTGATGGGCGACCGGATCATCCGCGTCACCGCCTCTCCGACCGATGAGATCAACGTCCCGCCCAGCCTGATGGTCGTCGCCACGCCGAAGACCTCGGGCTTCACCGTGTCCGAGGCGGGCGGCAAGGTCGTGCTGAAGGCGGGTCAGGCCACGGCCGAGGTGGCGCTGAAGGACGGCGCGGTCTCGTTCAAGGACGCTTCGGGCAAGACCGTCCTGACCGAGCAGGGACGCTCGGCCTTCAAGCCGCTGACCATCGACGGCAAGGGCTTCTACGCGGTCAGCCAACGGTTCAACCCGAGCACCGACGAGGGCTTCTATGGCCTGGGGCAGCACCAGAACGGCCAGATGAACTACAACGGCCAGGACGTCGAGCTGGCCCAGTACAATCGCGCCATCGCCATCCCGTTCGTGCTGTCGACCCGCAACTACGGGGTGCTCTGGGACAACAATGGCATCACCCGCTTCGGCGACCCGAAGCCCTACGCCCTGGCCTCGCGCGACCTGAAGATCTTCGACGCGGCCGGCAAGCCGGGCGGCTTCACCGCCAAGTACTCCGTGAACGGCCAGTTGAAGCTGACC
This sequence comes from Caulobacter segnis ATCC 21756, assembly GCF_000092285.1. Lineage (NCBI taxonomy): Bacteria > Pseudomonadati > Pseudomonadota > Alphaproteobacteria > Caulobacterales > Caulobacteraceae > Caulobacter > Caulobacter segnis. Next base: position 3,924,140 of record NC_014100.1, on the reverse strand, counting down.
CGCGTCGAGGCGGACGTGAACTACCAGTACCTGAAGGACCTGCCGAACTGGCCGAGCGAGCTGACGGGCGCCGACAAGAAGCCGCTCAAGGGCGCCAGTGTGGTCTGGGAGGGCTATGTCGAACCCAGGACCAGCGGCGTCCAGAAGTTCCAGCTGTACTCGTCCAGCTACGCCAAGCTTTGGGTGGACGGTCAGTTGAAGATCGACCGCTGGCGGCAGAACTGGAACCCGTGGTTCCACAACTTCACGGCCCCGATGAAGGCCGGGACCCGCCACAAGGTGCGGATCGAGTGGACGCCCGAGGACGGTTACATCGCCCTGCTGCACAACGACCCGTTGCCCGCCGCCCAGCAGAAGTCGCTGACCCTGACCTCGGACGTCGCCCACGCGGTCGACTACTATTTCGTCTCCGGCGAGAACCTCGACCAGGTGGTCTCGGGCTACCGTCAGCTGACCGGCAAGGCGGAGGCTCTGCCGCGCTGGGCCTACGGCTTCTGGCAGAGCCGCCAGCGCTACGAGACCCAGGACCAGATCGTCGGCGTGCTCAAGGAGTACCGCGCCCGCAAGCTGCCGATCGACAATGTCGTGATGGACTGGCGCTACTGGAAGGACGACCAGTGGGGCAGCCACAAGTTCGACGAGACGCGCTTCCCCGATCCCCAGAAGATGCTGGACGACATCCACGGGATGAACGGCCATTTCATGATCTCGATCTGGCCCAAGTTCTATCCGTGGACCGACCACTTCAAGGCGCTCGACGCCAAGGGCTTCATGTACAAGCGCAACATCGAGCAGGGCGCGGTCGACTGGGTGGGGCCAGGCTACGCCAATTCGTTCTACGACCCGTACGCCAAGGAAGCGCGTGACATCTACTGGCGCCAGGTCAAGGACAGCCTAAAGCGCTACGGCGTCGACGCCTGGTGGATGGACAGCGACGAGCCGGACATGCACTCCAACCTCGACGTTCCCGAGCGCACCCTTCGCATGGGGCCGACGGCGCTGGGGCCGGGCGCCGAGTTCTTCAATTCCTATCCGCTGATTCACACCCAAGGCGTGTTCGAGGGCGAGCGTGAGCTTGATCCCAACAAGCGCGGCTTCATCCTGTCGCGTTCGGGCTTCGGCGGCATCCAGCGTCACGGCGTGGCGTTGTGGAGCGGTGACGTGGTCGCCCGCTGGGACGATTTCCGCGACCAGATCTCGGCGGGGGTGAACCTGTCGATGTCGGGCGTGCCCAACTGGACCACCGACATCGGCGGCTTCTCGGTCGAGGATCGCTATACCAACCAGGAGCCGGCCCATAAGGCCGAGTGGCGAGAGCTGAACCTGCGCTGGTTCCAGTTCGGCGCCTTCTCGCCCCTGTTCCGAAGCCACGGCGAGTTCCCGTACCGCGAGATCTACAACCTCGCCGAGGACGGGACCGAGGTCTACCAGAGCCTGGCCTGGTACGACGCGCTCCGGTACCGGCTCATGCCCTACACCCTGACCCTGGCGGGCGAGACCTATCACCGCGACGGCGGGATCATGCGCGGCCTGGTCATGGACTTCCCGGACGACCTGAAGGCGCGGAACGTCGACGACGAGTACCTCTACGGCCCGGCCTTCCTGGTCGCGCCGGTGACCCGCTTCCAGGCGCGGTCGCGGGAGGTCTATCTGCCGGCGGGGACGTCCTGGTACGACTTCGAGACCGGCCAGCGCCACGCCGGCGGCCAGACGATCACGGCCCACGCGCCGCTCTCGCGCATGCCGCTGTTCGTCAAGGCCGGGTCAATCGTGCCGACGACCGAGGTCCAGCAGTTTATCGGCGAAAAGCCCGACGCGCCGATCACCTTGCTCGTCTACACGGGTGCGGACGGCCGGTTCGAGCTCTACGAGGACGATGGCCTGTCAACGGCCTATCAGCGCGGCGCCTATAGCCGCATTCCGGTCAGCTATGACCACGCCGCGGGCCGCTTGACCATCGGCCCCCGGTCGGGGCGCTACGACGGCATGGTCGATAGACGAGCGTTCAAGGTTCGCTTCGTCGGGCCCGGGGTGAAGTCCGCAGACTTCGACGTGGCCGACGCCACGATCGACTATGCGGGCGCGCCGGTGGTGGTCACGCGGCGGAAATAGCGGCGCCGGTCAGGGAGCCTGTCGGTCTTTCCTTCGTTGGAAGGAGGCAAGGAGCCTCTTTCGATGCGTCGTCGTCTTCGTTTCCTGTCGGACGCCTGGAAGGCGCTGGTCTTCGTTACGCGCATCCGCGCGGCGGCCAGGCCGTGTCGCTCGCGCCGCGTTCCACCAGCCGCTCCCGAGTCCGTGGCGGGCTGATACCCTGAATCGAAATTAATATAGCCATGTGCAATTCGCCGGGCCGTGTCTCATTCTGAGACATATTCTATAAAAACCTATATCTAGATTAAGTAAATTCGATCTTAATGATTAATATAATAGATCGCTATGTTAATAGTACATCTGTGTTTCTTAAACGAAATAGAAATCACACTATCGGATACTTGCCGTGGGTAAAACGCCCACCGGCCGTCAAAAGGACGCCGGAACACCTCGAATAGGAGTTGTTTCGTTATGGCGCTGAACAGCATCAACACGAACTCTGGGGCCCTTATCGCCCTGCAAAACCTGAACGCGACGAATTCCGAACTGGGCACCGTCCAACAGCGCATCAATACCGGTAAGAAAGTTGCCACCGCCAAGGACAACGGCGCGATCTGGGCCATGGCCAAGACGCAGTCGGCCACCGCCAGCAGCCTGAATTCGGTGAAGGACTCGCTGCAACGCGGTCAGTCCACCATCGACGTGGCTCTCGCCGCCGGCGACACGATCACCGACCTGCTCGGCAAGATGAAGGAAAAGGCCCTGGCCGCTTCCGACTCTTCGCTGAACACCGCCTCGTTCAACGCTCTGAAGTCGGACTTTGAATCGCTGCGGAAGCAGATCACCAAGGCCGCCACGAACTCCAAGTTCAACGGCGCCAGCCTGGCCACCGGCTCTGTCGCCAGCATGACGTTCCTGGCCAACTCGGATGGTTCGGGCCTGACTGTCAGCGCCCAGACCCTGAGCCTGGGCGGCCTGGCCCTGACGACGGCCGCGGCCGCGGCCTTCACCACCGCGACCGAAGCCAAGGCCATGATCGCCAAGGTCGACAGCGCCATCGGCACGGCCACCAACAAGCTGGCCGCCCTCGGCACGGCTTCGACGGGCCTCGACACCCACCTGACCTTCATCGGCAAGCTGCAAGACAGCCTGGACGCCGGCGTTGGCAACCTGGTGGACGCCGACCTGGCCAAGGAAAGCGCCAAGCTGCAGTCGCTGCAAACCAAGCAACAGCTGGGCATCCAGGCGCTGTCGATCGCGAACTCTTCGAGCTCGTCGATCCTGAGCCTGTTCCGCTAAGACGGATAAAGCGGCGGCGTTCGCGCCGGCTGCATCTGGGGCGAGCCTTCGGGCTCGCCCTTTTTCTTTGCCTAGAACTCAGGTCCCGAACTGGGTGAACGGCACGCGGTTGAAGAACTGGCGCTCTGCGCCGCGCGGGTCGTCGGCCATGCGCGACGTGTTGTCGAACACCATCGTCTGGCGGCGGGGCAGGGTGTAGGGCTCCCACTTCGGCAGGCTTCCGCCGTTCGGATCGCCGCCGCGGGCGAAGGCGATGAAGGCGTCGCTCATCGTGTTCGACATGGCGACCGACTCCGGTCCCGTCCCGACGATTGAGCCCTTGGCGTCCAGCGTGCCGAACACCAGGCCGATGTCGATGGTGTGCGGCGCGCCGAAGATCCCGCCCTGGATCGGCGACTTCCAGTCCACTTGATAGACATAGGCCGGAGCGCCCGATCGGGCCCGCTCCTCGGCCTGGATGATCGCGGCCTTCCACGAGCGCCCGGCGGTCGAGGCGGCGAAATAGACGTCGGCCGGCGAATAGGTCGGATAGGTCTGGCGGTAGAAGGCCACCACCGTCTCGGGATCGATGTCGATGCGGGCGTTGAACTGACCCGGCAGCCTGGCGATCACCTCGTCCCAGGTCTGGGGGAAGGCCTTTGCGTCCCAGCCGATGAAGCCCTTGGTCTCGTCGTGGGTGTTGCCGCACATCATCGGGACCGACAGACCCTCGGGCGTGGCGTCGGGGAAGAACGGGTGGCGCGTCAGCGACCGCTCGTCCAGCACCGGACCCATATAGACCCCGCCCGAGGCGGCGATTGGGTCGACGGCCTTCAGGCCAGCCAGCATGTCCTGGGCGGACAGGGCGCGCAGGGCCGCCAGGTCCGTCACGCCCAGCTTGTCGAGGAAGGCCTTGGCGCGCCGGGTGGCGTTGAACGGGCCGCCAACGGTGACCTGCTGGCCGCTCATGGTGGCGGCGCGGTGGAACAGGCCCTTGGCCGCGGGCATGCCCATCAGGGTGGCGATCTTGGCGCCGCCGCCCGACTGGCCAAACAGCATCACCCGCTCCGGATCGCCGCCGAACGCGGCGATGTTGTCGCGCACCCACTGCAGCGCCAGCACCAGGTCCAGTTGGCCGGCGTTGCCGCTGTCGGCGACCGACGGGTCGTTGAACAGGCGGGCCAGATAGAGGTAGCCAAAGGCGTTCAGGCGGTGGTTCACCGTCACCACCACGACGTCGCCGCGCCTGGCCAGCTTGGTCCCCTCGTACCAGGGGCTGGCGCCCGAGCCGCCGTTGTAGGCGCCGCCGTGGATGTAGAACATCACCGGACGTTTGCCGCCGTCGGCGAGGCCGGCCTTCCCAGGCTTGGCCGGCGTCCAGACGTTCAGGAACAGGCAGTCTTCCGAGAGCGTCTCGCCCTCTTCGCCCTTGCCGCTCTGCATCGAGGCCGCGCCGTAGGTGAGGGCGTCCTTGACGTCGGTCCAGGGCTCGGGCTTGACCGGCGGCATGAACCGCCGCGCGCCGCCAGTGTCGGCGCCATAGCGCAGGCCCTTGAAGACGCTGACCTCGCTGTCGACATAGCCGCGCACCTTGCCGTGGGTGGTCTTGACCACGGGCGAGCGCTTCTCGGCCGTGAAGCCGGCGCTGGGCAACGCGGCGTAGGCGGCCAGCGCGGCGGCGCCGGTGATCAGGGTGCGGCGGGTGGCGTCCATCGAGTTTCCTCCGGCGGCTTCTGGCGAGCTTCGCGCCAGCGGTAGCATGTGACACCGGTGGCAATCCACAGGTCGCACGCGTCTTACGGCCTTTTAACGTGCTCCCCGCGGTTTGCCCGACTAGGAGGCGAGGAAAGCTCGTGGGGGATAACGTCGTTATGTTTCAGCGTCTGCGCACCGCCGTCCTGGTCCTGGCCCTCTGCGGCGCGGCTTGGCCCGCCTTCGCCTACGACTCCAAGCCCTGGATCGAGGACGCCCGCCAGATCCGCGCGGCCCTGGGGTCTCGCTATCCCAATGTCGGCTGGCTGACCGGGGATCGGGGCATGGATCTCGACGCGGCCTTCCGGGCGGTCGAGGGTGGGCTGGAGAAGGCCAAGTCGGACGTCGAGGCCAAGGCCTTGCTCGACCGCGCTCTGGCCAGCCTCGCCGACGGCCACGTACAGGTCGACTGGAGCCCCGTTGTGGCGGCGCCTGCGGCCTCGGGGCCATCGGTCGCCGCGCCGCCGTGCGCGGACATCCGACCCCAGCGCCAGCGGCCGCCGGTCGCCTCGGGCCTGCCCGGCTGGACGCCGCTGGATACGGGCGAGGGCGCTCGCGAGTTCCCGGGGGGGATCGTCACCGTCGAGGGCCGCAAGGTCGGAGTCGTGCAGATCGTGCTCTTCATGGCCGATCGCGTGGTCTGCGAGGCCGCCGCCGCCGAGCTCAAATATCCTCTCGACAAGCCTTGTGAGGGCGACTGCTCGCGCCGCCTCGACCAGCACATGTATCAGCTGATGAGCGACCGCTTCGCCGCCCGGCTGGAGGCGATGAAGGCGGCCGGGGCCCAGGTGCTGATGGTCGATCTGGCCGGCAACGGCGGGGGTCGCGAATGGGCCGAGGTCGCCGTGCGTCAGCTGAGCCCGCTACGCCTGAAGAGCGCTCCGGTCCGCTATGTGCGCTCACCTCTCGCCGCCGAGAGCCTGGAGAGCCTGGCCCAGGACATCGAGGCCAATATCGGCGGGGAGAAGGGCGCGGCGAAGGCGGCCCTGCTGCGCGAGGCCGCCGACCTGCGCACCCGCGCCGCGGAGGCCCGCCGGGTTTGCGATCCGGCGACCGACACGGCCTGTCCGCTTCTGATCGACGCCGGTTACGGCAGCGGCGTCCGCGCCTCGGGCGATCCGGTCGCCCTGGCGGACAAGGCCTGGGGGCAGTCGGTGTTCCAGCCCGCCAAGTGGTCGTGGCGCGAGGGCGTCTGGTCCGGGCCGCTGATCGTGCTGGTCGACGGTAAATCCGCCAGCGCCTCGGAGGAGTTCGCCGCCATCATCCAGGACAACAAGGCCGGGGTGATCATGGGCTCTCCGACCCTGGGCGCGGGGTGTGGTCATGCGACGGGTCTGGGCCCGGTGGTGCTCAGGAACAGCGGCGGTCGCCTGTCGCTGCCTGACTGCCTGCGTCTGCGCGCTGATGGTTCGAACGAGATCGGCGGCGTCGAGCCCGACGTGCTGGTCGGTTTCCGCAACACGGATGGTCCGGCCCTGAAGGCCCGCCGTCTAGCGATGCGCCTGCCGGCGGCGGTGGCGCAGGTGACGGCGGGGCGCTAGAGCGCCTTCACCGCCGCTGCGTGCTCGGCGATCACGGCGAGGGTCGAGGCGTCGGTGTCGAAGACGCCGTAGAGGCCCTGCTCCTCCTGCGGCGGATCGCCGACGAAGCTTTTGTCGCCGGCCGCGAACCAGGCGTCCGGATGTTGGGCGCGGCCTTCGCCGTTCCAGGCCCAGAAGTTGGTCCCCGCCGTCGGACCGCCGGCCTTCATGTCCTCCAGCGCCAGGCCGTAGATCGTCCGGTAGAAGCGGTCTTTGTCGGCCGTGGCCGAGCCGGGGGCGAAGGCCCGGGCCTCGCGGATCAGGCCGAACTCCTCGATAACCAGCGGCTTGCCCAACTGGCGGGCGATGGCGATGTGGCGCGTGACATAGTCGCGGCAGCGCGCCTCGCCGGCCTCATAGGTCGCCGGCTGGTTCTTAGGATCGATCCAGCCCCAGTTGTTGGGCCAGACGTGGGCGGTCACGTAGTCGATGGTGTCGGGCCGGTGAGCATCGAGCACGCAGGCCTCGCTCTCCAGGCAGCCCTTCAGGCCTTCGCTGCCCGTGCAGACGAGATGGCCCGGGTCCAACGTCTTGATCAGCTTGGAGGTGTCGCGGACCCACTGCTGAAAGACGGGCATGTTGCGCGCGCCAAACACCGCCGTGCCGCCCGGGCGAGGCTCGTTGGCCAGCTGCCAGGCCATGATGGTCGGATCATCGCGATAGGGCTCGCCGGTGACGGTGTTCACCCGGCCGATCAGCCCGCGCAGATAGCGCAGGAAGAGGGCGTTGGCCTTGGCGTCGCCGTAGAACCGGGCGGCGTAGTCTGGATATTCCGGCCACGGATGGTTTGGGTCGCCCTGCTGGAACCAGGGGCCGCTTCCGACCCAGTTCAGATAGGCCGGCATGCCGCCCGACCAGTCCCAGAAGTTGTTGACGTAGACGACCGCTTTCATGTCCCGCCTGGCCATCTCGGCCAGCAGGACGTCGAGGCCCTTCAGCAGGTCCTGGCGATAGACGCCGGGCTCCTCCTGGAACGTGGGCGAGACGGCGGCCTTGGCCGGGGAGCGCTCGCCCGCGCCCAACACTCGCAGGTTGGTGACGCCCAGGGCCTTCAGCCGATCCAGCTCGCGCCTCAGCCGCTCGACGTCGCCGAAGTCGGCCGGCGCGCCCAGCCAGGCGCCGTACCAGAGGTTCGCGCCGGCGAAGCGGTAGGGCTTGCCGTCGAGCGCCAGCTTGCCCCTCTGGACAGTGACGAAGCCCTTCGGTGGAACGGCGGGCCTGGCCGCCGCCCCAAGCGCGGGCAGGGCGGCGGCCAGAATGAGATCACGGCGCGACAGGCGCATATGTCGAGGCTCCCCCTGAAGTCGAGGGAAGCTTAGGCCGCGCGCGTCGCGGTTGTGAAGCGCGCCCTGGTCTTACAGGTTCAGCAGCGCCGGGTCGCCGCCCTGGGCGGTGATGTTGACGCTGAGCGCGCGCTCCACGGCGAAGCGCAGCAGGGCGTGGGGACCGCCGGCCTTGGGGCCGGTGCCCGACAGGCCTTCGCCGCCGAACGGCTGGACGCCGACGACCGCGCCGGTCATCGAGCGGTTGACATAGGCGTTGCCGGCCGGGACCAGGCGTTGGACGTCGGCCGCGAAGCTCTCGATCCGGGAATGGATCCCCAGGGTCAGGCCATAGCGGCGGGCCGCCAGGGCGCCGGCGACCTGCTCGAGGTCCTCGGGCTTGTAGCGGACCACGTGCAGCACGGGGCCGAACACCTCGCGCTCCAGGAAGTCGGCGGCGGGGATCTCGGCCAGGACCGGCGCGAAGAAGGTCCCACCCTCGGGGGCGACCAGGGCGTGCAGCACCTTGGCTTCGCGCTTCAGGCGCTCCAGGTGCTTGTCGAGGGCCGTCTTGGCCTCGGCGTCGATGACCGGGCCGACGTCGGTGACGGCCAGGGCCGGATCGCCCAGGACCAGGGCGTCCATGGCGCCCGTCAGGCCGTCGATGATGTGGTCGGCGGTGTCGTACGGCAGGAACAGCAGGCGCAGCGCCGAGCACCGCTGGCCGGCCGAGCCGAAGGCGCTGACGATGACGTCGTCGATCACCTGCTCGCGCTGGGCCGTCGTGTCGACGAACATGCCGTTGAGGCCGCCGGTCTCGGCGATGAACGGGACGATCGGGCCCTGGCGCTGGGCGAGGGTCTGGTTGATCCGCCAGGCCGTGTCGGTGCCGCCGGTGAAGGCGACGCCATCCAGGCCCTCGTGGGCGGTGAGGGCCGCGCCGACGGTCTCGCCGCGACCCGGCAGCAGGGCCAGCAGGCGCGGGTCCAGGCCGGCGGCGTGATAGAGCTTCACGGCCTCGTAGGCGATCAGCGGGGTCTGCTCGGCGGGCTTGGCCAGGACGGCGTTGCCGGCGGCCAGGGCGGCCGCGATCTGGCCGGTGAAGATCGCCAGCGGGAAGTTCCAGGGGCTGATGCAGACGAAGACGCCGCGCCCGGCGAGACGCAGGCTGTTGGTCTCGCCGACCGGGCCCTTGAGGATCTCGCCCGCGCCGAATTGGTCCTCGGCCAGCACGGCGTAGTAGCGGCAGAAGTCGACGGCCTCGCGGACCTCGGCGATCCCGTCGCTGAGCGTCTTGCCGGCCTCGCGGGCCAGGATGGCGATCAGGCGCTCGATGTTGGTCTCAAGAGCGTCGGCCATAGCGCGCAGCACCTGGGCGCGAGCGGCGCCGCCGGCGCGATCCCAGGCCGGCTGCGCGGCGCGGGCCAGGCGGAAGGCCTCGTCGATCTGCGGCAGCTGGGCTTCGGACACCGCGCCGACCACGCGGTTGTCGTCGGCGGGGGCGACCACCGGCAGGGGCGGAGTCCCGACGGCCAGCTTGCCGCCGACTAGTGGACCGGCCGACAGGGTTTCGGCGTCGATCGCCGCGACGGCCGTGGCCAGACGCTCGCGATCGGCCTTCACGGACAAATCAAGGCCGGCGCTGTTCTGGCGGCGCGGGCCATAGACCTCGATCGGCGTCGGGATCTTGGCGTGGCGGTCGGGGTGGGCCTCGACGGTGTCGATCGGGTCGGTGACGACCTTCTCGACCGGCACCCGCTCGTCTCCAGCAGGGCGTGGACGAACGAGGTGTTGGCGCCGTTCTCGAGCAGGCGGCGGACCAGGTAGGGCAGCAGGTCCTCGTGACCGCCGACGGGCGCGTAGGCCCGCAGGGTGATGCCGTCATAGAGATCGTCGGCGGCCTTGTAGAGCGCCTCGCCCATGCCGTGCAGGCGCTGGTGCTCGATGCGCACGCCGGCGTTCTTGGCCATGCGCACGACGGCGGCCAGGGTGTGGGCGTTGTGGGTGGCGAACTGGGCGTAGAGGCCCGGCGCGGCGTCGATCAGCGCCCTGGCGTTGACCAGGTACGACAGGTCCGTGGCCGGCTTGGTCGTATAGACCGGATAGTCCGGACGGCCGGCGACCTGGGCGCGCTTGATCTCGCTGTCCCAGTAGGCACCCTTGACCAGGCGGACCATCAGGCGGCGGCCGGTTTCCTCGGAGAGGGCGCGCAGGCGGGCGATCACCTCGCCGCAGCGCTTCTGATAGGCCTGGACGGCGAGGCCGAGGCCTGTCCAGCCGGCGAGCTCCGGCTCGCGGCACAGCTTGTCCAGCAGCTTCAGCGACAGGGCCAGGCGATCGGCCTCCTCGGCGTCGATCGTGAAGTTGATGTTGTAGCGCGCGGCGATCACGGCCAGGCGCAGGGTGCGCGGATAGAGCTCCTCCCACACGCGGTCCTCGTGCGTGGCCTCGTAACGCGGGCACAGGGCCGACAGCTTGACCGAGACGCCGTGGCCCTTCTCGGGACCGGCGCCGTTCGACAGCTTGCCGACGGTGGTGATCGCGTCGGCATAGGCCTTTTCGTAGCGTTCGGCGTCGGCGGCGGTGCGGGCGCCTTCGCCCAGCATGTCGAACGAGCACATGGTGTCCTCGTTCGCCGCGCGCTTGATGGCGGCCTCGATCGTGCGACCCAGGACGAATTGCTCGCCCATGATGCGGATGGCCTGGCCGACCGCGGCGCGGATCACCGGCTCGCCCAGGCGCCCGGCCAGCTTCTTGATGAAGCCGGGCATGTCGTTGCGGGCCTCGTCGTCGGGCTCGACGATCTTGCCGGTCAGCATCAGGCCCCAGGTCGAGGCGTTGACGAACAGGCTGTCGGAGCCGCCCAGGTGACTGGCCCAGTCGGCCGAACCGATCTTTTCGGCGATCAGCTTGTCACGGGTGTCGTCGTCGGGCGTGCGCAGCAGCGCCTCGGCCAGGCACATCAGAGCCAGGCCCTCGCGGGTGCCGAGCGAGAATTCCTGCAGGAAGCTTTCGACCACGCCCTGTTTGCGGACGCTGCGGCGGGCGCCGCGCACAAGCGCTTCGGCCTCGGCGCGGACGGCGGCGCGGTCTTCGCTGGAGAGCGGCGTCGAGGCCAGCAGGTCGGCGATCACGGCGGCTTCGTCACGATACTTGCCGTCGTCGAGGCTATCCCAGTTCATCGCGGGCATGGCGTTCCCTGAAGTTAGAATATCGTCGGTCTAACGCGACTTCCGCCAAAGGTGCTTCGTTTGTTGATCGCTCAGGCCGATGGGGCTTCGGCTAGAGCGCCAAAAATGATCGTCCGCTCCAGCGAATGCGGGCGGCGTAAAGTGAGGATGCGCTGGAAGTGGGGAGGGAGGAAGGGACGCCGGTCGGGGAGACGGTTGCGTCCCTTCCTCTCTAGCGCGACGCCCGGTTAGGGGGAGAGGGGCGAGCGTCGCGACGTTCCGAACGGCAAAGCCGTCCCACCGACGCCCTGAGGAGGAGGGGGTGGCGCGGGTGGGCTGGAACGATCGAGGGTGTAACGCTAAGTTTGTCGAAGGTGCTACGTTTATGAGCGCTATTTTTCGAAGCTTCTTCGGCGGAAACGCACTATGGCCATCTCCACTCTAGACGACACCGATCGCCGGCTACTCAGGGTTTTGCAGGTCGATGGCCGCATCACCAACGCCGAGCTGGCCAAGCGCTGCAACCTCTCGCCGGCGGCGACCTTCGACCGCGTCCGGCGGCTGAAGGAGCGCGGCTACATCACCGGCTACGCGGCGCTGCTGGACCCGGCCAAGGTCGACCGGGCGCTGCTGATCTTCGTGGAGGTGGTGCTGGAGCGGACCACGGGCGAGACCTTCGAGGATTTCGCCGCCGCCGTGCGGCGCGCGCCCGAGGTGCTGGAGTGCCACATGGTGGCCGGGGGCTTCGATTATCTGATCAAGGCCCGCGTGAAGGATATGGAGGCCTATCGCGGCTTCCTGGGGGACATCCTGGTCAAGATGCCCGGCGTGCGGGAGACCCGCACCTACGCCGTGCTCGAGGAGGTCAAGAGCACGGTCCAGTTGCCGCTCTGAGGCTCTAGGGGGTGAGGGTCTGGGTCGAGAGCGGGCGGTCGGAAAGGTCGGTGGGCGCGATCACAGCGGTGACGATGGCCGTCAGGGCCAGCAGGCTGGCGAGCACGATGCCGGCCACTTGGGCGGCCTGTTTCGTGGTCTGATCGTTCTTCGCTTTCGTCGTCATGGGTATCCTCTTCCGGCCTTAGCTTCTGCACGCGCGGAAACACCTTCAACGTGCAAACGTTAACCTAAGAGGGTTACCAAACAGTAATAAATGGCTTACCCGTCCCCAAATTGGGTCCGCTCGGCGCTTTGGATTTACTGAAGAAAGAGGGGGGAAGGGGCGGCTCCCGGGAATGGGGGAGAGGAGCGCGCCCCTTCCGTTCGCGACCATCGGGGGGGGGATGATGGCCGGCGAACTTCCCCGGGGCTGAACCGGGGAAGGCTGGAGAAGGCTCAGCGGGCGGGCGCGCCGCCGCCGAGCGTCTTGTAGAGGGTCACCAGGTTCGTCGCCCGGTCCAGGCGCGCGGTGATCAGGCCCTGCTGGGCCGAGTACAGCGTGCGCTGGGAGTCGAGCAGAGTTAGGGCGCTGTCGACGCCGGCGTCGCGACGTTGCCGCGACAGACGTTCGCTGTCGGCGGCCGCGGCGACCAGGCGCTCCTGGGCCGCCAGGCGGTCCGACACCGTCTGACGAACGGACAGCGCGTCGGAGACCTCGCGGAAAGCCGTCTGCACGGTCTTTTCGTAGGTCGCGACGGCGATGTCGCGGCTGGCCTTGGCGCTGTCGAGGCCGGCGACATTGGCCCCGCCCGCGAAGATCGGCAGGCTGATCTGGGGCGTGAAGCTCCAGCTGCCGGTTCCGTTCTTGAACAGGTCGTTGAGGTCGCCGCTGGTCGCGCCGGTCGAGCCGGTCAGGCTGATGCGCGGGAAGAAGGCCGCGCGCGCCGCGCCGATATTGGCGTTGGCGCCCTGCAGGCTATGCTCGGCCGACAGCACGTCCGGCCGGCGGGCCAGGACGTCGGAGGGCAGGCCCGCGGGCAGGTCGGCCAGGATCTTCGCCGTCTCGACCTGGCCGGAGGGCAGCAGCTCGGCCGGCACCTCGCCGCCCGCCAGCAGCACCAGGGCGTTGCGGTCCTGGGCCACCTGGGCGGTGTAGGTGGCGATGTCGGAGCGGGCGCTCTCGGCCAGGGTCTCGGCGTTGCGCAGATCCAGCAGCGAGCCGACGCCGCCGTCGACCTGGCGACGGGTCAAGGCCAGGGACTCCTCGCGGGCCGCCAGGGTGTTCCTGGCCAAGGCCAGGCGGTCCTGGTCGGCCGCCAGCGTCAGCCAGGCGTTGGCCGTCTCGGCGATCAGGCTGATCCGGGTGGAGCGCGCCGTCTCTTCGGTGGCGAAGAAGCTTTGCAGCGCCTGCTGGTTCAGGCTACGCACCCGGCCGAACAGGTCCAGCTCATAGGCCGTGAAGCCGATGGTGGCGCTGTAGGTCTCGGTCTCGATGGCCTGGCCGGTCTGCGAGACGCCGGCCGGCGTGCGGCTGCGATTACCGCTGAGCGCGCCGTCGATCGCCGGGAACAGGTTGGCGCGCTGGACGCCGTAGGTCGCCCGGGCCTTCTCGATGTTCAGCACCGCCACGCGCAGGTCGCGGTTCTGCTTGAGGGCCAGGTCGACCACGCCTTGCAGGCGCGGATCGACCAGCACCTGGCGCCAGTCGAGATCGGCGGCCGTGACCTGGCCGGCCGGCTCGGCCTTCGGAGTCGACCAGGTCTGGGCGACCGGCAGCACCGGGCGCTCGTACTTCGGCGCCAGGGTGCAGGCGCTGACCGCCGTGGAGGCCAGCAGGATCAGGGTGAGGTTACGGAACATGATCAGTGGGCCTCCGTCGACGGGGCGTCGCCTTGAGGGGTCGGCGTCGCGTCGTGCCCGTTTGAGCTTGGGCCTTGGTGCTTGGGTTTGAAGATCTTCTCGACCACCACGAAGAACAGCGGGACGAAGAAGATCGCCAGGAGGGTGGCCGAGATCATGCCGCCGATGACGCCGGTGCCGATCGCGTGCTGGGCGCCGGAGCCGGCCCCGTTGGAGATCGCCAGCGGCAGCACGCCGAAGACGAAGGCCAGCGAGGTCATGATGATCGGGCGCAGGCGGAGGCGGACGGCCTCCAGCGTGGCCTCGATCAGGCCCATACCCTTCTCGTAGAGGTCCTTGGCGAACTCGACGATCAGGATGGCGTTCTTGGCCGCCAGGCCCATGGTCGTCAGCAGGCCCACCTGGAAGTAGATGTCGTTGCTGAGGCCGCGGGCGAAGGTCGCCAGCAGCGCGCCGATCACGCCCAGAGCGGGATGACCATGATCACCGCCAGCGGGATCGACCAGCTCTCATAGAGGGCGGCCAGCAGCAGGAACACGACCAGGATCGAGATGGCGTACAGGGCGGGCGCCTGGTTGCCGGCTTCCAGTTCCTGGGCCGACAGGCCGGTCCACTCGTAGCCGATGCCGGGCGGCAGCTTGGCGGCGATCTTCTCCATCGCCGCGATCGCGTCGCCCGAGCTCTTGCCCGGGGCCGGCGAGCCCTGGAGGTTCACCGACGACAGGCCGTTATAACGCTCAAGGCGCGGCGAGCCGTAGGTCCAGGACGCGCTGGCGAAGGCGGGGAAGGGCACCATCTGGCCGCTGTCGTTGCGCACGTACCAGCGGTTCAGGTCCTCCGGCGTCATGCGGAACGGCGCGTCGGCCTGCATGTAGACCTTCTTGACCCGGCCGCGATCGATGAAGTCGTTGACGTACGACCCGCCCCAGGCGGCGCTGAGCGCGCTGTTGATGTCGGCGGTGGTCAGGCCCAGCGCGCCGGCCTTGGCCTGGTCGACCTCGATCTTCAGCTGCGGGGTGTCGTCCTGGCCGTTCGGGCGCACGCCGACCAGGTTCGGATCCTGAGCGGCCATGCCCAGCATCATGTTGCGGGCGTTCATCAGGGTCTCGTGACCGACGCCGCCCGTGTCCTGCAGCTGGAAGTCGAAGCCGGACGAGTTGCCCAGTTCCGACACGGCCGGCGGGACGACCGCGAACACCATGGCGTCGCGGAACTGAGCGCCGAAGGCGCCCATGGCGCGACCGGCCACGGCTTGGGCCTTCAAGTTGGCGGCCTTGCGATGCTCGAAGTCCTTCATGCGCACGAAGGCGAGACCCGCGTTCTGGCCGGCGCCGGCGAAGCTGAAGCCCGAGACGGTGAACACCGACTGGACCGCCTCCTTCTCGCCGACCAGGAAGTGGTCGCGCACCTTGTCCAGCACGGCCAGGGTCTTTTCCTCGGTCGCGCCGGCGGGCAGTTGGACGAGCGTGAACATAACGCCCTGATCCTCTTCCGGCAGGAAGGCGCTGGGCAGGCGGACGAACAGCAGGCCCATGGCGACGATGATCGCGGCGTAGATGGCCATCCAGCGACCGCTCTTGCCCAGGATCTTGCGCACGCCGCCTTGGTAGCGGCCGCTCATGTCGTTGAAGCTGCGGTTGAACCAGCCGAAGAAGCCGGTCTTCTCGTCGTGGTGACCGGCCCGGACCGGCTTCAGCATGGTGGCGCAGAGGGCCGGGGTCAGGACCAGGGCGACGATCACCGACAGGCCCATGGCCGAGACGATGGTGATGGAGAACTGGCGGTAGATCACGCCTTGCGAGCCGCCGAAGAAGGCCATCGGCACGAACACCGCGGCCAGCACCAGGGCGATGCCGATCAGGGCGCCGGTGATCTCGTTCATCGACTTGCGGGTGGCTTCCTTGGGCGAGAGGCCCTCCTCGCTCATCACGCGCTCGACGTTTTCGACCACGACGATGGCGTCGTCGACCAGCAGGCCGATGGCCAGCACCAGGCCGAACATGGTGAGCGTGTTGATCGAGTAGCCGAAGGCCGCCAGCACGCCGAAGGTGCCCAGAAGGACGACCGGGACGGCGATGGTCGGGATCAGGGTCGCGCGCCAGTTCTGCAGGAACAGGAACATGACGATGAACACCAGCACGATGGCTTCGATCAGCGTCTTGACCACTTCCTCGATCGACAGTTTCACGAACGGCGTCGAGTCATAGGGGACGACGTACTTGTAGCTGGCCGGGAAGTTCTTCTCGAGCTGGGCCATGCGGGCCTTCACCGCCGCGGCGGTGTTCAGCGCGTTGGCGCCGGGGGCCAGCTTGATGGCCATGCCGGCGGCCGGGTGGCCGTTGAACTTGGCGGTCGAGATGTAGCTTTCCGAACCCAGTTCGACGCGAGCCACGTCGGCGAGGCGCACCGTGGCGCCGCCGGTGGTGTTCTTCAGGATGATCTGGCGGAACTGCTCGGGCGTCTGCAGGCGCGACTGGGCGGTGATGGTGGCGTTCAGGCCCGTGCCCGGCAAGTTCGGGGTCCCGCCAATCTGGCCGGCCGAAACCTGGGCGTTCTGGGCCTTGATCGCGGTCGACACGTCGGCCGGGGTCAGGCTGAAGCTGGCCAGCTTCTGCGGGTCCAGCCAGATGCGCATGGCGTACTGCGCGCCGAACAGCTGGATGTCGCCGACGCCGTCGACGCGGCTGAGCGGGTCCTGGATGTTCGAGGCCAGGTAGTCGGCCAGGTCGGTGCCCGTGGTCTTGGGATCCTCGGAATAGAGGCCCACGACCATCATGAAGTTACGGGCCGACTTGGCGACCGTCAGGCCTTGCTGCTGCACTTCCTGCGGCAGCAGGGCGGTGGCGGTCTGCAGCTTGTTCTGGACCTGCACCTGGGCGATATCGATGTCGGTGCCGGCCTTGAAGGTCAGGGTCACCGTGGCCGAGCCCGAGCTGTCGCTGGTCGACGACATGTAGTCCAGGCCGTCCAGGCCCTTCATCTTCTGTTCGATGACCTGGGTGACGCTGTCCTCGACGGTCTTGGCCGAGGCGCCGGGATAGTTGGCCGAGATCGCCACCTGCGGCAGGGCGATTTCAGGATATTGCGCGATCGGCAGGGTCCGGATGGCGAGCGCCCCGGCCAGCATGATCACGATGGCGATGACCCATGCGAAGATGGGTCTGTCGATGAAGAAGCGTGAAAGCATCGGAGGCTGGCCTTAGCGCTGGGCTTGAGCGGCGGGAGCGGAGCCGGCGGGCACGGCCTTGATCGGCGCGCCGGGGCGCACTTTCTGCAGGCCCTCGACGATGACCTTGTCGCCCGGCTGCAAGCCGCTGGTGACCAGCCACTTGTCGCCGATCGTCTGGCCCAGGGTGACGGGACGAGGCTCGGGGCCCTTGGCGCCGACCAGCGTCACCGTCGCGGCGCCCTTGGGGTCGCGGCTGACGGCGGTCTGCGGGATCAGGATCCCGCCGGAGGCGACGCCCTGCGTCAGGCTCGCGCGGACATACATGCCCGGCAGCAGCACGCCGTTCGGATTGGGGAACACCGCGCGCAGGGTGACCGAGCCGGTGCCGGCGTCGACGGTGACGTCGGAGAATTCCAGCGTGCCCGGGGTCGGATAGGTCGAGCCGTCTTCGAGCTTCAGGGTCACGGTGGCCGAGTTCGTGCGGCCCAGCTTGCCGCTGGCGAACTGCTGCTTGAGTTTCAGCAGCTCGGCCGAGGTCTGGGTCAGGTCGACATAGATCTTCGACAGGTCCTGGACCGTCGCCAGGGGCGTGGCCTGGCTGGCGGTCACCAGGGCGCCGGGGGTCACGGCGCTCTTGCCGATGCGGCCGGAGATCGGCGAGGCGACCTTGGTGTAGTTCAGATTGATGCGGGCGGTGTCCAACGCGGCCTTCTGCACCGCGACGGCGGCGGCCGTCTGGGCGGCGGTCGCCTGGGCGTCGTCATTGTCCTGCTTGGAGACCGCGCCGCTCTCGACGAGGGCCTTGTAACGGTCGGCCTTCAGCTTCGCCGCCAGGGCCGTGGCCTGGGCCTGGGCCAAAGACGCCGCGGCGCTGTTGTAGGTCGCCTGATAGGTGGCCGGATCGATCTGGTAGAGCGACTGCCCCGCCTTGACGATCGAGCCCTCTTCGAACAGGCGCGCCTTGATGACGCCCCCCACCTGTGGGCGCACTTCGGAGACCAGGAAGGCCGAGGTGCGGCCGGAAAGCTCGGTGGTCAGGCCCACGGACTGGGATTGGGCGACGACGTAACCGACTTCGGTCGCCCCTCCCATGCCAGCGCCGGCGTCGCCCTTCTGCCCGCAGGCCGAAAGGGTGAGCGCGATGGCGGCGAGACCCACGGCCGAGATGGCGGCGGTGCGTTTGACGTACATATGTGACCCCGGATGCGATGGACTAGTGAGCTATTGCCCTTGACTAGACCGGCATGATGAACAATCTGAGAATGAACGTTCATTCTCAAGTGGGCTGGACATAGGAGCGCGACTGTCGCAAGTCAACCTTCAAGCCCACCGCTGAGGCTGCCCTAACGGAAATGTAATGTCGCTTAGGATTTTCAATGGTTGATGACGCCCATTCCGGTCGCCCGTCACCCGAGTCGCGTCGTCAGCAGATCCTCGACGCCGCTTGCGACCGCGTGCGCCATTCCGGCTTCCATGGCGCCAGCATGGCCGACATCGCCAAGGCCGCGGGCCTGAGCGTCGGCCAGATCTACCGCTACTTCGAGAACAAGGAAGCGATCATCGCCGCCATCGTCGCCCAGGATCTGGCCGAGATGCGCGATAAGTTCGCCGAGCTGGAGAGCCAGCCGGGCACCCTGCTGGACGCGATCGACGAGCACCTGCCCGAAAGCATCGACAAGTGCTTCGAGCCGGGGCGCGCCGCCCTGGCGCTGGAAGTCATCGCCGAGGCCGCTCGCAATCCCAAGGTCGCCGCCATCGTCCGCTCGGCCGACGACCAGGAGCGGCAGATGGCCAGGTCCTTGATGGAGCGAAGCCGCAAGCCCGAATGGAGCGAGGCCGAATTCCAGGCCCGTTGCGAGGCGATCGGCCTGATCTTCGACGGCCTGCTGATGCGCGGCGTCAACCACCCCGACCTGGACCGCGAAGCCCTAAGCCTGGTGCTGCGCTCGACGGTGCGCCACCTGCTGAGCTAGCCCTCGCCGCCGGGCAGCTTCAGCCCGCATTTGACCAGCTCCGCCCAGGTCTCCTCGGCGTCGTCGGCGAAGTGCAGCAGGTCGAGGTCCGCCTCGGCGATCATGCCGTGCTCGACCAGGGCCTCGAAATTGATGATCGAGCGCCAGTAGGCCTCGTCGAACAACACGATCGGGATCGGCGGGGCCTTGTCGGTCTGGCGCAGGGTCAGGATCTCGAACAACTCGTCGAAGGTGCCGAAGCCGCCTGGGAACACGACCAGCGCGTTGGCGCGCATGGCCAGATGCATCTTGCGCATGGCGAAATAGTGAAAGCGGAACGTCAGGTCCGGCGTGCAGTAGGGATTGGGCGTCTGCTCGCGCGGTAGGGTGATGTTGAAGCCGATGGACGGCGCGCCGGCTTCATAGGCGCCGCGGTTGGCGGCCTCCATCACGCCAGGGCCGCCGCCGGTGGCGATGACGTTGTCGCGGACGTGGTCGCCGTTCTCCAGCTTGGCCCCGCCGCGCTCGGAGACGATGCGGCCAAAGCGCCGGGCTTCCTCGTACCAGCGGGCCTGCTCGACCGGACCGTCCTGGCGCACGCGCGCGCTGCCGAACACCACCACGGTCGAGCGCACGCCCCAGCGGCGCAGCGCCTCGTCGGCCTTGGCGAACTCCAGCAGGAACCGCACGCCGCGCATCGAGTCGCCCAGCAGGAAGTCCTGGTCCAGCGCGGCCAGCCGGTACGACGGCGAGGTGAGCTGCGCGTGGTTGTCGGGGGCGGCGGTCGGCAGGGGGACTTCGGTCACGGGGAAGACTCAGGGTTTGTGTTGTGGCGCAGACTATGACGCAATCCGCCCGCGGGGTTGACCTGGATCAGGGCGAGACGACGTCCGGAGCGGCCATGCTCGCCCAGGTTTCCCCCAATGATGGCGTGGCGATGACCCCGACCCTGACCTTCCACGGCGCCGCCGGCTGCGTGACCGGCTTTTGCGCCCGTCTCGTCACCGAGCACGCCACGGTGCTGATCGACTGCGGCATGTTCCAGGGCTCCAAGACCCTGAAGGCGCTGAACTATCAGCCGTTTCCGTTCGAGGTCGGCAAGGTCGACGCGGTCCTGCTGACCCACGCCCACATCGACCATTCGGGCCTCTTGCCCAAGCTGATGCTGGCCGGCTTCGAGGGGCCGATCTACGCGACGGCCGCCACCCGCGACCTGGCCGCCGTCATGCTGGTCGACGCGGGCGGCATTCAGGAGAACGAGGTCGAAAGCCTCAATCGCCGCAATCAGCGGCGCGGCGTCCCGCCGGTCGAGCCGATCTACACCGCCGAAGACGGCAAGGCGGTCGCCGCCCAGTTCCACAAGGTCAAGCTGGGCGAGCCCGTGACGATCGCCGAGGGGGTTACCGCCACCTATTGGCCCGCCGGCCATATGCTGGGCGCGGCCTCGATCGCGGTGGAGGTCGGGCCGCCCGGGCAGACCCAGACCTTGTTGTTCTCCGGCGACCTTGGCCCCGGCGGCAGCCCGTTCGTCGACGATCCCGACGCGCCGGTCGGCGTCCACCACCTGATCATCGAGTCCACCTACGGCGACCGCGAGCGCACCGGCTTCGACAGCGCCGCCCGACGTCAGCAACTGGCCGAGGAGGTGCGCGCCGCCCGCGAGGCCGGCGGGCCGCTGCTGATCCCCGCCTTCGCGGTCGAGCGCAGCCAGGAGCTTTTGGTCGACCTGCTGGACCTGATGGAGTCGGGCGAGGTCCCCAAGGGCGACATCTTCCTGGACTCGCCGCTCGCCATCGAAGCGACCAAGGTCTTCCAGGCCCGGGGCTGGAAGCCCGGCGCCCAGACCAATCCGTTCGAGGCGCTGAAGCCATCGAACCATCTGCGCTTCCTCAGCTCGCCGGGCGAGAGCGACGGCCTGGATCGCCTGAGCGGCTGGCACATCATCCTGGCCGCCAGCGGCATGTGCGACGCGGGCCGCGTGCGCAAGCATCTCAAGCGCCTGCTGTGGCGCAAGGAGGCGACGGTGCTGCTATGCGGCTACCAGGCCACCGGCACGCTGGGGCGCCTGTTGGCCGAGGGCGCGCCGCGCGTTTCGATCCGGGGCGACGAGGTGCGGGTTCGCGCCCGCATCCGCCAGCTGGACGCCTATTCCGGCCCACGCCGACGCCAAAGGGCTGGTGGCTTGGGCGAAGGCGCGCAACCCCGTGGCGGGCTCGGTGTTCATCGCCCACGGCGAGCCCGACGCCGCCCAGGGCCTCAAGCGCCGGCTGGCCGAGGCCGGTTTCGCCGAGGATCGCCTGCTGGTCCCCGCGCTGGACGAGACCTTCCTGGTGGGCGCGGGCCCGGCGACCCTGGCCGACCAGGCGCCGCCCCGCCTGCCGCCCCGCGCGGCCGGCTCGCTCGACTGGCACAACCAGCGCGCGGCCTTCCAGCTGGCTCTGGGCGAGGCGCTGAAGGCCGCCCCTGACGACGCCGACCGCGAGCGGATGCTGCACGTGTTGCGGGCGGCGCTCGACGCCTATCGGGGGTAGGATGGGACGCGCCCGCGGCGGGCCGAGCGCCGATCATCGAGCCTTCGATACATCGGCCCCTGGTAGAGAATCGGCGTCAAAACCTCCGAAAATGCAGCGCATACAGCTATCGGATGTAAGTGGTCCCCCGACCTCCCGTTTCAGTTGAATGCGAAATGAGTATAGTTCTCAAGTTAAGCGGGTTCTTCTGCGACTATTCGGCACATGATCTGAAATTACGCCTATGAAGGTCGGTAAAGCGCCTGAGGTGAACTTGCCGTTTATGTTTTATTGAGGTGTGTGAACGATGTTCTTCGAGGGGCGGAATTTGGGCTCATAAAGAAAACGGATCGTTCGTGATGATCAATCTGCGCAACCGACTGACAGGTGACGCCGCGAGCAAGATCAGCGCGCTCAGCAATTCCCTCGCGATGATCGAGTTCGACCCCAAGGGAACGATCCTCGCGGCCAACGCCAATTTCTGCAAAGCCCTCGGTTACGAGGAGCGGGAGATTGTCGGCAAGCACCACAGCATGTTCGTGCCGCCCGATGAGGTCTCTAGCCAAGCGTACCGCGACTTCTGGGCTCGGCTCGCTAGCGGTCAGTTCGACGCGCGCGAGTATCTGCGTATCGGCAAGGGCGGCCGGGAGGTTTGGATCCAGGCGTCGTACAACCCCGTCAAGAACGCGGCCGGTCAGGTCACCAGGGTGCTCAAGGTCGCGACCGATGTCACGGCGCAGAAGGAGGCCAACGCCGAACGCGCGGCGAAGCTCGCCGCGGTCGAGCGCGTGCAGGCCGTCATCGAGTTCACGACAGAGGGCGTGATCCTGGACGCGAACGAGAACTTCCTCGCCGTGGTCGGCTACTCCCTCGCGGAGATCAAGGGCAAGCACCACGGCATGTTCGTCGATCCAGCCTATCGCGGATCTCAAGCCTATGCCGATTTCTGGCGGAAGTTGAACGCCGGAGAGTTCGTCGCGGAGGAATTCAAGCGGATCGGTAAGGGCGGGGCGGAGGTCTGGATCCAAGCCTCCTACAACCCCGTGTTCGACGCCAAGGGGCGGGTCGCCAAGGTAGTCAAGTTCGCCACCGAGGTCACGGGCCGCGTCGATGCGGTCAACCAGATCGCCCGCGCGCTGGAGCGTCTGGCGGCGAATGATCTCAGCTATCGGATGACGGGCTCCATCGACGCCCAGTTCGCGCGCGTGCGCGACGATTTCAACGGCGCGGTGACCGCACTGGACGAGACGATCGGCGCCGTCGCGACGGCCACTCAGAATGTCGCCGGCGGCGCCAACGAGATCTCGGTCGCCTCGGACGACCTGTCCCGTCGAACGGAGCAGCAGGCCGCGAGCCTGGAGGAGACCGCGGCGGCGCTTGACCAGATCACCGCCACGGTTGGCCGAAGCGCCGAGGGCGCCAAGCGCGCCTCGACGGCGGCGTCCGACGCCCGCGTCGACGCGGCCAGGTCTGGCGACATCGTCGGCGAGGCGGTCTCGGCCATGGACGGGATCGAGTCGAGCTCCGCCCAGATCAACCAGATCATCGGGGTGATCGACGAGATCGCCTTCCAGACCAATCTTCTGGCTCTGAACGCGGGCGTCGAGGCGGCGCGGGCGGGCGAGGCTGGGCGAGGCTTCGCCGTGGTCGCTCAGGAAGTGCGCGCTCTGGCTCAGCGTTCGGCCGATGCGGCCAAGGAGATCAAGGTCTTGATCGCCAACAGCTCGGCTCAGGTCGAGCGCGGCGTGAAACTCGTGGGCGATACGGGGCGCGCGCTGAATGCGATCGTCGGAAAGGTCAGCGAGATCGACACGCTGATCGGAGAGATCGCTCAGTCTTCCCGCGAACAAGCCACCGGCATTCGCGAAGTCAACGTCGCCGTGAACCAGATGGATCAGGTCACGCAGCAGAACGCCGCCATGGTTGAAGAGGCGACGGCCGCCGCGGCGAACCTCCGCGTGGAGGCCGAGCACCTGGAGCGTCTGATCGCCCGCTTCAACGTGACGGCCCCGACCTCGAACGGGCGATCGGCTCAACGGTTCGCCGCCTAGGGAGGGCGCGCGCCGAGGCGCGCCTAGTCCAACGCCCGGTACTTGAACCCCCGGAACCGCGCCGAGCCCTTGCCGGCGGCGTAGATCCCCGGCTTCAGCATCAGGAAACCGCCGCGGACGTTGTGGTGGTAGCCGCTGACTTCCATGCCGCGGTCGAAGCGCTTCCAGGTCTTGCCGCCGTCCCCGCTGGTATGGAAGGCGACGATGTGGCGGGTGTTGCGCAGCCTCATCAGCATCCGGGCGCCGTGCGGGTTGGCCGGGCGGCCGCGCTCGATTCCGTACTGGTGGGTGACGAAGGCCTTCGCGTCGAAGCCGAGGCCGCAATAGAGCTGGCGGTCGTAGAACAGGATCAGGCCGGCGCGGGTCTCGGGATCGACCTCGATCTCGCACTCGATCTCATAGGCCTGGTCGCCGTTGACGAAGATCAGCGGCGCGCCGCTGGACGGGGCCTCGCCCGCGCCCTTCAGGGTCAGGACGTCGCCGGCGCGCGTGATGCGCTGATGCTCGTCCGGACGCGGATCGAAGAAGTTCCACTGGACCCCGTACTTGTCGGTCGAGAAGTCGTCCGACAGCGCCATGCCGTGCGGGCCGGGCTTGCCGCCCTTGGGTTTGGGGAGGGGCTTTGAGAGATCGCCGCCGCCAACGTCGAACCAGCCGTCGGCGGTCCAGGTGACGGGAGCCAGCAAGGTCTGGCGGCCCAGGGTGTAATAGCCGTTCTCGTAGCCGTGATAGACGGTCCACCAGTCGCCGCCCGGCCCCTCGACCAGGGTGGCGTGGCCGCGCGACCACCATTTTTCGGCGTTGTCGGTCGTCCGGACGAGGGGGTTGCGCGGATGGTCCTCCCACGGACCGGCCAACGACTTGGCGCGCGCGACGATGACCATGTGGCCGGTCGGCGGGCCGGCCGTGCCGCCCACGGCGGTGATCATGTAGTAGTACGCGCCGCGACGCATGACCTTGGGGCCCTCGGGCGAGAAGCCCTCGACGTCCCAGTCGTCCGGGTAGCGCCACGGGTCATAGACATGCTCGGGCTGGCCGACGGTCGAGAGGCCGTCGGGCGCCAGCTTGATGCGGTCGCCGCCGGACAGGAACAGCCAGCGCTCGCCCGTCTCGTCGACGATATGGCCGGGGTCGATGTAGCGCGGCAGCTTCAGGTCGATCGGCTCGGACCACGGGCCTTCGATCCTGTCGGCCCAGATCACGTAGCTGGTGTTGTTGTTCGGCTTCTTGGCCGGCAGGTAGATGTAGTAGCGGCCCTCGTGCTTGCAGAGCTCGGGCGCCCAGATCGAGCCGACATTGGTCTTCAGCGTCGTGGTGACCGGCGTCCAGTTCACCAGGTCGCGGCTATGCCAGATCAAGAGGCCCGGATAGGCGTCGAACGAGCTGTTGGTCATGTAGTAGTCGTCGCCGTCCTTCAGGATCGACGGGTCGGGATGGTCGCCGGCCAGGATCGGATTGAGGAAGGTCCCATCGCCCAGGTCGGCCTTGCGCTGGCCCTCGATCCCCTTCGCCCAGGTCGGGCCGGTCGTGGGTTTGGAAGGCAGGGTCCCCATCTGGGCCGCCGCTTGGCTCGACGCGGGCAGGGCGGCCAGGCCAGCGCCGGTCAGTAGCGATCCCAGCGCGCCGCGACGATTGATGTCGACCATGATGCCTCTCCCCAACGCGGACTTATTTGTTGGTGCGAGGCTAGCCGGTGGCGCGGTTTTGTCCACCGGTGTCATTGAGGCGGGCGCAAAAAAGAAAACGCCCGGAAGCGGAGCCTCCGGGCGTTGTGGGTCTCTAAATCCTCCTCGCGGGGAGGTGGTCCGAAGGACCGGAGGGGGGAAGTATTTGAGCGCTTGCCTCTTCCCCCTCCGTCGTCCCTTCGGGCCGACACCTCCCCCGCTAGGGGGAGGATTGTCGGTTACCCCTCCATGGCCTCCAGTTCCTTGCCACGGGTCTCGTGAATCAGCTTCTGAACCAGGAAGAACGAGACCACGGCGCTCGCGGCGTAGAAGCCGTAGGTGGCCGCCAGGCTGAGCTTGGCCATGGCCGGGAAGCTGAACGAGATGGCGAAGTTGGCCATCCACTGGGCGAAGCCGGCGACGGCCAGGGCCGAGCCGCGCATCTGGTTCGGGAACATCTCGCCCAGCATCACCCACATGACCGGACCCCAGGAGAGGTTGAAGAAGATCACGTAGAGGTTGGCGGCGACCAGGGCGATCGGGCCGACATTACCGTCCAGGTGCAGGGCGCCGTTGACCGTGGTGGCGGTCGAGAAGCACCAGGTCAGGACGCCCAGGGTCACGGCCATGCCGGCCGAGCCGATCAGCAGCAGCGGCTTGCGGCCGATCTTGTCGATCAGGGCGATGGCGGCCAGGCAGGCCACGATCGACAGCGCGCCCGAGAGGATGTTGATCTTCAGGCTGTCGTCCTCGGTGAAGCCCACCGACTGCCACAGCACCGAGCCGTAGTAGAAGACGATGTTGATGCCGACCAGTTGCTGGAAGACCGCCAGGATCAGGCCGGCCCAGAGGATCGGACGAATCTTCTTGCTGACCGGGTCGAGCAGGTCGGAGAACTTCGGCTTGTGGTCGGCGCTCAGCGAGGCGCGGATCTCGGCGACCTTGGCCGCCCCGGCGCCCGCGCCGAACAGACGCGACAGGATCGCTTCGGCCTTGGCGTCCTGGCCCTTGGCGACGAGGTAGCGGGGGCTTTCCGGAATGCCCAGCAGGCACAGGAAGAAGACGCCGGCCGGGATGACCTGCATCCAGAACATCCAGCGCCAGGCGGGCAGGCCCAGCCAGAACTCGGCGGTCGAGCTGCCGGCGGTGTGGGCCAGCGCGTAGTTGGCCACGAACGCGCCGGTCAGGCCGGTGATGATCATGATCTGCTGCACGGACGACAGGCGGCCGCGGATGTTCGCCGGCGTGACTTCCGAGATGTAGACGGGGCACAGCACGCTGGCCGCGCCGACGCCGAGGCCGCCGATCAGGCGGAAGATGACGAAGATGGTCGAGGTGTGCGCCGCCCCGGTGCCCAGGGCGCTGATGATGAACAGCACGGCCGAGATGATCATCACGGTGCGGCGGCCCCAGACGTCGGCCAGGCGGCCGGCGGCGAAGGCGCCGATGGCGCAGCCGATCAGGATGGCGGCCACGTTCAGGCCGGTGCCGAACTCGGTGAGATTGAAGGCGCTGTTCAGGCCTTCTTGCGTGCCGTTGATGACGCCGCTGTCGTAGCCGAACATGAAGCCGCCGATCGTGGCGACCGCGACGATCGCGGCGACGAAGGCCATGTTCACCTTCGTCCCGTCAGCGCTCATGCCCGCGCTGGGGCCGGCGTTGGATACACTTGCCACAGGTTTCCTCCCATTGGGCCTTCTCCGGCCCGTTGACGCCCCTACGACCCCTTAAGGGGCCTCTGGTTGGCGCGACCTTAGTGTTACCGGTATCAGCGCGCAAGCGCAGGTTCTGGCGACCATTTACTCGCGCGTGGGACTCACCTCCGACCCCATCGATAGCAGCCGAGCGAACATTGCGGAAAAGACATTTGTTCTCGTCGCAAAACACGGGTTTAAGAGCAGGGTACAGAATTTTACACATGTACATTTTGTAATCTTCGCGCGGCGACTGGCTGATCGCGCGCCGCCCGTGGCCCTGGGGGATGTCTTGCATCTGAAGTACGCTTTGCTGGCGGCGGTCGCCGCGCTGTCTCCCTCCCTGGCTCTGGCCCAGACCGCGCCAGCCGCGCCCAAGGCGCCGGCGAAAGACGCGCCGACGGCCGTCGAAGGGGTGACGATCACCTCCGACTCGACGGCGATGCGCAGCTCGATCGATCGCCGCAGCTACAGCGTCACCAATGACCTGTCGGCCAAGACGGGCTCGATCGCCGACGCGCTGCGCAACATCCCCTCGGTCGAGGTGGACGTGCAGGGCAATGTCAGCCTGCGCGGCGACGCCAACGTCACCATCATGATCGACGGCAAGCCCAGCAGCCAGTTCACCGGCGAGGGCAAGGGCGACGCGCTGCAATCCATGCCGGCCGACCAGATCGACCGCGGTCGAGGTGATGACCAATCCCTCGGCCGCCTATCGCCCCGACGGCTCGGCCGGGATCATCAATCTGATCACCAAGAAGACCCAGAAGCCCGGGACGAACGGCACGGTCCGGCTCAACGTCGATACGACCGGCCGCCACAATGGCGGGATCAGCGCCACGCGCCGGACCGGCAAGCTGACCCTGACCGGCGACGCCAGCTATCGCCACGACGTGCAGGAGGCGCGCCAGCTGATCGAACGGTCGGTGCGGCAAACCGGTGGAGGCTACGCCTCCAGCACGCAGGACGCCGACGTCGAGAACGAAGGCGGCATGACCAACCTGCGGGGCGCGGTCGATTATGACCTGGACAAGAACAACCGCCTGAGCGGCGAGCTGCGTCTGCGCCGCATAGCGTTCGACACCGACAACCGCGAGACCTACGCCGCTTCGGACGCCGCCGGCGCGCCGACCCGGGCTTATGTCCGTGATCTGACGGGCGAGATCCAACGCGACAACGGCGCGGTCAGCGCCGACTGGCGCCGGCAGTTCAAGGGCGCCGACCACCTTCTGACGACTCACCTGGAATACGAGGTCACGGACTTCTCGCGCGAGGCTGACGCCTTCACGCGCAACAGCCCGGGCGTCGACCAGTACGAGCGCATCGGCATGGACGTCGATCAGAAGCGCGCCAACTTCAAGCTCGACTACAGCAAGCCGCTGCCCAAGGACGTCAAGCTGAAGACCGGCCTCGATTTCGAACTGGCTAGCAACGACTACGAAAACCGTGGGGCCGCGGGACCGACCGCTGGAGGGCTGGTGGTCGATCCGGCCCGCACGAACCTCTATCGTTACGATCAGGACGTCTACGCGGCGTATGTCACCTATGAGCGGCCGTTCGGCGATTTCACGGTTCAGGGGGGGCTGCGAGCCGAACAGGTCCAGATCGACGTCAACGACGTGACCCACGGCGCGACCGGGCAGAACGATTACTTCCGCGTCTACCCGACCCTGCACACGGGCTACACGCTCAGCCAGAGCCAAACCCTCAGCGCCAACTACAGCCGGCGGGTCCAACGTCCTGGCGCCCAGGATCTGCACCCGTATCGGGTCTACCTGGATCCGTTCAACTATCGCCAGGGCAATCCCAACCTGAAGCCGCAGATCACCGACTCCTATGAGCTGGGCTGGCAGTTCCGGAAGGGCCAGACCTATTATCTGGCCACCGCCTATTTCCGCGATACCCGCGACAGCGTCACCGACGTGGTCAGCGACCTGGGCGGCGGCGTGCTGCTGACCTCCCGAGCCAATCTCGGCAAGAGCCGCAGCGGCGGTCTGGAGCTGGTCGCCAACGGTCGCCTGACGCCCAAGCTGACCTATAACCTCAGCGGCAATCTGTTCTGGAACGAGATCGATGCGGCCAATCTCGGCTTCACGGGCGATCGTTCCGGCACGGCGTTGTCGGGCCGCGCGAACCTGAACTGGCAAGCCACGCCCAAGGACTTCTTCCAGCTGAACGCCTTCACTTCGGGCAAGCGTTTGACGCCTCAGGGCTATCGCGAGCCGTTCAAGATGCTGAACCTTGGCTACCGCCGTAAGGTCAACGAAAAGCTCTCGCTGGTCGTGACCGCCCAGGACGTGCTGGACAACTTCGCGGACGTGACCGTCGTCGACACCCCGGCCCTCCGCGACCGCACGCGCCGCACAGCCAACGTCCGTTCGGTGTTCTTCGGCTTCAGCTACGCCTTCGGCGGCGGCAAGTCCCGGCCCGAGCAGTTCGACTTCAGCGCCGGCGGGCCGGGGTAGGGGGCGTTACCCCTACTTCGCCTCCAGCTTGTCCTGGGTCTTGGTGTCGAAGTCGCTGGCGTCGTGCCGTTCGCGCAACTGGCTGGACGGCTCGCCGAAGGTGCGGTTGACCATCCGCCCGCGCCGCACCGCCGGCCGGGCGGCCAGGTCGTCGGCCCACCGGATGACGTTCTTGTAGTCCTGCACGGACAGGAACTCGCCGGCCTCGTACAGCAGGCCCTTGGCCAGGCCGCCGTACCAGGGCCAGATGGCCATGTCGGCGATGGTGTAGTCGTCGCCGGCGACGAACCGGCGCTCGGCCAGGTTACGGTCCAGCACATCCATCTGGCGCTTCACCTCCATGGCGTAGCGGTTGATGGGGTACTCCATCTTGTAGGGCGCATAGGCGTAGAAGTGGCCGAAGCCGCCGCCCAGGAACGGCGCGCTGCCCATCTGCCAGAACAGCCACGACAGGCACTCGGCCCGCGCCGCGGTCTCGGTGGGCAGGAAGGCGCCGAACTTTTCGGCCAGGTGAATAAGGATGGCGCCGGACTCGAAGATGCGGATCGGCTTGGATCCGCTGTGGTCGACCAGGGCCGGGATCTTGGAGTTCGGGTTGGCCTCGACGAAGCCGCTGCCGAACTGGTCGCCCTCGCCGATATTGATCAGCCAGGCGTCGTACTCGGCGCCGGCGTGGCCTAGGGCCAGCAGCTCCTCGAGCATGATCGTCACCTTCACACCGTTCGGCGTTCCCAGCGAATAGAGCTGCAGCGGATGCTTGCCGATCGGCAGCGGCTTGTCATGGGTGGCGCCCGCGATCGGGCGGTTGATGGACGCGAACCGGCCGCCGCTCTCCTTGTTCCAGGTCCAGACCTTGGGCGGGACATAGGTGGCGTCGGTCATGCGGATCTCCTGCGCTCGTGACCTGGCCAATGTGGCGGCTCGTGGTCGACGGCGCCAGAGAGCGGCGCGATTTGGTTGCGATGCGGAGAGGCGGCGACCCGGCGCGCGGAGGCTAGAGCGC
This sequence comes from Caulobacter segnis ATCC 21756, assembly GCF_000092285.1. Classification (NCBI taxonomy): domain Bacteria; kingdom Pseudomonadati; phylum Pseudomonadota; class Alphaproteobacteria; order Caulobacterales; family Caulobacteraceae; genus Caulobacter; species Caulobacter segnis. The sequence continues at coordinate 3,893,763 of NC_014100.1, read as the reverse complement.
GTCGATCGCCAAGCGCTTCTCGTAACGCCAGACCTCCAGCGGGAACGACCCTTCCGACGTCTCGGTCGGCACGGTTTCGACCCCCGCCCGGGTCCAGCCCGCCTTCTCGTAGAAGCGGGCGGCGCGCGTATTGCCGATGGCGCAGGCCAGCCAGGCCGTCGCGACGCCCGCTTCGGCGAGACGCATCTCGGCGTCGGCCATCAGCACGCCGGCCGCGCCCGTGCCGCGCGCCGCGCTCGCCAGATAGAACTGGTTCAGCTCATCGCCCTTGATCAGGTGGAACCCGAGCGGCGCGCCGACGGGGCCCAGCGCCCTCACCTGGGGCAGGGCCTTGGCCATGCGCTCTTCGAAACTCTCCGGCGTACGGAGCGCGACCAGGGCTTCGGGGACGATGCCGTTGTGCGCGTCGCTCCAGCCTTCTCGCCAAAGCCGGGCGAGCGGCGCCAGGTCTTCGGGCTCGGCGGCGCGGGTCGCCAGGTTCAGTCGCCGCGCGACCTCCTCGACCCCGGCTTCGACGTCGGCGTCCTGATACAGCGCCCCGGCTTCGCGCCAGAGGTCGGTGGCGGCTTGTCCCAGCGCTTCGCGCGCCAGGGCGGACAGTCGAAGCGCGTTGGCGAGGTCCAGATCAGTGGCGTCGGGGCTCGCGCGGTAGAGGGCGACGGCCTCGTCGGCGGCGGCCAGCGCCGGCTCGGCGCGTCCGGCCTCGCGGTCCAGATCGGAGACATGGCGCAGGGCGTGGGCGAGAGGAATGGCGGCGCCGACGGCGCGGGCCTTGTCGGCGGCCTTGGCGTAGAGGTCGCGGGCCTGGTCGCGATGGCCTGCGGCAATGGCCTGGCGCGCGGCGACGAAAAGCGGTTCGAAGTCTTGCAAGACAGGGCCCTCCCAGGGGCATCCTGGCGCGGTGGATGCGGCAAGGCCAGCACCCAGAACGAGGCCCCAAGAAGAAAGCCCCCGGATGGCTCCGGGGGCTTCTGTCTCTAGTGGTTGTGACGCGGCAGCTTCGAGGCCAGGTCCTGGTACTTGACGGCGAACTCCAGCACCCCGCCGCTCTCGAGCTGACCGGTGTGAGCGCGGTAGATCTCCTGCCAGGGCGTCATGGTCGCCGGGACGGCCGGGATGCCTTCCTTCTTGCGCTCCGCGATCGTCGCTTCGTCCACCAGCGCGTCGCAGCGGCCGGTGTTGATGTCGATGCGGATGGTGTCGCCGGTGCGCAGCCACGACAGGCCGCCGCCGATCGCGCTCTCGGGCGAGGCGTTCAGGATCGAGGGGCTGTCGGCGGTGCCCGACTGGCGGCCGTCGCCCAGCGTGGGCAGGCTCATGATGCCCTTCTTCAGCAGGTGATCCGGCGGCTGCATGTTGACGACCTCGGCCGAGCCGGGCCACCCGATCGGACCCGCGCCGCGGATCACCAGGATGCAGCGCTCGTCGATCTCCAGAGCCGGGTCGTTGATCCGCTTGTGGTAGTCGTCCGAGCCGTCGAACACGATGGCGCGAGCCTCGAAGACGCCTTCCTTGCCGGGCTCCGACAGGTAGCGCTTGCGGAACTCCTCGCCGATCACGCTGGACTTCATGATCGCGAAGTCGAACAGGTTGCCCTTCAGCACCAGGAAGCCGGCCTTCTCGGCCAGGGGCTGGTGGTAGGGGAAGATCACTTCGCGGTCGCTGGTCTCGCGGCCCTGCAGGTTCTCGCCCATGGTCTTGCCGGTGACGGTCAGGACGTCGCCGTGCAGACGGCCTTGCTGGAGAAGCTCCCATAGCACCGCCGGCGCGCCGCCGGCTCGGTGGAAGCGCTCGCCCAGATACTTGCCGGCCGGCTGCATGTTGACGATCAGCGGGATGTCGTAGGCCGCGCGCCAGTCGTCAGCGGTGATCTCGACGCCGGCGTGACGGGCCATGGCCACGATGTGCGGCTGGGCGTTGGTCGAGCCGCCGGCCGCCGCCACCAGGGCGATGGCGTTCTGGAAGGCCTTCTTCGTGAGAATGTCGAGCGGTTTGACGTCCTCATAGGCCAGGTCGACGATCCGCTGACCGGTCTTGTAGGCCATCTGGCCGCGCTCGCGGTACGGGGCGGGGATCGCCGCGCAGCCGGTCAGCGACAGGCCCAGCGCCTCGGCCACGGCGTTCATGGTCGAGGCCGTGCCCATGGTGTTGCAGTGGCCGGCCGACGGCGCCGACGAGGCGGCGCGGTCGATGAACTCTTCTTCCGTGATCTCGCCGGCGGCCAGCTTGCGGCGCGAGCGCCAGATGACCGTGCCCGAGCCGACCAGCTCGCCCTCGTGCCAGCCGTCCAGCATCGGGCCGCCCGACAGGACGATGGCCGGGATGTTGACCGTGGTGGCGGCCATGATCCCCGCCGGCGTGGTCTTGTCGCAGCCGGTGGTCAGGACGACGGCGTCGATCGGGTAGCCGTGCAGGGTCTCGACGAGGCCGAGATAGGAGAGGTTCCGGTCCAGCGCCGCCGTCGGGCGACGGCAGTTCTCGAAGATCGGGTGGACCGGAAACTCCATGGGAATGCCCCCGGCGTCGCGGATCCCGTCCCGAATCCGCGTCACCAGGTCGAGGTGGATGCGGTTGCAGGGCGAGATGTCGCTGCCGGTCTGGGCGATGCCGATGATCGGCTTGCCGCTTCGCAGCTCCTCCGGCGTGATCCCGTAGTTCATGAAGCGCTCCAGATAGAGCGCGGTCATGTCGATGTGGTCGGGGTTATCGAACCAATCGCGAGACCGGAACCGGCGGGGCGTGCGTTCAGACAAGGCGAACCTCGTGTTGGGGCTGGCCCGCGATATTGACCCCGATGGCGAACAGGCCGCCGGCCAGCGGATACTGGGCCAGGGTTTCGTCGCTGAGGCCCTTGCGGGCTGTGGTGAGGAAGAGGGTCTTCAGGTCCGGTCCGCCGAAGCAGACCTTGGTGACGTTGGGCGCGGGAACCTCGATGCGGCCGACGATCTCGCCCGCCGGCGAGACGCGGATGACGCCGAAGCCGCCCCACAGGGCGATCCACAGGCAGCCTTCGGAATCGACGACCGTGCCGTCCGGATAGATGTCGTCACCCAGCTTGACGTGCACGAAGGCGCGCTTGTTCGACAGCGTCCCGTCCTCGGCCAGGTCATAGGCCCAGACGGTCTTTTCCAGGGTGTCGGTGTGGTAGAAGGTCTTGCCGTCCGGCGAGACGCACGGGCCGTTGGTGATGCAGATGTCCTTGTCCATCCGCGCCACGCCCTCGGCGTCCATGCGGTAGAGCGAACCGCTCTTGGCCTCTTCGCCATCGTGCATGGTGCCGAACCACAGGCGGCCATTGGCGTCGACGGTGGCGTCATTCGGACGGTTGTCGAGCGCGCTGTCCTCCACCTCGATCAGCAGGCGAAAGCCGGTGATGGGATGGAAACGGTGAATGCCGGTCTTGAGGCCGACGACAAAGCCGCCAGCGTCGGCGATCGGCGCCAGGAAGGTCACCTGGTCGGGCGCGTCGAAGCTGAAGTGCTCGCCGGTCGTCGGCTTGTAGTTATGAATCTTGCGCTGCTTGATATCGACGAACCACAGGGCGTCGCCATGCCAGATGGGGCCTTCGCCCAGCGTGGCCTTCAGATCCCAGACGCAGGTGACTTCAGCGGTCATATCAGCCTCTTCAGATCCCTCCCCCTCGATGGGGAGGGTAGGGTGGGGGTGATAGGACATCGGCGGCCGAACCGCCACATCACCCCCATCCCCAACCCTTCCCCCATCAAGGGGGAAGGGAGCAAGCCCTAGCGCCAGCCGGCGTCGATCCAGTACTCGTGACCGGTGCAGAGCGAGGCGTCGTCCGAGGCCAGGAACAGCACCAGCGAGGCGACGTGATCGGGCAGGATGCGGCCCTTCAGGCACTGGGCCTTGACGATCTCGGCCTCGCCTTCCGGCGTGTACCACTTCTCCTGGCGCTTGGTCTTGACGTTGCCCGGCACCACGCAGGTGACGCGGATGTCGTCGGGGCCCAGCTCGCGGGCCAGGGCTCGGGTCATGCCCTCGATGCCGGCCTTGGCGGTTTCGTAGAGGACGAGGTCCTCCAGGCCGAGGTGCCAGCTGATCGAGCCGAAGTTGATGATCGCGCCGCCGCCGCGCTTCTTCATGCCGCCGGCCACGGCCTGGGCCGCGAACACCATGTGGCGCAGGTTCACGCCGATGCGGTTGTCCCAATAGGCGGGCGTCAGGTCGGCCAGGCTGTGACGGTCGTCGTTGCCGGCGTTGTTGACCAGCACGTCGACGTCGCCGATCTCGGCGAAGGTCGCCTTCAGCGCGTCGATGTCCATCAGGTCGCAGCGCTTGTAGACGGGCGCGATGACCGCGTCCTTCGACAGCTCGGCGACCAGGGCCTGCGAGTCCGCGTCGACGATGTCGAGGAAGATCACCTCGGCGCCCTGGCGAACGAAGCCGGCGACGAGGCCGGCGCCGATGCCCGAACCGCCGCCGGTGATGACGACCCGCTTGCCCTTCAGGCTGGGATAGATGGCTGAGGACATGCTGCTTACGACCACGAGTAGGAGGTTTTTGTCTGGGTGAAGAACTCGACCGCGGCGAAGCCCTGTTCGCGGGCGCCGTACGAGCTGCTCTTGGTGCCGCCGAACGGCACGTGATAGTCGACGCCGGCGGTGGCCAGGTTGACCATGGTCATGCCGGCCTTGGCGTGACGCTGGAAGTGACGGGCGTACTTCAGCGAGGTCGTGGCGATGCCGGCCGACAGGCCGAACTCGACGCCGTTGGCGATCTCCAGGGCCTCCTCGTACGACTTGACCCGGATGGTCGAGGCGACGGGGCCGAAGACCTCCTCGTTGTTGATCCGCATGCCGGCTTGCGTGTCGGCGATCAGGGTCGGCTGCACGTACCAGCCCGGATTGTCGAGCTTCAGGCGATCGCCGCCGGTGACCAGGCGGCCGCCTTCCCCGCGCGCGATGTCGATGTACTTGTAGCTCGTCTCCATCTGGTCTTCGGAGACGGCCGGGCCGATCTGGGTGTTGGGGTCCAGGGCGTCGCCGACGCGCAGCGCGGCGACCTTCTCGGCCAGCAGGGCCACGAACTTGTCGTGGATGCCGTCCTGGACGATCAGGCGCGAGCTGGCGGTGCAGCGCTGGCCGGTGGCGTAGAACGAGCCGTCCAGGGCGATGGCGACGGCGCGCTCCAGGTCGGCGTCGTCCAGGATGATCAGCGGGTTCTTGCCGCCCATCTCCAGCTGCACGCGGGCCTGGCGGGCCACGGCGGCGGCGGCGACTTGCGCGCCCACGCCTTGCGAGCCCGTGAACGAGATCCCGTCCACGTCCTTGTGCTTGATCAGGGCGTCGCCCATCGAGCCGCGACCGAACAGCATGTTGAAGACGCCGGCCGGGGCGCCGCATTCCTGCATGATGTCGGCGATGACGTTGGCGGTGGCCGGGGTCGGGCGCCGGCCGGCTTGATCACCACGGTGTTGCCGAAGGCCAGCGCCGGGGCGGCCTTCCACGCCGGGATGGCGATCGGGAAGTTCCAGGGCGTGATCAGGCCGTAGACGCCGACCGCCTGGCGGTAGGTCTGGACCTCGACGCCCGGACGGGTGCTCTCCAGGTTCTGCCCGTGGCGGCGCAACGCTTCACCAGCAAAGTACTTGAAGATGCGGCCGGCGCGGACGGTCTCGCCGACGCCTTCGGCGACCGTCTTGCCCTCTTCGCGGGCCAGCAGGCGGCCGATGTCGGCGCTGCGGGCGATGATGGTCGAGCCGACCTTGTCCAGGAGGTCTGAGCGGACTTCCGGCGAGGCTTCCGACCAGCTCGGGAACGCCTTCTTGGCCGCGTCGACGGCGGCGTCGACCTCGGCCTGGCCGCCCATCGGGACCTTGGCGACGACGTCGTTGGTGTTGGACGGGTTCAGGCTCTCGGCCGGGGCGTCGGCCGCGACGCGTTCGCCGCCGATGTAGTGGCGCAGGGTGTCGGTCATGCCGATGATCCTTCGATTAGAGCAGGCCGCGGCCGGCCAGGTTGCGGATCAGGGCCGAGATGCCGAACGTCCACGGCTTGGCCTTGTCGCAAGTGGTGACCTCGTTCTCGAGCACGCCCAGCTTCGGCGTCGACACGCGCACGCGGTCGCCGACCTTGTGGGTGAAGCCCTGGCCGGGGGTGTCGCGGTCCTGGATCGGGGCGAACATGGTGCCCAGGAACAGGGCGAAGCCGTCCGGATACTGGTGCTGCTTGCCATAGGCCTGGCCGGCCAGAACGGCGGGGTCGCGGCTGATCAGGCTCATGTTCGACTTGCCGTCGAGCACGAAGTTGTCGCGGCCGGTGATCTTCAACTCGACCTCGGCCGAGCGGACGTCGTCCAGGGCGAAGGTCTCGTCGAACAGGCGGAAGAACGGACCGATGGCGCACGAGGCGTTGTTGTCCTTGGCCTTGCTGAGCAGCAGGGCCGAGCGGCCTTCGAAGTCGCGCAGGTTGACGTCGTTGCCCAGCGAGGCGCCGCGGATCTGGCCCGCGCCGTCGCACAGCAGCACGACTTCCGGCTCGGGGTTGTTCCAGTGGCTGTCGTAGCGGACGCCGACATGGTCGCCCCAGCCCATCGAGGACAGGGTCGGACCCTTGGTGAAGATCTCGGCGTCGGGGCCGATGGCGACTTCCAGGTACTGCGACCAGAGACCGTCCTTGATCAGGGTCTGCTTCAGGCGCTCGGCGCCCTCCGAACCCGGGTTTACGCTACGCAGGTCGCCGCCCATGCTGGCCGACAGCTGCTCGCGGATCTTCAGGGCGGCGGCGGCGTCGCCGCGGGCGCGTTCCTCGATCACCCGCTCCAGGGTCGAGACGGCGAAGGTCACGCCGGCGGCCTTCAGGCATTGCAGGTCGACGGGGGCCAGCAGCTTGACCGGCGCGGCGCCGTCAGGGTCTTCCCAGACCGGGCGGATGTCGAGGGATTCCAGCGGGCCCTTGTCCTCGCCGCGCGGGATCGCCGCGCCGGGCCCAAAGGCGTTCATCAGGTCGGCGACGGTCGGCGCGACCTTCGACATGTCCTCGACGCGGCCGCCGCGCACCAGCACGGGCGTCGGGCCTTCGCCGAAGTCGATGCGGCCCAGCAGGGTCGCGTTTTTCCAATCATCCGGAAGGAATTCGCTTACGCCCACGGCGTCTTCTCCCCATTGCCGAGCGTCTGAAGGCGCCGAAACCGTCGGCGGCGCTCGTTGGTCGAAAGCTTGGTAGCGCTAACATGTAACGGCTGCAAGCACGTTGTCAGACCAATACCTGAATCCCTCTCCCCGGGGAGATAGACTTCAGTCGGTAACCGGCCCGCTGGAGTCGCGCACGATCAGCGTATGCGGATGCATCAGCTGGCGGGGCTCGCCGCCGCCGTCGCGATGACGGCGGATTTCCTCCAGCACCAAGTCCACCGCCGCGCGGGCCATGGCGGCGATCGGCTGGTGGACGGTGGTCAGAGGCGGCCAGATGTTGTCGGCGATCGAGGTGTCGTCGAAGCCGACGATCGAGACGTCACCCGGCACGTCGAGGCCCAGGCGATGAGCGACGCCCGCCGCCGCCGCGGCCATGTCGTCGTTGGCCGCGAAGATCGCCGTCGGGCGGGGCTCGGCGGCCAGCAGCCGTTCGGCCGCCTCCAGGCCCGAGCGATAGGTGAAATAGCCCTGCTCGACCCGGATGTTCTCTTGCGGGACGCCCGCAGCCTTCAGGGCCGACAGGAAGCCGTCCAGGCGCTGCTGGCTGACGGTCTGGTTCGGGTGGCCCTTGATGAAGCCGAAGCGCTTGTGGCCCAGGCCCAGCAGGTGCTGGGTCAGCTCGAGCGCGGCGGCCTCGTTGTCGATGCGGATCGTGGCCATGTCGGCGCTGGCCATGCCGGGCGCGACGGCCACGGCGGCGGCGCCGGCGGCCTTGACCTCGGCCAGGACCTGCGGGGACTCGCACAGCGGCGGCGGCAGGATCAGGCCGTCGACGCCGGTCTTCAGCAACCGGGCCAGCGTGGCGCCGGCCAGCTCGGGCTCGGCGCACTTCTCGATGACGATCTGCGAGCCCGTGCGGCTGCTCTCGTCCAGGGCGCCGACCAGGAATTCCGACAGGTAGCCGGTCGAGGGGTTGTCGTAGAGCAGGCCGATCCGGAACGGCGCGCTGCCGGCCAGGCTGCGGGCGGCGGGATTGGGGGCGTAGTTGAGCTCGGCGATGGCCTGTTCGACCAGGGCGCGGGTCTCTTCCTTGACGGTGCTCTCGCGGTTGATGACGCGCGAGACGGTCATCGGCGAAACGCCTGCCCGGGCGGCGACATCACGGATCGTGGCGCTCTGGGTCGTACGGCGACGCTGACGCTCGGTCGGTTGGCTCATTCTTGGTAATATCCCTATGCGCGCGGGACACTAGACCGGTTTGGGCGCAGCTTGGAAGACGGCGAAGGTCTAAGGTCTTCTCCTGCGTCGCCGCAGCGGATAGGCAAGTCGAATGACCTCCCTCGGTGCGATCATCCTGTGCGGCGGCGGCTCCCGGCGGATGGGACGCGACAAGGCGGTGCTGGACTGGGACGGCCGGCGGGCCGTGGACCGCGTGGCCGACTTGGCGCGGGCGGTCGGCGCGGGGGCGCTGGTCGCCGCCGGGGCCGATCTGGGCCTGCCCTGGGTTCCTGACGACGAGGCTGGCGCGGGGCCGGTCGGCGGCGTGCTGGCCGGGGCGAAGGCGCTCGGGACGGCGCGGCTGCTGGTGCTGGCGGTCGACGCGCCGACCGTGACGCCCGACGACCTGGCGCCGCTGCTGGCGAGCGGTGGCTTCTACGAGGGGCTGCCCGTGCCGATGGTGCTCGAGGCGGCCGCCTTGCCGGTCGACGCGGAGGCGGGCTGGCCCTTGCGGCGGCTCGTGGAGCGGGCTGGGCTCACGGCGCTGCCGCTTCCGGAAGGGGCGCTGGCGCGGCTGCGCGGGGCGAACACGCCGGAGGAGGTGGAGGCTTTATCGCGCCAGTGAGCGCCCCCTCCGTCTCGCCGCTTCGCGACGAGCCACCTCCCCCGTTTCACGGGTGAGGAGGGGAAAGTCCTCCTCCCACGCAAAGCGGGGGAGGTGGCGCGATGCGTAGCATCGTGACGCAGGGGGCGCTCAGTACACGTCCCTGCGATACCGACCCTCGTCCGTCAGCCGCTCGACGGCCTCGGCTCCGAGCATCTCGACGAGCGCCGCATGGACGTCGCGGGACATGCCTTCCAGCGAGCCGCAGACGTAGATCGCCGCGCCGTCCGCCACCCACTGCCGCAGCGTGTCCGCTGACGCGCGGAGACGATGCTGGACGTACAGCCGCTGGGGCTGGTCGCGAGAGAAGGCCAGGTCCAGGCGCTCTAGCGCGCCCGAGGCGGCCCAGCCCTCGATCTCCTCGCGCAGGAAGTAGTCATGGGCCGCGGTGCGTTCGCCGAACACCAGCCAGTTGCGGGTCGCGCCGGCGGCGGCGCGGGCCTTGAGGTGGGCGCGCAGGCCCGCCAGGCCCGTGCCGGAGCCGATCAGGATCATCGGCTTGGCGGGATCGGGCGCGTGGAAGCTGCGGTTGGTCCGGACGCGGGCGTCGATCGGTCCGCCGACCTCGGCGTGGCGGCACAGCCAGCCGGAGCCCAGGCCCGGGCGGCCCTCGGCGTCGGTCATCAGCCGCACGATCAGCTCGACGCCGCCGTCGGCGGGTAGGGAGGCGATCGAATATTCCCGGTGCGGCAGAGGTGTCAGGCGCTCGGCCAGCGCCGAGGGCGAGAGACCACGAAGCGCTTCGATGGCGGCGGGCTCATGGGGCAGGCGCAAGCCCGAGAGGATCTCGGCCGTTTCCGACGGCAGGCCCAGCGCCGCCACCTCGGCCGGCGCGTTGCGCGGGCCGATCTCCAGGATATCGCCGGCCTGCCAGGTCGCGCCGTCGGGCGGGGTCAGGCGCACGCGCCAGGCTTCGCCGCCCGGGCTTCTGGGGTTGAGCAGCTCTCGCTCGGCCAGGGTCCAGCGGCCATACGCGGGGCGGCTCCAGTCGGGCGCATCGGTGACGCCGGTCAGGACCGACAGCTTGCCTTGCCAGTGGCGCAGGGCGGCCGGATCGCCGTCGTCAACCTCGACGCGGTCGAACAGGGCTTGCGCGCCCGCATGGGCCAGCCAGGCGTCGAGCGTCCGGCCGAAGGCGCAGTAGTGGGCGTAGGACGTGTCGCCCAGCGCCAGGACGCCGTAGCGGAGGGCCGAGAGGTCATGGCCGTCCTTCATGACGTCGCGGATGAAGGCGCGAGCCGTGTCGGGCGCGTCGCCTTCGCCGGTGGTGCTGACGATGAACAGGGCGGGGCCGGAGAGGTCGGCGGCGGTGACGGCGGACAGCTCGCGCAGGGTCACCGGCGCGCCGGCTTCGGACAGCGCCTTGGCGGTGGCGCCCGCCAGTTCCTCGGCGAAACCGGTCTGGCTGGCGTAGGCGACCAGCACGGGCTCGCCTGCGCCTTGCGACAGCGTCTCGGCCTCGCGCACGACAGCGCGGCGGCGGAGGGCTTCACGCAGGGCGATCCCGCCACAGAACAGGGCGTAGACCCCGGCGACGGCGCCGGCGGCCAGCAGGCGGCGAACCTCGGGCGAAAAGGCGGACAGGTCGGGCATCAGTCCAGCATGGCCCGCAGGGCCGGCGACAGGCGCTCTTCCAGTCCGCCGGCCGCCGCGCGGCTGACGATCAGGGCGGCGAGGTCGTGCTTCGCCGCGAAGGCCAGCGCCGCGTCGGGCGCCATGACGGTCAAGGCCGTCGCCCAGGCGTCGGCGCTCATGCAGTCCTTCGCCAGCACCGTGACGCTGACGGTCGTGTGGGTGACGGGCGCGCCGGTGGAGGGGTCCAGGGTGTGGGCGTAGCGCCGGCCTTCGTGGTCGAAGAAGCGGCGGTAGTCGCCGGAGGTGGCGACGGCCAGATCATGCAGGGCGACGACGGTCTTTTCCGCGTCGTTGGCGCTCGGAGGCCGTTCCAGCTCGACCCACCAGGGCTGGCCGTCGGGCTTGGCGCCCGTCCCCCGCAGCTCGCCGCCGACCTCGATGAGGTAGCTCTTCACCCCTGCGCGATCCAGCGCGGCGGCCGCCTGATCGACGCCGAAGCCCTTGGCGACGCCGTTCAGATCCAGCTTCAGGCCGCCGGGCTGGAACAGGGCCTCGCCGTCCAGCGTCAGGCGCTTCCAGCCGCCGGTCTCGCGCAGAGCGGCGACGGCGTCGCGTTCGGGCGGCGCGCCGGAGAAGGGGCGGGGCCCGAAGCCCCACAGATCGGTCAGCGCGCCGAGGGTCGGGTCGAACGCGCCGGCGCTGGCCTCGGCGACTTCGATCGCGCGACGCAGGACGGTCAGGGTCGGCTCGGGAAGCCTGACCCAGCTCCCGGCCGGCGCGCGGTTGTAGCGGCAAAGGTCCGACAACGGTTCCCACGGGCTCATCTGGGCGACGACGGCGTCGAGCGCCCGCTGAACCATGGCCTCGAGGGCGGGAAGGTCGACGGTCGCCGGCAGCACCGCCTTGGCCGACCAGGTCGTGCCCATGGTCGCCCCGCCGAACGCGCGCACGGCGCCGCCCACCGGGCGGGCGGGGGGCGTGGTCAGGGCGGGGACGAGGACGCGGGGCATGGGGAAATCTCATCCTCCCCCGCGTGCGGGGGAGGGGGACCGCGAAGCGGTGGAGGGGGCGTCGACAGCGGGGTGCGCCCCCTCCGTCACGGCGCGTATCCGCGCCGCGCCACCTCCCCCGCTACGCGAGGGAGGAGAGCGGACCTTAAGGCCGCTGGGCTTCGATGACGGCGGTGTAGCTGGCGCTGACGCCGTTGCCGGCCAGCGGGGTGGCGGGACCTTGCGGAGCGCCCGGAGCGCCCGGAGCGCCCGGAGCGCCCCCCGGGCCGCCCATGCCGGGGCCGCCGGGGCCACGGCCGGTCTCGCCGGAGCGGGCCGTGGCGTTGACCCAGTACATGCCGGCTTCCGGCAGGGTGAACTTCACCGCGCCGTCGGCGCCGGCTTTGACCTTGATCTCGCCGGGCGTGGCGCGCCAGCGGGCGCCGCCGGGGATGAAGGTCACTTCCAGATCGGCGGCCGGCTTGCCGTCCAGCACGAACTTGAAGGTGGCGGGCTCGGTGGCCACGACGTCGGTCGGGTTAGTCACCGGGACCAGCTCCAGACCCTTGCCGGTCGGCGCCAGGGCGCCGGTCGAGGGCTTGTCGCGCGTGACGAAGGTCTCGTTACGGCTGGCCATCTTGATGGTCTTGAGGTCGGCGGCGCCGGCCGGGACCTGCTTGGCGAAGTCGTCGGCCGAACCCCGGAAGCGCTTGACCTCGCCGTTCTCGGTCCAGCTGGCCATGACCGAATTGCTGGCCGTGAAGATCTTGTAGGTGCCCGGCTTGGTCAGCTGGACGTCGAAGGTCGAGCGGTACTGGCCGGTCGAGGCGTTCTGGATCTTGTCGGCCGCGCCGTCCGGACCCAGCACCTGGACGCCGTCGGTGCGCATCGCGCGGTGGTCGGGATAGAAGAGCTCGTTGGAGATGGCGGCGTCGATCGTCACCCAGGCGTTGTCGCCCGACAGGGTGGTGAAGGCCGGCAGCAGCCAGCCGCGGTGGGCCGAGGCCGACATCGGCAGGGTCAGAGCCGCGCTGCCAATCAACAGGGGGGCTGCGACGGCGAGAAGGCGCTTCTTGAAGGTCATGGCTTTTCTCACTTCACGGAAACGGTGACGGCGCCCAACTCGGACGCGCCCTTGGCCGAAGCCGGCTTGCCGGGCTTGCCCCAGGTGAACGGGACGCGGACGGCCTCGTGGCCGCCGACCTCGCGGGCGGCCTCGACGACCAGGTTGTACTGGCCCGGCTTCAGGGCCTTCAGAGCGCCCTTGGAGCCGGCGAAGACCAGCTTCTGCGGACCCGGCGCGCGGGTGGCCCCGCTGACGCCGTCGGCGGGGAAGCTCATCTCGCGGCCGGCCTTGCGCCACCACTGGCGCATGTCCTTCAGCCACTTGGCGCCGTGATCTTCCCGATTGTCGGCGTCGTACCAGACGGCCAGGGTGCCGGCGGCGCTGGCGTCGGCCGGGTTCTCGATCCAGATGGCGACGTAGGGCTTATGGTACTCGGCGACTGTCAGGCGCGGGATCTCGACGGAGACGTTGAGGTCGGCGGCCAGGGCGGGAGCGCCCGCGACGGCGGCCCCGGCGAAAGTCAGCAAGGAAAGCGTAGGCTTCACGGTGTCTGCCTCAAAGGTGGACGAACAGGATGACGAGAATGACCGGCGCGGCCAGGCCCAGGCCCACCAGGGGCCAGGTCAGCGGCCGCGCGCGGGCGTGGAACTGCAGCAGGATCAGGCCGGTGACCGTGAAGATCACGCAGGCGGCGGCGAAGATGTCGATGAACCAGCTCCAGGCCTTGCCCGAGTTGCGGCCCTTGTGCAGGTCGTTGAGCAGGGAGACGACGCCGCGCGTCGTTTTCTCGTGCTCGATCGCGCCGGTCTCGCGGTCGATCGACAGCCAGGCGTCGCCGCCGGGACGGGCCAGGGCGACATAGACCTCTTCGGGCGACCACTCGCCCTCGCGGCCGGCGACGTCGGCGCCGACGGCCTTGTCGAGGAAGGGCTCCAGCGGGACGGGCAGGGGCCGCTTGCCCTCCTCCGGGCCCTTGGCCAGCACCGCCATCAGGTCGGGGGGCAGGGTGGCCTTGCGGCTTACGACTTTGGGCTCCGCCTCGATCTGGCCGGCGTGGTTCAGGGTGATGCCGGTGATCGCGAACAGCAGCATGCCGATCAGAGACACGGCCGCGCTGATCCAATGCCACTGGTGCAGCTGCTTCAGCCAGAACGAGCGGCGATGCTGATCGGCGGCGGACTTCACGGGCGTTCGAGGAACCTTGGCGATGAAGGCTCGTCCTTACTTGAGAACGAATTGCAATATCAAGCGTCAACGCGTCAGCGGGATGCGATTGACGTCTTTTCCATCGTCCACGGGCATGTCGCGCGCATTTCGAAACGTCGCGACGCCGTCACAGTGAAGCTTAGCCGTCCCGGGCGTCCGGACGTCGGAAGGTCACTACCAGCACGTCGCGCACGGCCGGCAGGGCCGGGTCCAGCGGGCGGATCGCCGTGACGCCGTGCAGCACCCGATGATCGTCGACGCAGACCGCGTCGCCAGGTGTGACCAGGGTGAAGGAGCCTAGGCTCGTTCCATCCGGCGCATAGATGTCCGTGACGCCGCTGTCGACATTGCGACGATCGACCAGCATGACGATAACCCAGTCGACGCCGTCGCGGTGCGCGCCTTCCGGCGTCGGCAGGCCGGCCATGCCCGTGCGCGCCTCGATGCGGAACTGGTGCAGCTCGACGTGCCAGGCTTCCGGCGGATCGGTGGTCAGCGGCTGGAAGAGCTCGAGGCCGGCCGCGATCACGCCGCGCGTCACAGGGTGGTCGGCGATCGCCTCGGTGACCGGCTCGAACCAGCGCTGCACGCCGCCGTTCAGCGGGTTGTAGTCGCGGCTCTGCCAGTGCGGCTGATGCGGCTTACGCACGACGCTCTCGGGCGACGCCGCAAAGGCCGCGAACCGGCGCCGGCGATAGCGGCCGCCATCGGCCATGAAGCCGTCCAACGGCAGGTCGTTCCAGCTGTCGGCGAAGGCGCTCCAGCCGGCGGTGACCTCAGGACCCAGCAAGGCCAGGGTCTCGGAACCCTCGAAGCGGACGAAACCCTCGGCGGCCAGCGCCTCGCGCGCGCTCACGCCACGGCTTCCGGCTTGAAGAACAGGCCGAGCTTCAGGGAGCGGGCGATGCGCTCGGCCTTCTGGCCGACGATGGCGGCGCGCGGGGCGTCGAACAGCTCGACGCAGGTCTGGTGGAACAGGTTCAGCCAGGGGATGAACAGGCCTTCGGTGAGGCCCTCGACATGCTGGTGGACCGCCACCGGCTGGCCCTTGTAGCGGCCCGAGGTGTTCAGGACCGACGACCAGAAGTCCTTCAGCGTGGCCAGGTGCTGGGGCCAGCCGTTCTCGCCGATCGCGGTCTCGAAGATCGGGCCCAGGCGGTGGTGGCGGCGGACGCGGGCGTAGAAGGTCTCGACGAGGCGGTCGATCTCTTCGTCGGTGAACGGGGCGGCGTCGGCGCGGATCTGGGCGCGGTCGGAAGCGGACATGGCCGCGATATGGGCCCTTACGCTCCGCGACTGAACCCCGTCGTGATCAAACTTGACTGTCGATTGTTACTTAAGGGGGGCGGACGCCCCCTCCGTCACGGCGCGTATCCGCGCCGCGCCACCTCCCCCGCGATGCGGGTGAGGAGGAGGGACCATCCTCCCCCGTGAACGGGGGAGGTGTCGGCGAAGCCGACGGAGGGGGCGCTAAGCCCTAGGCCACCGTCAGCGTGGCTTTCTTCAGGTCGACCGAGTTCGGGCCGACCAGGATCGAGAAGTCGCCCGGTTCCACCACGCGCTTCATGTCGAGGTCCCACATCCACAGGTCCGACGGCTTGATCTCGAAAGTCACCGTGGTCTTGGCCCCGGGCGCCAGGGTGACGCGCTTGAAGTGCTTCAGCTCCAGCACCGGACGGGTGACCGTCGCGGTCTCGTCGTGGATGTAGAGCTGAACGACCTCGTCACCCGCGACCTTGCCGGTGTTGGCCACGTCGACCTCGACCTTGACGGTCTCGCCCTGGCCGATCTTGGCCTTGGCCAGGCGCGGCGCCGAGATGTCGAAGCTGGTGTACGACAGGCCGAAACCGAACGGATAGAGCGGGGTGACGTCGCCGCCCAGATAGCCGCGGCGGGCCGTCGGCTTGCGGTTGTAGTAGATCGGCAGCTGGCCGACGTTGCGCGCGATGCTGACCGGCAGCTTGCCGCCCGGATTGGCGCGGCCGAACAGCACGTCGGCGGCGGCGTTGCCGGTTTCCTGGCCCAGGTACCAGCCCTCGATGATGGCGTCGGCGCGCTCGGCCAGCAGGTTGATCGACAGCGGACGACCGTTCAGCAGGAAGACCACGGTCGGCTTGCCCAGGTCGAAGATCGCCTTGGCCAGGTCGTTCTGCTGACCGATCAGGTCCAGGCTCTCGCGGTCGCCCAGGTGGTTGTCGGCCCAGGCCTCGCGGCTGGTCTGCTCGTTGTCGCCCAGCACCATGACGACGACGTCGGCCTTCTTGGCGACCTCGACGGCTTCCGCGATGAGTTTCGCGTTGACGGCCGGGTCGGTGAAATTGACCTGGTCCTGCGCCCAGATGCGCTGTTCGGTGATCCGCACGGCCTCGGCGTAGTCGAGGGCGAAGCCTTGGGCCTTGGCCTCGGCGGTCAGGCCTTCATAGATCGACACCACGTGGCGCGGCACGTCGGAGTAGCCGCCGATCGGCGTGTCCTTGGCGTGCGTGCCCAATAGCGCAAGGCGCTTGATCTTCTTGCCGTCCAGCGGCAGCACGCCCTTGTCGTTCTTCAGCAGCACGACGGCCTTGCGGGCGGCCTCGCGGGCCAGGGCGACGGCGTCCGGCGTCGCCGTCTTGGCGTCGGCGGTCTTCTCGTCGCAGTAGGGGTTCTCGAACAGGCCGCCCTCGAACTTCATGGTCAGGACGCGAGCCACGGCCGCGTCGATCTCGAACTGCGGAATGCGGCCGGCCTTCACCAGCTCGGGGATCAGGGCGTAGGCCTCGCCGTCGGGCAGCTCGACGTCGACGCCGGCGTGCATCGCGCGGACGGCGGTCTCGCCCAGGTCGGTGGTCAGCTTGTGACGGCTGATCATCTCCTTGATGGCGAAGTAGTCGCTCTGGACCGAGCCCTTGTAGCCCCACTCCTCGCGCAGGATCTTGGTCAGCAGCCAGCGGCTGCCGTGCGAAGGCACGCCGTCGATCTCGTTGTACGAGGGCATGACCGCGCGGACCGGCAGCTCGGTCACCGCGCGCTCGAACGGCGGGAAGAAGTTCTCGCGCAGGACGCGCTCGGAAATCTGGGCCGGGCCGACATTGGTGCCGTTCTCGGGCTGGCCGTGGCCGGTCATGTGCTTGAGGGTGACGAAGACCTTGTCCTTGGCTAGCGGCAGGGTCGTCCCCTGGAAACCGCGGATGGCGGCCAGGCCGATCTCGGCGCAGACGTGCGGGTCCTCGCCATACGTCTCCTCGATGCGGCCCCAGCGCGGGTCGCGGGCCACGTCGACGACGGGGGCAAGCGCCAGGTTCGAACCCCGGGCGCGCATCTCGCGGGCGGCGACGGCGAAGATCTTCTCGGTCAGCTCGGTGTCGAAGGTCGAGGCCAGAGCGATGGCCTGCGGGAAGCTGGTCGCGTCGCGGGCGACGTAGCCGTGCAGGGCTTCGTCGTGCATCAGCATCGGGATGCCCAGGCGCGTCTTCTCCACGGCCCACTTCTGGGCGGCGTTGGTGTAGCGGGCGGTTTCCTTGGCGTTGCGGTTGATCGCGCCGTCGTCGGCGCCGGCGGCCGCGCCGATCACCGTCACGGGCTTGGCGCCCTTGCGGTCGGACGGACGCGAGATCTGGCCCAGGCCATTGGGGAAGTTCTTGCTGGCCTGCTCGGGCGAGAACTCGCCCTCCGGGGTCTGGATCTTGTTCTTGGTCAGCCAGATGCCGATCAGCTGGGCGGCTTTTTCCTCCAGCGTCATGCGGCCCAGCAGGTCCTGCACGCGGGCGTCGATCGGCTGGGCGGGGTCCTTGTAGAGCGGCTTGCCGCCCGAGGTCTTCGGCGCGTTGCTGGCGGTTTGAGCCAGGGCTGGGAGAGCGGCGGCGGACAGAGCGGCGAGGCTCGCGCCGAACAGGCGGCGGGTGATGGCGGTGGTCATCTGAACGTTTCCCCGGGGCTACGCGAATGGCGCGGCGGCTCTCGGGCCGCCTTCGGGCGGCACTATGGGGGCAGTTGTCTGACCACTCAAGCCGGAAATGGTACCGGTCTCATGATCCGGAGCGCTAGAGCCTGTCTGTTTACGCTTAGAGCGCGTTCGGGCGGTTTAGCCGCGTAGACTTAAACCTAACGCGCCCTAGTGCAGCGCAAAGCCCGTCGTTTGCGGGCGAGCAAGCTGGGCCTCGTCCATCCAGGCCGGCCAGACGCTCGTCGGCCAGCCGCCGATCACATACTGCGCGCGGACGATGGCCAGCCACTGGCGCAGGGCGTCGGTCGTCAGGGGGAGGCGAACGCCTTGCTCGTCGGTCTCCGGCTTGAAGATCAGGACCGCCCCGTCGGGTCCGGTCCCGATGTCGACGCTGGTCACGCAGCCGCCGGGAGCGGCCTGGCTGGCGGGCACCGGAGGCTCGGCGCCGAGGGAGGCCTCGGCCGCCTGTTGGGCGAATTCCTGCAGCAGGGCGTCGCCGCCGTTCTGCTCCAGCCAGCCGGTCAGGCGAGGGATCAGCATGTTGAGCATGCGCTGGGTCAGCCACAGGACCACGGTCTCACCGCCGGCCGTCTCGCCCGACAGGCGGAGGCGATCCTCGGTGACGACATATTGCGTGGTGACGCGGTGGAGTTCCGGGCTGTCCGGCAGGGCGGGGTCTCGATCCATCACGCGGAGAGATAGCCGCTCGCGACGCCGCGCGCCACGGTCACAGATTGTCGAGAGAGGGTTCGCCCGATGGCCCGAGGCCGGACGCGAAGAAGGGCCCGCTTTGGGAGAGGGGGGTAGCGGGCCCTTCGGTACGCGTTCAGAGGGAATGAACAGGCGGGAAAATGGCATAATCGCCGGCTTCCCGCCCTTCTCCATTTCGTCGCAGGTTGCGAAGCGCTCGCAGCTTACTTGCGCGGCGTCAGGATGTCGTCGAGGCGCGCGGGAACGCCGGCGATCTTCTCCAGGCGCGGGTAGCGCAGGCCGCCGCGGTAGTCGATCTTGACGCTCTTGTAGCGCGAGCCGTCCTTGAGCAGCAGCTCGACCAGCGGGTTCTCGGGCTTCGCGGCGGCGGTGACGGCGGCCTTCAGCTTGTCGCCGTCGAAGGCCTCGCCGTTGACGGCCACGACCGTGAGGCCCTGGGTCAGGCCCGCCTTGAACGCCGGACCGCCCCACTGCACGTCGCTGATCACGCCGTCCGAGCCCACCGTCAGCCCGAGCGAGTAGCTGAGGCCGGTGCTTTTGGCGCGGGTCTCGGCCGCCTTCATGAACTCGGTCGGGGTTGCGGTGTAGACCAGCTTGTAGCCGCCGCGCTCCAGGCCATCGAGCGGCGCCTTCTCCTGGACGTCCTGAATGCGGCTCTTCAGGAAGGTCGCCCAGTCGTAGGCGTAGACGCCGTTCAGCGTGCTGACCACGTCCTCGAACACATAGGTGCGCGGCACGTAGGAGCCGTTGTCGACGCCGAAGAAGGCCTTGGCGAAGTCGTCCAGCGACTTCTTGCCGCCGGTCTTCTCGCGGATCAGGGTGTCGGCGTCGAGCCAGACCAGCAGGCCTTCGGAATAGTAGTCCTCGCTGCGCTGCCACGACAGCCACGACAGCGGCTTGCGGCTGGCGATGATCGGGTCGTTGGTGGTGTCCTGCACCGGGCGCCAGTCGCGGCCGCGACGGTTGTCGTAGGTGGCGGCGGTGGCGGCGATCGAGTCCAGGGCTTGCTGCTTGGTCAGGAGGCCCGAGCGGGCGGCCAGCACGTTGCCCCAGTACTGGGTCTGGCCCTCATAGACCCACATCAGGCTGTCGCGCATCGGCACGTTCAGATTGGGGGTCCAAAGGTCGGCGGCGCGGCGGAACTTGCCGTTCCACGAGTGGGTGTATTCGTGGCTCAGCAGATCGCGGCCGACGAAGCTCTTGTCCCACTCGGTGAAGTACTTGGGCGTGACGCGGTTTTCGGACGAGCGGTGGTGCTCCAGCCCGATGCCGCCGATCTTGTCCGACAGGGCGACCAGGAAGTCGTAGTGGTCGTAGTGATGCGAGCCGTACAGCTTGTAGGCCTGCTGGACGAGGTCCTTGTGGATCTGGATGTGCTCGGGCTTGGCGTCCAGCAGCTCGGGGCTGTCGGCGACCAGGTTCAGGCGCACGGGCGCGGGGCCGGTCGGGTCCAGGTCGATCGACTTGAAGTACTTGCCCGCGAAGATCGGGCTATCGACCAGGGTCTCGACCGTGGTCGGCTTGAACGTGGTGACCTGGCCGTCGACCTTGGCGGTCTCCAGCGCCGTGGCCAGCTTCCAGCCTTCCGGCAGCTTGACGCTGGCCTCGATCGGGATTTTGCGGGTGTAGAAGCCGGCCGGGTACATGGTCACCTGCAGCCACTGCAGGTTCAGCATTTCGGGCGTGACCTCGGTGCGGCCGACCTTGGCCTCGACGGCGGTCAGGAACTGGTAGCTGACCTGGATCTCGCTGACCCCCGTGGGCACGTCGACGTGGAAGGCGTGGACGCTGACGACGTCGCGCGTCCAGGGGATGCGCTTGCCGTTGGCGGTGACCACCAGGCCGGCCAGCTTGTCGAGGTCGTTGCGCGGCGAGTGACCGCCCGGGACCCACTGCGGATACAGGAACACGAAGTCGCCGGCCTTGCTGACCGGGATGGTCGTGGTGACGGTCCAGATCTTGCGGTCGAGATCGGTGGCGTCCACGGCCAGCTTCAGCGTGCCGGCGTAGGGGACGTCCTGAGGCGCGGGGATCGGCGCGGTTGCGGCGGCCGACTCCGGCCAGGGCTGGGACGCCGCCGGGGTCTGCGCGAGCGCGGCGGTCGCGGCCAGGGACAGGACGGAGACGGAGAAGAACAGCGCTTTCACGAAACACCCAATGCGGCGCGCGGGCGTGCTCCCGCGACGAGAAGCCGGGATGTTTGTGGCGTTAATATCGGCTTGTCGAGGCCAAGTTGGCCTCCGCATGCGGAATATGGGCAATCGTTTCGACCGTGAAACGAAGCTGCGAATGCGTAATCAAATCCTCCCCTCAGTGGGGGGAGGCGGCCGAAGGCCGGAGGGGGAAGTCTTTGATGACTTGTCTCTTCCCCCTCCGTCGTTTCTTCGAGCCGACACCTCCCCCGCTAGGGGGGAGGATTTTTATCAGCCCAGCGGATCGGACGACGTCGGCACGATGGTCGCCGTCGATGTCGCGCCCGTCCCGCGGTCGAGCCGCAGGTTGTTCTGGACGTGGTCGACGCCCGAGACCGTCTCCGCGATCGCCTCGGCGCGCTTCTTGTCCTCGCGCGAGCGGACAGTGCCGGTCAGGGTGACTTCGGCGTCGCTGACCGCGACCTCGATCCCTTGGGCGTCCAGCCAGGCGTCGTCGGTCAGGCGGTCGCTGACGTCCTCCCGAATGCGATCGTCCGAGCGCCGATAACCCTTGGGCCCGCGTCCGCGATGCTCGCCGTCGGCCTGCCGGCGGTTGAGCGCGTCATGATCGCCCATCCACGAGGAGACCTCGTCGCGCGCGCGGTCGAACCAGGTGCGCTCTTCCTGCTGCGGGCGGCCGCGGTCGCGCGGACCGAAAGAGCGATACGGGTTGTAGTCGCCATAGGCGCCGTCGTGGTCGTAGCGATCGCGGTCTCGGCGGCCGTCGCGCTGTTCGAAATAACGCTCGTCGCCATAATCGGCGGTGCGGCTGGAGTAGCCGCTAGCCCCATAATCGCCGGTGGAGCCGCCGAAGTCATGGCCGCCGACGCGGCCCCAGTCGCCCGGCTGGCGATAGCCGCCGGCGCCCGCGCCGTAGTCCGCGCCCGAGTTCATCCGGCCGTAACCGAAGTCACCGCCCTGCTGGGCCGCGCGCAGGAACTGGCTTCCACCCGAGCGACGGGGGCGGTCCCGTTGGGAATTGTCGTAGGCCGGGTCGCGCCGCCGCGCGGCGTCGTAGCCATAGCCCCGATCGCGGTCGAAATCGCCGTCCGGCTCGACATCAAATCGACCTTCGCGGTCATTCCATCGTTGCGGCATGGGTCTGCTCCGTGACGTTCAGAGGGGGAAAGGGCGCGTCGAGGCGCTCTGTGACGGAAACGGACGGGCGCGAACGGCTGTTCCTAATGCCGCGCTTGATCGGTGAATCTGTGGGTAACCTGTGAGGGACTCGGCGTATGGCTTGGGACGAGGCCGCCACGTCCGGTTCTGGCGAAGCGGCTCGCCAGATAAGGTGTAGGGTTCAAGCCCGCGAAGTACCGCTCACCCTCAATGCGTTTCGACGACCGTTTCCTCGAAGAACTGAAGTCCCGCCTTCGCCCGTCCGACGTCGTCGGCAAGACGGTGAAGCTGCGGCGGCAGGGGCGCGAGTATGCGGGGCTGTCGCCGTTCACGAAGGAGAAGAGCCCCTCGTTCTTCGTCAACGACGAGAAGGGCTTCTATCACTGCTTCTCCAGCGGCAAGCACGGCGACATCATCAGCTTCCTGCAGGAGACCGAGCGGCTGACCTTCGCCGAGGCGGTCGAGCGCCTGGCGGCCGAGGCCGGCATGAGCCTGCCGGAGGTCGACCCCCGCGCCGCGCGCGAGGAGCAGAAGCGCTCGTCCCTGGGCGACTGGATGGAGCTGGCGGCCGCCTGGTTCGAGAGCGAGCTGCGTCGCCCGGTCGGCCAGGCCGCCCGCGCCTACCTCGAAAAGCGCGGCCTTCCCGAGAGCGAGTGGAGCCGCTTCCGCATCGGCTTCGCGCCCAACAATCGCACGGGCCTCAAGGACTACCTGATCGCCAAGGGCGCCAAGCCGGGCGACCTCGTGGACGCCGGCGTGCTGATCGCGCCCGAGGACGGCGGCCAGCCCTATGACCGCTTCCGCGACCGGATCATCTTCCCGATCGCCGACAGCCGGGGGAAGGTCGTGTCGTTCGGCGGCCGGGCCATGGATCCCGCCGCCCGCGCCAAGTATCTGAACGGCCCCGAGACCAGTCTCTTCCACAAGGGGCGGGTGCTGTACGGCCTGTTCGAGGCCCGCAAGATCCTGCACGCCGGCCAGAGCGGGGGCGAGAAGCCGCCGATGGTGGTGGTCGAGGGCTATATGGACGTCATCGCCTGCCAGCGCGCCGGGATCCCGGCCGTGGCGGCCATGGGCACGGCCCTGACCGAGGAGCAGATGGAGGGCCTTTGGCGCCTGCATCCGACCCCGACCCTATGCTTCGACGGCGACAAGGCCGGCCGCCGCGCCGCGGACCGCGCCATCGACCGCGCCCTGCCGCTGCTGAAGCCCGGCCGCTCGTTCCTGTTCTCGATGCCCGTGGGCGGCAAGGACCCGGACGACGTGCTGCGCGAGCAGGGACCGGCGGCGCTGAAGGCGCAGATCTCGAACACCAAGCCGTTCGTCGAGGCTCTGTTCGAGCGTGAGCGCGAGCTTGAGCCCTTCGATACGCCCGAACAGCGCACGAACCTCAAGGTTCGCCTGCGCACCCTGGCCGCGACCATCGCCGACAAGGACCTGGCCCACGCCTACAAGGAAGAACTGCTCGACCGCCTGGACGAGATGCGGGCGGCCCGGCGGGTCAAGGCCGACGCCAGCGACGCGGGACGCGCGCTGTCGCGCCAGCGCTGGGACAACACGCCTCGGCGCGGCGGCAAAGGGCGGCTGGAAGGCTCCACCGCCGAGGGGCGTCAGGCGGCGGCGGCCCTGCAGCAGGCCCCGCGCCCGTTCTCGGCCGCCCTGCTGATCGCCGCCATCCGCGATCCCAAGGTCGTCGACGACCGGATCGAGGTGCTGATGAACCAGGGCTTCGGAGACCAGCGGCTGGACGCCATCGCCCAGGAGTTGGTGAACCTGCGCATGGACGCCGACCATGTCGAGGCGGGCATGGTGCGTGGGCGTCTGGCCACGGCCGGCTATGACGACGCGACCCTTGCGGCGCTGGAGCGCTCAGCCGCGCACGTGAAGGCGCTGGACGCCGCCCAGAGCGCCGCCCAGAGCCCCGAGGACGCGATTCGAGGGCTGTGGTCTCAGGCCTTCGATCTCCTGATCCGGCTGACGGCGCTGGAGCGGGCGGTCGACGAGGCCAAGGCCGACCTGGCCCACGAAGGCGACTCCCACACCCTGTTCCGGCTGAAGACCGAGCGCGACGCGGTCAAGCGACTGATCGACAGCGGCGGCTGGACCGATCCCAGCCTGGTGGCGCAGGTGCTGCACTAGAGTTAAGGCGCCTCAACCTTCACGGTTGCCTTTCCAGCGTGGGAGTTGTGTGGTGGACAGGCGCGTCGGGCCTGGACCGCCAACTCCCCGCCACGCGCCGGAAGCCATTGCGAGGCCAGATTGTCGGACCCCGAAAGACCGCGGCCTATCCCGACCACCGACGCGATGACTCGCGTGCTCGCTAGCGAGGCGCGCCTGCGCGCGGCGGTTGACGCGGTCCAGGGCGTGCTGTGGACCAACAACGCCAAGGGCCAGATGGAAGGCGAGCAGCCGGCCTGGGGCGCGCTGACAGGCCAGGAGCGAGCGGACTATCAGGGCTTTGGCTGGACCAAGGCGGTGCATCCCGACGACATCGAACCGACCGTCAAGGCGTGGCTGGCGGCGGTCGCCGAGAAGCGGACCTTCGAGTTCGAGCATCGCGTGCGGCGGCGTGACGGCGTCTGGCGCGACTTCCGCATCCGGGCCGTGCCGCTGTTCGAGGAGACCGGCGAAATCCGCGAGTGGGTCGGCGTTCACACCGACATCACCGAGCAGAAGGCGGCCGCCGACAAGCTGCGCGAGAGCGAGGCCTTGTTCCGCATCCTCGCGGACGCCGCGCCAGCGCCGATCTGGATAACCGAGCCCTCCGGCGAGGTCGAGTTCGTCAACGCCGCCTTCGCCGAGCTGGCCAATGTTGGTCGCGATGACCTGATGGGCCACGCCTGGATCGCTCTGATCCATCCCGATGACCTCGCCGAAATCCTGGTGCGTCGCGAGGCGGCGCGGGCCGGGCCCGATCCCTACAGTTTCGAGGCGCGCTTCCGGCGTCATCCCGAAGGATGGCGCTGGATGCTGGTCAACGCCAAGCCGCGCATCGACGCCAGCGGCGCGTTCCTTGGCTATGTTGGGATGGCGATGGACCACACGGAGATCAAGACCGCCCAGGTTCACCAGCAGTTGCTGATCAACGAGCTGAACCACCGGGTGAAGAACACCCTGTCCTCGATCCAGTCGATCGCCCGCCAAACCCTGCGCTCGGACGATGTGGCGCCGCGGGCGCGGGACCAGTTCATCGAGCGTCTGATGGCGATGTCGGCCGCCCACAACGTGCTGACCAGCGAGAGCTGGTCGGGCGCGGTCATCGACGACATCCTGCGCGAGGCCCTGCGCCCCTTCGCCGACGATCAGGACCCGGACCGCATCTCGATCAAGGGCCCCTCGTTGCGCGTCGAGCCCGGCGCGGCCCTGGCCCTGGCGCTCGCCGCGCACGAACTGGGCACGAACGCGGCCAAGTACGGCGCGCTATCGTCGCCCGGCGGTCGGGTGAGCGTCGAGTGGGCGTTGGAGAGCGACAAGCACGCGATGGTGCGCTGGCGGGAGTGGGGCGGGCCGGAGGTCGTCGCGCCGACGCATCGCGGCTTTGGCGCGCGGCTGCTGGAGCGCGGCCTCGTCGGAGACCTGGGCGGCAAGCCTGAGCTGGTCTTCCTGCCGCCAGGCGTCGAGGCGAGGCTGCCGGTGCGGATCGCGTGAGCGCTCCGCGGAGGCGGGCGGGCGTCTTGCTCTGGCTTGCAAATCTTTGCGGTCCGGCGTCTTCCCATCTTGACACAGAGCCCTCCCAAAGCCACATGC
This sequence comes from Caulobacter segnis ATCC 21756, assembly GCF_000092285.1. Lineage (NCBI taxonomy): Bacteria > Pseudomonadati > Pseudomonadota > Alphaproteobacteria > Caulobacterales > Caulobacteraceae > Caulobacter > Caulobacter segnis. The sequence continues at coordinate 3,868,258 of NC_014100.1, read as the reverse complement.
CGACTCAAGGATTTGCCACGCAGCTGATTGACATCGCTCGGGCCGCCGTAGCGCGCGCCCTTATCGAAACAGGATGTCACCCTCGCCGCCGTCCCGAGTCCCCAGCGGTCGCTGACCCCTACGGGAGACGCGCCAGATCGCGCTTATCGCCTCTGTGTCCTCCGACGGGTCTCTCGCGGAGCGTTCTGACATGGCGAACGAGCGCGGACTGGCCTCCTGACGGGAACGTGATCCCTGGGTAAGCGCTGATCAAAGGCGCGGACGAGGCCGGCAAGCCTTTTCGATAAGGATTTTTTCGGCGCGCGTCTTGCAGGACCGAGGCGACGTCGATTGCGGAGAGCTTGATGAGCAACAATTCCTCGGCCGAGACCGAAGCGCCCGAAGCCACCGGTGGCGACGGCCCGCTGCTCGACCTGACCGACGCCGGCGTCAAGAAGTTCATCAAGCAGGCGAAAGCCCGCGGCTATGTCACGATGGACGAGCTGAACAAGGTGCTGCCGTCGGAGGAGGTTTCTCCCGACGCGATCGAAGACACCCTGGCCATGCTCAGCGAGATGGGCGTCAACGTCGTCGAGGCCGAAGAAGACGCCGAGGGCGGCGAGGGCGGCGAGGTCGCGACCCGCGACGAGAACACCACCGTCATCACCAGCGACAAGCCGGCCGCCTACGACCGCACCGACGACCCCGTGCGCATGTACCTGCGCGAGATGGGCTCGGTGGAGCTGCTGTCGCGCGAGGGCGAAATCGCCATCGCCAAGCGCATCGAGGCCGGCCGCGACACGATGATCCGCGGCCTCTGCGAGTCCGCCCTGACCTTCGAAGCCATCATGGTGTGGCGTGAGGAGCTGGGCTCGGGCCGTATCCTGCTGCGCGAAGTCATCGACCTGGAAGGCACCTACGCCGCGATCAACGGCGTGGCCGCCCAGCCCGCCGCCGAGGACGAGGAAGGCCCGGCCGAGCCGATCGACGACGAAGCCGGCGAAGCCAAGCCGGAAGGCGCCGAGGGCGAGGACGACGACGACTTCGACGACGGCGCCGGTCCGACCGTCAGCGCCATGGAAGGCGAGTTGCGCGAAGGCGTGATGGCCATCCTGGACGCCATCGCCAGCGAGTTCGAAAGCTTCCGCAAGCTGCAGGACAAGCTGGTCGGCAGCCGCCTGAAGGGTGAAGATCTCTCGGAAGCCGACCGCAAGGCCTACGAAGGCCTGTCGGCGACCATCATCCAGCACCTGAAGACGCTGAAGCTGAACAACAACCGCATCGAGGCGCTGGTCGAGCAGCTCTATGCGATCAACAAGCGCCTGATCGGCCTGGAAGGCCGCCTGCTGCGCCTGGCCGACAGCTACGGCATCAGCCGCGCCGAGTTCCTGAAAGCCTATTTTGGTTCGGAGCTGAACCCGACCTGGGGCGAGCAGGTCAAGGCGATGGGCGTGCGCTGGACCAAGTTCGTCGAGAACGACAACAGCTCGATCAGCGACATCCGTCAGGAGATCGCCGCGCTGGCCACCGAGACCGGCGTGCCGATCGACGACTACCGCCGCATCGTCCAGACCGTGCAGAAGGGCGAGCGCGAGGCCCGTCAGGCCAAGAAGGAGATGGTCGAGGCCAACCTCCGTCTCGTGATCTCGATCGCCAAGAAGTACACCAACCGCGGCCTGCAGTTCCTGGACCTGATCCAGGAAGGCAACATCGGCCTGATGAAGGCCGTCGACAAGTTCGAGTACCGCCGCGGCTACAAGTTCTCGACCTACGCCACCTGGTGGATCCGTCAGGCCATCACCCGCTCGATCGCCGACCAGGCCCGGACCATCCGGATCCCGGTGCACATGATCGAGACGATCAACAAGATCGTCCGCACCAGCCGCCAGATGCTGCACGAGATCGGCCGCGAGCCGACCCCGGAAGAGCTGGCCGAGAAGCTGGCCATGCCGCTGGAAAAGGTCCGCAAGGTCCTGAAGATCGCCAAGGAGCCGATCTCGCTCGAAACGCCGATCGGCGACGAGGAAGACAGCCACCTGGGCGACTTCATCGAGGACAAGAACGCCGTCCTGCCGATCGACGCGGCCATCCAGTCCAACCTGCGGGAAACCACCACCCGCGTGCTGGCCTCGCTGACCCCGCGTGAAGAGCGCGTGCTGCGCATGCGCTTCGGCATCGGCATGAACACCGACCACACGCTGGAAGAAGTCGGCCAGCAGTTCTCGGTGACCCGCGAACGTATTCGTCAGATCGAGGCCAAGGCCCTGCGCAAGCTCAAGCACCCGTCGCGGTCGCGCAAGCTGCGCAGCTTCCTGGACTCGTAAGGTACAGGCTCAGCTCAAATGAAGACGCCCCGGTCGCAGGACCGGGGCGTTTTTGTTTGGACGTTTGAAGCCTTCTCCCGCAAGGGGAGAAGGATCACTTACGACACCTCGCGCGCGCGTTCCTCAAGCTGATCCGCCCGGCGTTCCAGGTCTTCGGCCTTGCCCGGCAGGCTGCGGCAGAGGGCCTTCAGCTCCTCGTCCGTCACGGTCTGCCCGCGCGCGCGATTGTCGGCGATCTGCTTGGTGCGGTAGGCCGGATCGCGCAGGCGCGTGGCCTCCTCGCGCATCTGGCGTGCGCCGGCCCGCATCTGCTCGGCGCCTTTGGCCATGTCGAGCCTGGCCTGCTTCATCGCGACGACGCGGGCGTGCTCGCCGGCCCTGCGGGCCTCCTCGCCGATGCGGCGGGCGTCCTCGGCCGAGAGACGCGCCTGTTCGGCGTAGACGCGCGACTGGGCGCGAGCCTGGGCGGCGGCTACCTGCGCGGCGGCCTGGATCTCGTCGCGATGGGCTTCGACCTGGCGGCGGATCTCGTCGGCGTTTACGCGGGCGGCGTCCGCCTGGGCCCTGGCCCATTCGGCTTGCGCCTGGGCTTGCGCCCGGTCCCAGGCGGCCTGAGCGCGCGCCTGGTCTTGCGCCTGGCCTCTGTCAAAGGCCGCCTGAGTCCGCGCCTCGGCTCGCGCCTGCGCCCTGTCCCAGGCGGCTTGGGCTCGCGCCTGAGCCATGTCGTAGGCGTCAGCCGCGTCAGCTGCTGGAGCCGGAGGCGCGGCAGGCGCGGCAGGCGCTGGCGGAGCGGCGGGCGCGGCTTCGGCGGGCTCGGCCGCCGGCGCGGGCGGCAGGGGCGCGCTCGCGACCTCGGCGGGCGGGACCGGCGGGATCGGCGGCGCGAGCTGCCGGGTCACGGCGAAGGCGGCCAGCGGGGCTGCGACCAGCGCGATGGTGCCGATGCAAAGCGCGACGGTCAGGGGGCGGCGGCGCGCGGGGGCGTCGGTCATGATGCTGGCGATCCTCGATTTCAGGGTCCGGGCGTCGGCGGCCATCGGCAGCGAGGCGGCCGGCGCGAGCAGGGACGTGGGGTGGGCGGCCAGGCGGACCAGCGTGCGGGCGTATAGCGCGCGATCGACGGTCCCCAGCGCGGCGGCGTCGGCCGCTTCCTCGGAGCGTTGGCGCAGGACGGCGTGCAGGCGCCAGACCAGCGGATTGAACCAGAAGATCGCCAGCACCACGCGCGAGATCACCAGGAAGATCCAGTCGTGGCGACGCAGGTGCGCCAGCTCGTGGGCCATGATCGCGCTGGCGGTGTTGCGTTCGGCCAGGGTGGCCGGGTCGACCAGGATGGCGCCCGGCGCGACGCCCCAGCTCAGGGGACCGGCGACCTTGTCGCTGCAGACAAGGTTGGGACGATCCGCCGGCGGCAGGTCCTCGATCGGCGCCAGCCAGGCGGGGCAGGTGACCGGCGAAGCCTTCCGCGTCCAGCGCGTCAGGGTGCGAAGCCCCAGGGCCAGGCGCGCGCCGATCAGCGCCGCGCCCAGCAGCCACAGACCGCCCAGGATCGCGCCCGGCGTGGTCCAGCGCGCGGTGGGCGGCGGCGGGGTGATGCTGGCGATATCCGACGCGGCGAGGGTGGGCGTTTCCGTCAGCGGCGGCAGCAGCGCCAGCTCGATGGGCGGCAGGGCGTTCATGATCACCGGCAAGGCCAGCAGCAGGCATACCGTCCCGCGCAGAATGTCGACCCGCTCGACCGGGCGCTGGGTGAGGTGGCGAGACGCGGCCAGGCCCGCGCCCGCGATCAGGCTGGACTTGACCAGCAGCGAGATCAGCAGTGTCCAGGTCATTGCTTATCCTCTCCGTCCCGGGGGATCACGGCCTTGTCGATCATCGCCTCGAGGGCGGCGGCTTCTTCCGGCGTCAGCTTCTGGCCCAGGCCCAGCAGGGCGCTGGCGGCGCTGGCGGCCGAGCCGGCGAAGAAGGTGTCGATCAGCCTGCGCAGGGCCCCGACCGCGACGGTCTCGGGGTGGCCTGGGCGGGGCGGTAGACGACACCGTGCGCGCCGGGCGAGCGCTCGACCAGGCCCTTGCTCTCCAAGCGGACGAGCAGGGTGCGGACGGCGGAGTCGCTCAAGGGATCGGCGAGCGCGGCGCGGACGTCGGCGGTGGCGCCGGTCTCCAGCCGGCACAGCGTCTCGAAGACCTCGCGTTCGCGTCGTGGCAGGGAGTCGATCAAGGGCGGCCTCCGAGAACCGGTTCGCTACATCCGTAGCGCTACATTTGTAGCGGCAAAAGTGAACTCGCTGTAATGTGGAGGGTCTCGGCAAGAGGGGCGGCGGTGTGGGGGAGCGCCGCCCCTCTCTCCCTTGAGCGTGCTCGCCCTTAAGCGTGCTCGAGCGTGCGCGCCTGGGGCTGGTGGGCGTCGAGGGCCGTGTTCGGATCGGCCATCTCGGTCACCGCGTTGGCGAAGCTCAGATATTCGGCGGCGAAGTCCAGCGGCAGGACCTCGACCAGCCAGGCGTTCTCCACCCACACCTCGATCACGTGGAAATGGCCGCCGCGATCGCAGACATAGGCGTGCCAGCCCAGAGCGGCGGCGCGGGCCAGCACGTCTTGCCGCGCGATCGAGACGCTCAGCGCGAAATGGGTGGGCGAGCGGCGGTCGGCGCCTTCGGCCTGGCGTTCGAAGACCGCGCCGGGATCGCCGTTCGGGACCATGACGCTGCCGGCCGGATAGATCTCGATGGCGGTGCCCATGCCGTCGGCCTTGAACACCATGTAGCTCCCCGGATTGGGGGGGAAGTCGACGACGGTCCCGCCCATGATGTCGGCGAAGAACTCGGCCACGCCTTTCGGATCGGCGGCGCTGACGGACAGATGATGGATCACGATATACCCCTAATGATTGGGCGCAGCGAGGCTATGGACGCGCGACGACTGTCGCGCACCTCGGCCTGAGCTCGCCAATTGCTGTTCAAAAAACGGCGTTACGCGCCGGAGCGGCGGGGTTTACGGGCGCTCACCTCGAGCCTCAACTTACAAGACCTTCATGACCTCGAATTAACCTTGAGCACGATCGCCGGGCCGCTTTCGACGCGGCGCACGGGTTGATCCAGGACAATGCCCCCGCGAGGCGCCGATGGCCTACCGAAGGCCGGAGGCGTCCATGTACCTAGAAGCGTTGGGCGGATGGCCAGGCATCCTGGCTTTCGTGCTTGTTGTCATCTGTATCGCGTCGATTTTCGGATTTCGGGTCTCGTGGCCCAAAGCATCCAGAACGGTGACCGGCCGGGAAATACGCGGGGCCGGGCGCGCCAGCGGGACTCCCGAGCAGCGGCCCGCCGCCGCTCATCGCGGGTTCGACGAGGTGGCGCAGGAGAAGTTGGAGCCTCTGCTCCGCAACGTCGTCGATCGGGCCGGCGCGCACGGTTTCGAAGCGCGGCTCGAGGTGGCGGGCGAAGGCCAAGCGTCGAAGTATCGCTTGGAGATCAAGCGCCCAGACCATCCGGCCGACCAGCCGCTGCCCTACATCACCTTTTCGGCCGGCGACGCCGGTCTGGTGGACGTCGTCTATGGCGGCATGTACCCCGGTCCGATCGATCACAACGGACACGACACCGAGATCGGCTGGCGCACGGTCTACTGGGATCAGGTCGACAACGTCCTGGCGACCTTTACGCACAAGGTCTTCGCGCGGTTCGACTAATCCCGGATCGCGATCAGCGATTTCGTCACCACCAGGACCTTCTCGTCGATGCGCCGCGCGTCGGGGAAGAGGAACTGGAACTGGGCCTTGTCCAGCAGGCGGGCGTGCTGGACGGCGCGCATGGCCTCGCCCATGTCGGCGGCCTTGGGCCACCAGCCATAACCCCGCTTCAGCAGCATGCGGGCCCGCGTCTGCTCCGAGCGCCAGTGGAAGAAGGCCGACGAGAAGTGCGGCTCGATCGGAAACCAGAAATACGGCGTCTGGACGTAGTAGCGCGGCGCGAGGCGCCGGCACTCGCCAGCGAAGGCTTCCATGCGCGGCCAGTCGCCGACATGCTCGACCACCGAGTTGGAGTGGACGAGATCGAAGCTCTGGTCGCCGTGGTCCGACAGGTCGCAGGCGTCGCCGACCACGGCGCTGAACAGCGGATCGTCGACGGTGAAGGGCTGCGGATTGAACAGGCTGACGTGGACCTTGCGCGACTCCAGGAAGTCGCGGTCGAACAGCAGCCGCCAATAGGCCGGCTCGCCGCCCAGGTCGGCGATGCGGCACTGGCCGCGCTCGGCGAAGGTCTTCTCGATCAGCGCCACCACATGGGCGGCCCGCGCGCGCCGGAAGCGCGTCGCCAACGAATTGGCGCGGCCTGTTTCCTGAAGCGCGTGAATGAGGCTCATGCCGCAGCTATCGGGCGGGCGGCTTGAGATTTCGTGTATGGCGAGGTCAGAACCCCGCCGCCTTGCGGCGCAGGCCCAGCTCGTCCAGTTGGGCGGACTCGAAGACGCCCAGCTTCTTGGCGGCCAGAACCTTGGCCTGTTCGGCGACGTGCTCGTACTTCTTGAGGTTCTCGAAGGCCTCGGAGAGGGCGTCGCGGGCTCCGGCTTCTTCTTCCAGGTGCAGGTCGATCTCGAGCAGCATTTCCGCGCGACGGCGCTTATGGCCTTCCCGGTAGCCGATCATGTACCAGCCGGCCGAGGCGTCGCCCTCGGCGCGCTTGGCCTCGGCCTCGGCCTCGGCGTCCAGCATGGCCACGCGCATCTCGGCCGCCGTGCGGCGCTCGACGATCTCGGCGAGGCGTTTCTGCAGGGTCTCGACTTCGTGGGTCGAGATGCGGATCAGCGAGGCGGCCCACTTGGTCATCAGTACTCACTCTGCAGGATCTGGCCCAGCAAGCCGAAAGAGTCGTCGAGACTGGTTGCCTCTTCCTTATCCTGGCTAAGGAAAGCCTCGATGGCGGGGTTCAGGCGGATCGCGCGGTCGACCACCGGGTCGGCCCCGGCGCGATAGGCGCCGATGCGGATCAGCTCTTCCATGTTCGAATAGGCGGCCATCACCTGGCGCGCGCCCTTGACGATGTCGCGCTCGTGCGGGAGCTGGCAGCCTGGCATGGTCCGGCTGATCGACTTCAGCACGTTGATGGCCGGGAAGCGGCCGCGCTCGGCGATGGCGCGCTCCATGACGATGTGGCCGTCCAGGATACCGCGCGTGGCGTCGGCGATCGGCTCGTTGTGGTCATCGCCGTCCACCAGCACGGTGAAGAGCGCCGTGATCGGCGCGGCGGTGGTGCCGTCGGCGCGGATGGGCCCCGGGCCGGCGCGCTCCAGCAGCTTGGGCAGCTCCGTGAAGACGGTGGGCGTGTAGCCCTTGGTGGTCGGCGGCTCGCCGGCGGCCAGGCCGATCTCGCGCTGGGCCATGGCGAAGCGGGTGACCGAGTCCATCAGGCACAGGACTTCCTGGTCCTGGTCGCGCATGTATTCGCTGATCGCCAGGGTCATGTAGGCGGCCTGGCGGCGGGTCAGGGCCGGCTCGTCCGAGGTGGCGACCACGACGACGGCGCGGCGCAGGCCTTCCTCGCCCAGGGTCTCCTCGACGAACTCGCGGACCTCGCGGCCCCGCTCGCCGATCAGGCCGACGACGACGGCGTCGCAGGTGGCTTCTTTCGCCAGCATCGACAGCAGCACCGACTTGCCGACGCCCGAGCCGGCGAAAATGCCCAGGCGCTGGCCCCGGCATGTGGTGGTGAAGACGTTCATCGAGCGCACGCCCAGATCCAGGCGCTCGCCCACCCGGCCGCGGGCGTGGGCCGGCGGCGGGGCGGTCTTCAGCGGATAGGGAACCTCGCCCTGCGGCAGCGGACCCAGGCCGTCGATCGGCTCGCCGAAGGCGTTGATGATCCGGCCCAGCCACGCCTTGGTCGGGCGGACCACGGCGCCTTCGGGGACGATGCGGATCTCCGCGCCGGGCGCGACGCCCTCGACGGGGCCGAAGGGCATCAGCAGGGCGCGGGTCTCGCGGAAGCCGACCACCTCGGCGGGCAGGGCGGTCTGGCCCAGACGCTCGATCTCGACCCGGGCGCCGACCGCCAGGCGGGTCAGGCCGCCACGCGCCTCGATCAGCAGGCCGTTCACGGCGGCCACGCGACCATAGACGGTCAGCGGGTCGAGACGTTCGACGGCGGCGATGAGACTGCGCAAGCTGGACCCCGAAAACCCCACGGCGGCGCCGAACTTGACCGTTGCCTCCGTGTCGCCACAGTCGGGCAACGTGGTTAACCAGGTGTGAAATCAGCGTCGGGGTGCGACGTCTTTGGGTGCGACCAATTGGTCGATGAAGAAGCGCGCCACGGCGGCGTTGAAGTCGCGGTGGAAAGCCTGGCGGTCGAAGCCGGGCGCGCTGGCGCACAAATAGGCCAGGTCGGCCGGCGGCGTGGCGGCGCAGGGCGCCAGAAAGTCGAAGTGCCCCGCATGGGCGACCACGCGATAATCGTGTGGACGTTTGAGGTTCCGGTGCACGGCCTCGGCGTAGTCGTCGCCGGGCAGGATCTCGTCGTCGGCGGCCTTCCACAGCTGCACGGGCGCGGTGATCCCCTTCAGGCCGTCCTTGCGGAAAGTGAAGCCCAGGGCCGGGGCGGCGGCGACCACGGCCTTGATGCGCGGGTCGTGAACCCAGCGGGCGGTCAAGGCGCTGGCCGGCGCCGGGCGGCTGGCGGTCAGCTTGCAGTCGAAGTTGCTGGGAGACTTCAGGCAGTGGCCGACCATCCGCGACAGGTCCGGCTCTCCGCCCGCCGCCGCCAGCACCGTGAAGCCGCCGGACGAGAAACCGAAGGCGCCGACGCGATCGGGGTCGATCTTCGCCTTCAGGGGTGAGCTGTCCAGCATCCAGCCGATCAGGGCCGACAAAGCGGCCGGTCGGTCGGTCATGGCGGTGGCGCGGCTCTGGTCGCGGTAGTTGTCGCCGGGATGGGTCAGGGCTGCGACCACGAAGCCGGCCTCCGCCAGGGCCTGGGCCGTGTCGGCGTGGCCGCTGAAAGCGCCGCCGTTGCCGTGCGACATGACGATCAGCGGCAGGCGCTCGCCAAGGATCGGCGCGCCGGCCGCCACGGTCTGGGCGTTGAGGCCCAGCTTCATCGGCGAGGGCGCGGCGTCGGTGGGATACCAGACCCCGACCTCGACCGGCGGCGCGTCGGGGCGCGGCTGTTGCAGCACCATGAAGCCGGCGTTGGCGGCCAGGGCGGGGGTGGCGGTCGCGGCCAGCAGGGCGGCGGCGAGGAGGGCGCGGAGGGACATGGGGGAACCTTCGAGAATGACGATGTCGCCGCTTTCGCCGGCGGAGCGGGTGTCTCGCCAGGGGTTCTGCGCGAATGGGCGAACGGGTTCGCGAGCGGGCGAGCGGTCATGGGCTGGCGACTCCGCCGGGCCTGGTCCTATACGAAGGACATGACCGCCCACCGCTCGACAGCGCCGCTGATGGGGACCGCTCGCGAATGGGCGGTCGACCTGGCCGTCGCCGTGGGGATCGGCGTGCTGCTGGGGCTGATGGGGCCTTTCGGCAGCTTCTTCAACGGCGGGGTTCCGGTGCGGATCGCCTACTGGGTCGGCAGCGTCGTCACCGGCATGGCGGTGATCAGCGGCCTGGCGCGGTTGGGTCTGGCCCTGGCTTGGCGACGGGGCTGGCCGCTCTGGGCGGTGTTGCCGCCCGTCGTGCTGATCGGCGCCCTGCTGCAAGGCGCGCCGCTGCGCCTCGTCGCGGTGGCCCTATGGCCGGAGATCGGCAGGCTGGTCACGCCGCTGGCGTGGTACGGCCAATGCGTGGCGATCACGACGCCGATCGTCCTGGCCTACTACTTCATCCGCATCCGCCCGCTCGTCCGCGCCCGCGCGCGCGAGGCGCTGGTTCCGGTGACGGCGCCCGCCTTCACCGTCGATCCGGGCGCTGTCCTCTATCTGAGGATGGAGGACCACTATGTCCGGGTGCGGAGCGAGCACGGCTCCAGACTCGAAATGGGGCCGCTGGCGCGGGTCACCGCCGGGCTTTCCGGCGTCGAGGGGTTGCAGACCCACCGGTCGTGGTGGGTGGCGCGGCGGGCCATCGCGGGGGTCGAGCGCGACGGCCGAAACCTGCGTCTGCGTCTTGTCGACGGCCAGACCGCGCCGGTCAGTCGCGCCTCGGTGGCCAAGCTTCGCGCCGCCGGTTGGCTGGCCGACGAAAACTTGATCTGAAGCGCCGCGTCCCGGCGTCGCAGGCTTTGAAGCGGCGACGATGAGAAGAGCGCCGCCGACCGCCAAGCAACGGCCGGAAATCTCGCGACAGAACGCCGCAATAGCACCGGAACCGCCCTGTGATACGACCCTGGATTAACAGTTGCGGGCGCTCGATGAGGCTTGTCGGCTATCGGGTTTCGGTCTGGGCGAGCGTGTTTTGGAAGGCCCGGAAACGCTGGGTGCGACGCCTGCGACCAATGTGCCAAAGCGTCAGCGGACGGCTTGCACCCGATTCGCAAATCAGATTAACCATTCGACCAACACGAACATTCACCATTAACCAGTCTTAAATTAACTCTCCGGCAGGATGGTCGAAGAGTTTAACCGGCGGTATTCCGCCAAGACGTCGAATTACGCCTGAATGGCGTGGAGGGGCTCATGCGCGTACTGTTGATCGAGGATGACAGCGCGACCGCGCAGACGATCGAGCTGATGCTGAAGTCCGAGGGCTTCAACGTCTACACGACCGATCTGGGCGAGGAAGGCGTGGATCTGGGCAAGATCTACGACTACGACCTGATCCTGCTGGATCTGAACCTTCCCGACATGAGCGGCATCGATGTTCTGCGCACCCTGCGGGTCGCGAAGATCAATACCCCGATCATGATCCTGTCGGGTTCGTCCGAGATCGACACCAAGGTCAAGACGTTCGCCGGCGGCGCCGACGACTACATGACCAAGCCCTTCCACAAGGACGAGATGATCGCCCGCATCCACGCGGTGGTCCGTCGTTCGAAGGGTCACGCCCAGTCGGTCATCAAGACTGGCGACATCGTCGTCAACCTCGACGCCAAGACCGTCGAAGTGAACGGCAACCGCGTGCATCTGACCGGCAAGGAATATCAGATGCTCGAGCTGCTCTCCCTGCGTAAGGGCACGACCCTGACCAAGGAAATGTTCCTGAACCACCTGTACGGCGGCATGGACGAGCCCGAGCTGAAGATCATCGACGTCTTCATCTGCAAGCTGCGCAAGAAGCTGGCCGCTTCGGCGCACGGCAAGCACCACATCGAAACCGTCTGGGGCCGCGGCTACGTCCTGCGCGACCCGAACGAGCAGGTCAACGCCGCCTAAGGCGAAACTCTTTAGTAGCGTAACAGTAAGCGTACCCAAGACGCCCGCCGGAAACGGCGGGCGTTTTCTTTTTGGGTCAATGGCTTAGCTTGCGTGGCGATCCACCCCGTGACAAATCGACCGAAGCGCCGAATAGTCGTTGCCGCTGGCTGCGGGGGCGACCATGGTCCGGCGCGAAAACAACGACTGGGGGGCTTCCCAGCCGTGTGACTACGATTTGCGCGGCGTCGACATCGACGGGGGCACGATGCAGGAATTCGATCCGCGACGCAGCGCCACGCGCTGGGCGCCGAGGCTCTTTACCGCTGTCGCCGGCCTGGCCGCGTTGGGCCTGGGCCTGAAACTGACCGCCGACGACGTGAAGTCGCCCGCCGACAAGGCGCCGCTGGATCCCGCCGCCCTGGCCGCCCTGCAGCATGTCGCCTTCGCCGGCGCAGAGGCCCAGCCCGGCTTCGAGCGTCCCGAGAACGTCGAGGTCAAGGTGCGGCCCGGTGAGACCCTGCTCGGCGCCGTCCAGCGCGCGGGCGTGACGCCGGAAGAGGCCCGCCAGGTCGTCTCGGTGCTGCAAGGCGCGATCGACACCGTCAACATCAAGGCCGGCATGGCCTTCGAGACCGCCATCGCCCAGCGTCGGGACCAGCGCGGTCCGGCGCGGCTGATCGGCCTGTCGATGCGCGCCAGCCCGTCCTCGACCCTGACCGTCTCGCGCACCTTCGACGGCGCCCTGCGCCTGCGCGAGCTGGAGGAGAAGGTCCGCGACGAGAAGAAGGTCGCGTGCGGCGAGATGAACGGCTCGTTCTATGAGAGCGTGGCCAGCGTCGGCGGCACCCCGCAGGTGATCAGCCAGGCGGCCAAGTTGTTCTCGCACAAGATCGACTTCTCGCGCGACATCCAGGAAGGCGATCGCTTCTGCCTGGTGTTCGAGCGCAAGGTCACCGAGAGCGGCCGCACCATCGAGGCCGGCGACCTGGAATACGCCGAGGTCAAGGGTCAGAAGTTCTACGCTTTCGATCGTCGAGACCCAAATAGCGGTGGGGGGGACGGCAAGACCCAGTTCTTCGACGAGATGGGCAAGAACATCAAAGGTTTCCTGCTGCGCACGCCCGTCGACGGCGCGCGGATCACCTCGGTGTTCGGCATGCGTCGCCACCCGGTGCTGGGCTACACCCGCGCCCACCAGGGCGTCGACTTCGGGGCGGGGACGGGCACGCCGATCCTGGCCGCCGGCGACGGCGTGGTGCTGGAGGCCCGCCGCTGGGGCGGCTACGGCAACTGGTTGCGCATCCGCCACTCGGGCAATTGGGACACCGGCTACGGCCACGTCTCGCGCTACGCCCCCGGCATCCGTCCGGGCGTGAAGGTCCGCCAGGGCCAGGTGGTGGCCTATGTCGGTTCGACCGGCCTGGCGTCGGGCCCGCACCTCCACTACGAAATCTGGCAGCGCGGCCAGCGGGTCAATCCGATCGGCGCAAAGGTCCCCCAAGGCACGGTGCTGGCCGGCTCGGAGCTGGCCGCCTTCCGGTCGCAGAAGGCCCACATCGACCGCATGCTGGCGGATGGTGGAGCGGTCATGGACACACCGAAGCTGGCGATGACGGATTTGCGAGAGCCCAAGCTGCGCTAAGTATATCTTTCGGTTAGTACGGCGGAATGGACAACGTCACGACGCGAGTCGCCGCCCAGTACTCGGCCTACAGCTATCCCGAAGCTTTCGTCGATCTCGACGTCCGCGTGCGGTCGGGCCACGCTGAGTATGGCGATCCATCTCTGTTCGAGCGGATGTTCTGGCCGGAGGGAGCGCGCAAGGCGCCGCCCCGCATCCTGATCGCCGGCTGCGGGACCGTGCAGGCGGCCGTTATCGCTTACAATAATCCGGCGTCTCGTGTGGTCGGCATAGATCTTTCGGACGCCAGCTTGGGGCACGAACGTTTCCTGCGCGAGAAGTTCGAACTGACCAACCTGGAGCTCTACCAGGGCGATCTCCGCGAAGTGGGCGAGATCGGCGAAAAGTTCGATCTGATCGTCTCGACCGGCGTGCTTCACCATATGGCGGATCCGGCTGAGGGGTTAGCGGCCCTCAAGTCGGTGCTGGCCCCGGATGGGGCCATGTACATCATGGTCTATGCGGCGGTCGGGCGCGCAGGCGTCTATCTGTTGCAAGACGCCTTTCGGCGCATGGGCTTGTCGCACACGCCGGAGGATGTGGCCTTCGCCCGTCGCGTGCTGGACCTCCTGCCGATAGACCATCCGGTGCAACGCTACCGCCATACCGTGCAGGACCTTAGCTACGACGCCGGCTTCGTGGACAGCTTTCTTCATCCACAGGATCGGGCCTACACCGTGCCGCAGCTGTTGGACTGGGTTGAGGGCGTCGGTCTGGGCTTCCAGTCCTGGATGCAGAACGCGCGCTATGAGCCACAGGCTTTTTTGCCGCCCGAGGTCGCTGAAAGATTGGCGCCCCTATCGGATCGTGATCGCTGGGCGTCGGTTGAGGCTCTGCAAGGATCTCTTCTCCGCCACTCGTTCATTCTACGCCACGCAGACCAGGTCCATCGCTTGGACCTAGAAAGCGATGATTTCCTCACCTACAGGCCATGTCGCTTCCCAAACGCTCGGCTTGAGGTTCAGGAGGGAGCCATGCACGTGATCAGCGGCCCCGGCCGCTTTCCGGTCAGCCCCGCGGAAGCGGCCACGTTCGAGTGGTGTGACGGCGCACGAACGATCGCCTCCATGGAGGCCGACCCGCTTTTCGCGGCGTTTGATCGCGAGGCCCGGTTGGCGTTCTTCCGCGGGCATTTCCTGCGCATGTGGCGTCTCGGCGTGATGATGTTCCAACGCTGAAGTCGACGCCGACCAACATCGTGAGCCGCCACAGAGCGCTCGCGCTCTTAGCCTCGACCGGCTCCGGAGATTGCGAGGCTATGGCGCGCGGCCATCGAGGGGCGCGGCGGCTCGAGCTCAGTCGGCGCCCGCGACCGCCAGCAGGGCCGCCAGGCCCACGCTCATGCCCTTCACCGTCGGCGCCTTCTCGATGTCGATCCACTCGTCGAGGGCGTGGGCGCGGCCGCCGAGGAAGCCCGCCCCGATGGTCAGCGCCGGGATCCCCAGGCTCATCGGGATATTGGCGTCGGTGGAGCTGGCCTCGCGCGAAGGCTTGTAGCCGAGGGCTGTGACCGCCGCCTGGGTCAGCACCGAGATCTCGGCCGTCTCGGGCGTGGCGCCCGCCGGACGCTCGCCGATCACCTTGGCCTGGTAGGTCACGACGCCGGCGCGCGTCGATCGGGCGGCGTTTTCGCTGGCCACCGCCTTATCGAGAATACCGATCAGGGTCTGATCCAGCTTGGCGAGCTCGGCCGCGCTCTCCGAGCGCATGTCGAACTCCATGAAGACGTCGTGCGGGATCGAGTTCACCGAGGTGCCGCCGCCGGTGACGCTGGCCGAATAGGTGGTCTTGGGCTTTTTCGGCGGCTCGACCGCGTAGAGGTCGGTCACCGCCTTGGCCATCGCGGCCATCGGGTTGACGATGCCGAACGCGCCATAGCTGTGGCCGCCCGGGCCGGAGAAGGTCACGCGATAACGCTTCGAGCCCGTCCCCTGGTCGACGATGTGCTCCGGATTGGCGCCGTCCATCGAGAAGAAGGCGCTGATCCGGCCCTTGTACGGGCCCTTGTTGAACAGGTGGCGGACGCCGCGCAGATCGCCCGGGCCTTCCTCGCCGACATTGCCGACGAACAAGATGTCCTTCTTGGTCTTGATCCCGGCCGCGTCCATGGCCCGTACATAGGCCAGCAGGGTCGCCAGGGCGCGCGTGTCGTCGCCGATCCCCGGCGCCATCAGCTTGGCGCCCTCGCGACGCACCTTCACGTCCGTGCCCTCGGGGAAGACCGTGTCGAGGTGGGCGGCGATGACCACGAACGGGCCCGCGCCCTTGGTCGCGGTTCCAGGACGCACGCCCATGACGTTGCCCTCGGCGTCCATCTCGACGTTCGTCAGGCCGTGGGCCTTGAGCATCTCGAGATAGGCCTTGGCCCGCTTCTCTTCCTTGAAGGGCGGGGCGGGAATCTCGGTCAGGGTGATGATGTCGGCGACCGTGCGGTCGTAGTCGGCGTCGAGCTTGGCGACGGCCGTCTTGAAGGCCGGGGAGGCGACCAGCTTGCCGACGGTCTTGGCTGGATCAGCTTTGGGCGCGGCGATCGCCGGCGCCGCCGTCAGGGCCAGGGCGAGAGCGGCGAGGGAGACGGCGTGGCGAAGGGGCATGGCGGCGAATCCTTGGAAACGCCGCCACCCTAGACCGTCATCCAACGGGAAGCGAAGCGCTGTGACGCCTTAGACCGTCAGCAGCGCCGGACCGCCCATCCAAGGGTCACTGATCGAGTCCTTGCCGGTCTCGATCCGGCCCGAGACCCGGCGCCGCCAGCCCGGGGCGCCGTCGAGGCGGGCGGTGAGGTCGTACCAGCCCTGACGGGTCGGGAAGGCCTTGGAGCGGGTCTCGCCCGGCGCCAGGGTCACGTTCAGGCTTTCGCCGTCCAGGACCTCGACCGACAGGGCGCGGGGCGCCTGGCTGGTGTTGACGGCGCTGACGAGCAGCGTGTCGCCCTCGGCGCGGGCGCTGATCTCGACGCCCTCGTCATTGCCCGCGAAGCGGCGGTGGAAGCCGTTCGGGCCCAGCACCCACAGATCATAGGGGCCGGCCGGCCAGACGTCCTCCAGACGCGTCCCGGGCGCCAGGGTGTAGCGGCGCGGAACCGTCTCCAGCCGCAGGCGGTCATAGACGTGCAGCACGGCCGCGGCCGCGCCCAGGTTGGCCAGCGTCAGCCGCGCCGCGCCGTCGCGGACCTGGGCGTCGACGCTCAGGGCGTAGGGCAGGGCGCGCGAGGGCCGCGTTCCCTTGGCCTGAACGGGCGCGACCACGCTCGTCGGCGTCGGCGGCTTGGTGCGACCCAGGGCGTTAGCGCGCTTGGCGGCCTCGGCGGTCGGCGGCAGGGGCGCGAAGGGCTTGGCGTTCGGCGTCTTGAAGTCGAAGCAGGTGGTCAGGTCGCCGCAGACCGCGCGCCGCCAGGGGGCGATGTTCGGCTCCATCACGCCAAAACGCGCCTCCAGGAAGCGGATCACCGAGGTGTGGTCGAAGACCTGGCTGTTGACCCAGCCGCCGCGGCTCCAGGGCGAGATCACGTAGAGCGGCACGCGCGGGCCCAGGCCATAGGGCCGCCCCATCAGGTCGTCGCGCTCGGACTTGGCTTCGGTCGGGTTGCGCACGTGGTGGCGCATGCCGGTCTCGTCGACCGTCGAGCCGCCCAGCGGCTTGCCGTCCGCGCCGAGCGAGGCGGGCGAGGGCGGGGGCATGTGATCGTAGAAGCCGTCGTTCTCGTCGAACATCACCAGGAACACCGTCCGCGCCCAGACCTTGGGATCGGCGGTCAGGGCGTCGAGCACCCGGGCGGTGTAGTCCGCGCCCTGGGCGGGGCTGGAGGGGTTGGGATGCTCGGAATCGGCGGCCGGCGCGATGATCCACGAGACCTGCGGCAGGCGGCCGGCCAGAACGTCCTCGCGCAGCTTGTCCAGGTGCCAGGTCGACAGCCCCAACTGCTTGAGGCGCGGATCAGACCCCGGCGCGTCCTTGTAGGCGTCGCGATAGGCCTTGAAGCCCGCCAGCGGGGGTTGTCGGTGAAGTTGTCGGCCATGTCCTGGTAGATGCGCCAGGAGACGCCGGCTTTCAGCAGCCGCTCGGGATAGGTGGTCCAGCTGTACGACTCCTTGGAGCCGCCCTTTTCGGCGAAGTTGTCGTGGCTGTTCGAGATCGACGGACCGCCGGCCTTGCCCGCGGGGTCGTTGGTGCCGGTCCACAGGAACAGGCGGTTGGTGTTGGTCCCCGTCTGGGTGGCGCAGTGATAGGCGTCGCAGAGGGTGAAGGCGTCGGCCAGGGCGTACTGGAACGGGATGTCGGCGCGCTGGAAATAGCCCATCGACCAGGGGTGCTTGGCGTCGGGCCAGCGGTCCATGCGGCCCTGGTCCCAGGCGTCCTGGGCGTCGGTCCAGCTGTGCGGCGTGCCCTCGACCCGCATGTGGGCGAAGGTCTCGGCGCTGTTCAGCGCGAACGGCGCGAGCAGCTTGTCCTTGCCGTGGGCCTGGACGAACACCGAGGCGTCCTTGCGGCCCGCGGCGTCGCGGACGGGCGCGGGGAAGCGGTCGCCAAAGCCGCGCACGCCGTTCAGGGTCCCGAAATAGTGATCGAAGCCCCGGTTCTCCTGCATCAGGATCACCACATGCTCGACGTCCTGGATCGCGCCGCTGCGGACGTCGGCGTCGATGGCGGCCGCGCGCGCCAGCGCGGGCGGCAGGCTCAGGGCGCCGATGGCGGCGAGCAAGCCGCGACGATCGATCTGGGACATGGCGGAACTCCGATGAACTGCCGCCGGAAATAGCACGGCTTATTCGTCAGTCCTGTGACAACTGGACTAGACCAGATGTTTGCCTTGGGACTTAGCGCCCCCTCCGTCTCGCTGCGTATCCGCAGCGATCCACCTCCCCCGTTTCACGGGTGAGGAGAAGTGTCTCCCTCCTGCCCCGCTTGCGGGGGAGGTGGCGCGGCGCCGATAGGCGACGTGACGGAGGGGGCGCTGAAAACTCAATCGAACACGATCACCGATCGCGCCAACTCGCCGCGTTTCAGCTCGTCGAAGGCCGAGTTCACGTCCTCCAGCTTGATCCGGCGCGAGATCAGCGCGTCCAGCTTCAGCTTGCCCGACATGTAGAAGTCCACCAGACGCGGCATGTCGACCGGAAAGCGGTTGGAGCCCATGTAGCTGCCCTGGATCCGGCGCTCGCCCAGGAAGTCGGGGCCGTGCAGCTCGATCTTGGTGCCGACCGGGATCATGCCGATGATGTTGGCCGTGCCGCCGCGCCTTAGCATCTTGAACGAGGCCTCGGCGGTGGCCTTCAGGCCGATGGCCTCGAAGCTGTGCTGCACGCCGCCGCCGGTCAGCTCGATCACCGCCTTGGCGATGTCGTCGACCTGCGAGCCGTCGATCACGTCCGTCGCGCCGAACGTCTTGGCCAGCTCCAGCTTGGCGGGGACGCGGTCGATGGCGATGATCCGGCCGGCCCCGGCGATCGCCGCGCCGTTGATCGTGGCCAGGCCGACGCCGCCGCAGCCGATCACCGCCACGGTCTCGCCCGCGCGGACGCTGGAGGTCTGAATCACCGCCCCGACCCCCGTCGTCACCGCGCAGCCGATCAGGGCGGCGCGGTCGAACGGCATGTCCTTGCGCACCGCCACGCAGGCGTGCTCGTGGACCAGCATCATCTCGGCGAAGGACGACAGGTTCAGGAACTGGGCCATCGGGCCGCGCTCGCCGCCGAGATCTTCCTTGAAGAGGCGAGGCTCCTCGGTTTTGCCCCGACGCGTCTCGGGGCTAATGCAGAGGTTCATGTGCCCGGTCAGGCAAACCTCGCAGTGGCCGCAATAGGGATTGAGGCAGGTGATGACGTGGTCGCCGACCTTGACCGTCCGCACCTCCGAGCCGACCGCCTCGACGATCCCGGCGCTCTCGTGGCCCAGCACGGCGGGCAGGGGGTGAGGATAGGAGCCCTCAATGAAGTGCAGGTCGGAGTGGCAGACGCCCGCGGCCTTGGTGCGGATCAGCACTTCGCGCGGGCCGGGCTTGCCGATGGCCACGGTCTCGATCTCGAGGGGCTTGCCCACCTCGCGCAGAACAGCGGCCTTCATGCTCGTCTCCCTCTTGTTTGCCAGGAGACTAGCGTCCCGCTCGGGGCGAGTGGAAGGGGCTATTCGAACAAATGTTTGGCGCGGGCGGCCCTTAATCTTCCCGCAGTTCCAGCGCGGTGTAGGGCTGCTGCTGGCGCTCGATGCGGATCAGGTCGAGCACGCCGATCAGCTGCTTGGACCGCCAGGTGCTCATCATGTAGCCCAGGGGGGCGAGCGTCAGGGTGAGGGCGATCCACAGCGTGATGCTCTGGTGCGCCTTCACGAAGGTCAAGAGGCTGGCGCCGGCCAGTTCCGCCGCTAGGGCGAGAACCGACAGCGGGACGGTCAGATAGCCCACGATGACCACCCGCAGCAGCTGATCCTGTCGACGCGCGTTCAGGGCCGCCATCGCCGTTACGCCGTCGAACAACGCGTCGCTGACGCCGTCGAACAGCGCGAAGGCCTTCAGGGTCGAGGGATTGCGCCGAAAGCCGCTGATGAAGTCCAGGCCCACATAGCCCCAGGCGCCGGGCGTGACGAAGCTTTCGGGGATCAGGGCCCAGGTCGGAAACAGGCGGTGCAGCGCGCTCCATAGCCGCCACAACTCAGCGGTTTCGCCGGGTTCGCGTTCAACCCTCACATCGTTCATACGCAGCAAACCTCGTCGCGCCCGGGGGCGGCAACATGTTCGATGCGACGGGAGGTGGCAAGCCGGGGGCGGCTCGCGCGGCTTGCTTAGGCCGCCAGGGCGATCGGGCGCTCGGGCAGGATGCGGCTGACGGCCAGCAGGACCGTCATGTCGCCTTCGCCCGTGGTGATCACGGCCGAGACCAGCGGCGATTCCTCGACGTCGCCCAGCGACGGCGGCGGGTTGATCGCGTCGGCCTCGACGGTGAAGCTGTCGCAGACGGCGTCGACCAGCAGGCCGGCGACGTCGGTCTGGTTCTCGACGACGATGATCACCTGACGGGGACCGTCTTGCGCGGCGCCTTTGCCCAGACGTTGCGACAGGTCAATGACGGGCATGACCTGGCCGCGCAGGTTGATGACGCCGCGCACGAAAGGCGGCGCGTCGGGCAGCGGGGTCGGCGGGGTCACGCCGCGGATTTCACGGACGGCGCTGACGGGCACGCAATAGGTCTGGGCGCCGACTTCGAAAGACAGGACCTGCAGGGCCTGGCCTTGGGCGTAAGACACGGTCGTGGTCATGGCGGTCTCCGGGGAGCGCGAATTTCGTCTGACCACGCTCGCGGAAAAAGATGAACAAACCGGTTCCAGGAACCCGACAAATTCGTTCAGGCGCCGTTCAGGCGAGAAGGTCGATCGTCCTCGTGACGCTTCTGAGCGGCGCGCCGCGCCGGGAAGCGAGAGAGGTCAGGGAGGCCGTCATGGTCCGCAAATTCGTCAACACCCTGGGTCGGGTCGGCGCCGGCGTCGCGGCCCTTTCGCTGGTCGCCGCGGCCACCACGGCCTCGGCCGATCCGCGCTATTATCATCGTCATCGGGATAAGGGCGACGACGTCGCCGTGGCCGCGATCGCGGCCGGCGTGCTGGGCCTGGCGGTCGGCGCGGCCTTGTCTGACAACGATCGGGGCGATCGTTACGACGATCGCTACTACGGCCGTCGCGCCTACGCGCCGCCTCCGCCGCCGCCTCCGCGCCACTATGGTTACGGCTATGGTTACGCCCCGCGTCCCTACTACGGCGACCGGGAATGCTGGACCACGCGTGAGTACGATCGGTGGAGCGGACGCTACTTCGAACGCACCGTGTGCCGCTAAGACACGCGGACGATCGGGTCGCCGTTGTGAGCCGGCGATCCGCCTTCAAGCCCCAGGTCTTTCGGGACCTGGGGCTTTTTGTCGCGCTTAAGCGCTGCGGGACTCGACTCGGCGATCAAATAAGAACAAAAAAGGAACATTACTCCCCAGCCGCAGGAGAGCCTTGATGTCGCCGCTCGCTCCGTCGTCCCTCTCGCCCGGCGCCCTGGCGCAAACGCCGTTCGGCTCGGGCCTGCGCCTGACCGAGGATCGCCTGGACATCGCCGAGGCGGTGCTGGCCGGCGCTTGGCGCACGCTGCGAGCGGCGGGTTTCGGCGAGGCCGAGGTCCAGGCTCTGTTCGACCAGATCGCCGATCGCCCTGAGGACCTGGCCCGCCGTCTTCGTCGGATGGCGAACGCGGTCTAGGCCGCTCAGGCCAGTCGCTGCAGCAGCGCCTGGAGGATCTCCGCGCGCTGGGCGGTCTCGACCGAGATGCGGCTCGTGAGTTCGCGAATGCCCGCCGGATAGGCTTCGCCGCCGTCGGCGATAGCGTTGGCCTGCTGGGCCAGGCGGCGCAGATCGCGCTCGAGGCGCTCGACCTCCTCGCGGGCCAGCATGCGGGCTTCGGCCTGGAGGCGTTTGACGCGCTGAGCGTTTGTCTCGGGACCACGCCCGAGGTCGTAGATTTCGGCCACGCCCGAGATCGGCGGCACGATTTTCAGCGACTTGCCGGCCATGGAATGAGGACTCCTAGAAACGGTCGATCGGTTCGACCCACGCTTCTACAAAGCCTGGCCGTGGATCACCGTTCCCGGGGAAGGACGTGAAAGCGGGGCCGCGTGGCGCGCTCGCCACACGCCCCGCGTCGGCGCCGAAAAAACGTGCGTTTCGCCGGCGTGCGACGGCTAGTTCGCGTCCTCGACGCGGGTCGTCGGGCGGTCGTCGCCGGACGAGAGCTCCTGATGCCAGACCGCCTGCTTGTCTTCGTAGACGATGCCTTCGGTCTCGCCGGGCAGGCGCTGCTCGCCGGCCGCGCGCTGGGCGGCCTTCAGCGCAGCGTCGTGGCTGGGGAAGGTCTCGGAGAAGGTGTCGCCCACCTTGTAGGCCCAGCCGCCGTCATGTTCGACGATGGTGTAGGTGACTTCGGTCATGGCGCATCTCCGTAAAGCTCGGACGTCGAACGGTCCGCCAGTTAAGGCGGTTCCGATGACGCTGTCTTGTCGGAAAACGACTAGCCCTTAAGCCACCTTCACCCGCGCGGCGCTTTCCGGCAGGTCGGTCCCGAACGCGCGCTGGAAGAACTCGGCCACGGTGGGGCGCTCGAGCTCGTCGCACTTGTTCAGGAAGGTCAGGCGGAAGGCCAGGGCCACGTCGTGATCGAAGATCTCGGCGTTCTGGGCCCAGGTGATCACGGTGCGGGGGCTCATGACCGTCGAGATGTCGCCGTTCATGAAGGCGTTGCGGGTCATGTCGGCGACGCGGACCATGGCCGAGATCGTGCGTTTGCCTTCCGTCGTGTCGTAGGACGGGTTCTTGGCCAGCACGATCGCCGCCTCGACGTCGTGCTCAAGGTAGTTCAGCGTCGTGACGATCGACCAGCGGTCCATCTGGCCTTGGTTGATCTGCTGGGTGCCGTGATAGAGGCCGGTGGTGTCGCCCAGGCCGATGGTGTTGGTCGTGGCGAACAGGCGGAAATACGGATTGGCGCGGATGACGCGGTTCTGGTCCAGCAGGGTCAGCTTGCCGCCGGCCTCCAGCACGCGCTGGATCACGAACATCACGTCCGGGCGGCCGGCGTCGTATTCGTCGAACACCAGGGCGATCGGGCGCTGCAGCGACCAGGGCAGGATGCCTTCGCGGAATTCGGTGACCTGCTTGCCGTCCTTCAGGACGATCGCGTCCTTGCCGACGAGGTCGATCCGCGAGACGTGGCTGTCCAGGTTCACCCGGACCAGCGGCCAGTTCAGGCGCGCGGCGATCTGCTCGATGTGCGTCGACTTGCCGGTGCCGTGATAGCCCTGGACCATGACGCGGCGGTCCTTGGCGAAGCCCGCGCAGATGGCCTTGGTCGTCTGGGGATCGAAGCGATAGGCGCCGTCGATCTCCGGCACGTGCGGATCGCGGTGGCTGAAGGCCGGAACCTTCATGTCGCTGTCGACGCCGAATGCGTCCCGCAGCGTCACCCACTTGTCAGGGACCAGGGTGATCAGCGGATCTTGGGCGGAGCTGGTTTCGGCGAACTCGGGCATGCTTTCCGATTAGCGCCTTGACCCAGGGGGAGGGAAGAGGGCGCCGCCTCGGCGACGCCCTTTCAGCTTCTTTTTTAGCGATTGGCGATGATCACCGAGGCGATCAGGCCGGTGGCGACGGCGGCCAGGACGTACTGGTTGTCGACCTTGCGCCACTGATAGCCGCGCGGCGGAGCCCGGAGACCGTGGCGGCGCCAGTCGCTGACATAGTAGGCGCGGTCGCGGTAGCGGGTGTCCAGGCGCTGGCCCTTGGCCCAGCGACGGTATTCGCGGCGATCCTGGCGGGTCTCTTGGCGCGCCTGGTCGTGGCGGCCCTGCTGATAGGCGCGATCGCGGCTGTCGTAACGACCGTCGTGGCGATAGGCCTGGGCCGAAGCGGCGGTCGCGCCACTGGCCAGCATCAGCACGGCCACCGAAGCGGTAAGAATGCGTTTCATGTCGGTCTCCTTTGTCCAGGATCAGAGCCTATGCGGCTCGACGTGGTCCTGGCATGAACGGGCGTGGTTGGCTTAAGTTCATGTTTCAAAAGAGAAATATTGTTATACAGGCCGATATCTTCGGTTCTCGACGCGAGGTTTTCATTGGTGTTTCACTTGGACGTTCGAAGACTTGTGGCCGTTGCTCGGCGCGAGATCGGCGCGGCCTCGGCCTTGCTGATCGCGGCGTTGGGCGGAATGGGCTTCCTGGCCATCGCCGACGAGGTGGCCGAGGGCGAGACCCATGCTCTGGACCTGGCCGTGCTGCGCGCCTTGCGGGTCGAGGGGCGACCTCAGACCTTGGTCGGGCCGGACTGGCTGCATGTCGCCGCGGTGGACGTCACGGCGCTCGGCTCCGTGGCGGTGCTCAGCCTGATCATTCTGCTGGCCTTCGCCTTGCTGGCCTCGCTGCGCCGCTGGGGCGAGGGCGTTCTGCTGCTGGCGGGGGCGGTAGGCGGGGTGAGTATCAGCCAGGGCCTGAAGCTGGTGTTCGGGCGCGAGCGGCCCGACATGGCCTATCGCGCGGTCGAGGCGGTCAACGCCAGCTTCCCCTCCGGCCACGCCATGCTGTCGGCGGTCGTGTTCCTCACCCTGGGCGTCCTGACCGCGCGCTTCGCCGATCGGCGGCGGG
The DNA here is from genome assembly GCF_000092285.1 of Caulobacter segnis ATCC 21756. Lineage (NCBI taxonomy): Bacteria > Pseudomonadati > Pseudomonadota > Alphaproteobacteria > Caulobacterales > Caulobacteraceae > Caulobacter > Caulobacter segnis. The sequence goes on along the minus strand of NC_014100.1, from coordinate 3,843,831 downwards.
TCAAGGTGCTGGCGATCAGCGCGGCGGTGCTGCTCAGCCTGCTGGTCGGCGCCAGTCGCGTCTATCTCGGCGTCCACTGGGCCAGCGACGTGCTGGCGGGCTGGTGCGTCGGCGGCGCCTGGGCGATGGCCTGCTGGCTGCTGGCCTATCTCGTGCGCCGTCGGCTCAAGCCGCCTTCGGCTTTGGACGCCACCTGAGCTCCAGCGTGGTCCAGACCGCGCCGGCGAAGTCGGCCAGGCCCACGGCCAGCCAGGCCTTGGGCAGCCAGTCGGCCAGGACGAAGGCGCCGATCACCACCAGCGACAACACCCGCAGCACGACCGAGGCGCGCATATAGGTCCGCTGCCCGGTCCAGCCGGCGACGTGATAGCCCATGGCGTAGGCCAGCAGCAGCAGGCCGCAGAACCGCACCCAGGGCAGGGCGGCGTGTTCGACCGGGCTTTCCAGCACGTGCAGGACGGCGTTCGGCGCGACCGCCAGGGCCAGACCCGCCGTCGAGAGCACCGAGCCCCAGGCCCAGATGCTCCAGGGCTTGCCGAAGGGCACCGGCGTCACCGGCGTCGGCGCTTCAGCCGGGGCGCGCCATTCTGGATCGCTGGCTGTCTCATCGAAAGGAGTCCCCCGCCCGCCGCGTGTCGGCGCGGGACAATGGCCTATTCGCCCCGTGCGTCGCAAGGGAATGCGGCCGCAGCCTCGCCTAGGTGCGCTGGAGCGCGTCCGTGGGCGCCCCTGGGCCCTCGCCCCTTCATGGCCTCGAATTCACGAGACAGATTTTCTGGCTCGATCCAGTCTCCAAGCTCGACCTGGAGCCGCCCATGCCGCCGTTCGCCCTTCTCGCCGCGCTCGCCTTGTCGCCCGTCGAGGTTCCTTCGCCGCCGGCGTTGACGCAAGCCATCGCCGCGCGGGACGCGGCGCTGTTCGATGTGATGTTCGCGCAATGCGATCCTGGCGCCTTGAAGCGCTTGGTCACCGACGACATGGAGTTCTATCACGACAAGGGCGGTCTGATGGAGCGCGAGGCTTTCATCGCGGACTACGCCAAAAGCTGCGAGGCCAAGCGGGCCCCGGACGCCTGGCGGTCGCGTCGCGAGCTGAAGCCCGAGACCCTGAGGGTCTACGCCATTCCCGGCTTCGGCGCGGTCGAGGAAGGGGCCCACCTCTTCTACGAGCGCAAGGGCGACGGCCCCGAGCGCCTGGCGGGCCAGGCCCGGTTCTCGATCCTGTGGAAGCTGGGCGAGGACGGCCAGTGGCGTATGGCCCGCACCTTCAGCATCGATCACGCGCCCGCCCCTTAGCGCGGAGCGGGCGGGCGAACCAAGCTCGGGGCGGCGCGGTTAGACCAGCCCCGACTTCTGCAACTGCTTGTAGGCCTTGATCACGCGCTGAAGCTTGTGCTCGGCGCTACGGTCGCCGCCGTTGGCGTCGGGGTGGCAGCGCTTGAGCAGCTCCTTGTACTTGGCCTTGATCGCCGCGCCGTCGGCGCCGGCCTCGAGGTCGAGGTCGGCCAGGGCCTGCCGCTCCAGCTTGCCCAGGCCGCGCTCGGCGGCGGTGCGCTGGGATTCGGCCCGCCGCTGCTGGGCGCGGAAGATGCCGAACGGATCGGCGAAGGCGCGAGCGTCGCGGGCGGCGGCGGCGGCGGCCTCGCGCGAGTTGGCGTCGGCCTTGAAGCTCCAGGTCGGGCGGCCGCCGGTCATCCGCTCGGTCTCCTGCTGGGCCCGAATCTGGGCCTCGCTCATGCCGGCGTAGAAGTTCCAGTTCTTGTTGTACTCGGCTGCGTGCCGCTGACAGAACCAGTAGTGCTGGTTGGGCATGTCGCGCGACTTTGGCGCCTTGGCCGAGCCGGGCAGGCTGCAGTCGGGATGGTCGCAGCGCTTCTCGCCCGGCTTCAGGCGCAGCACGTCGTTGACAGCCTCGTCCTCGCCTTCCTTTGGCGGGCGGACCCGGATGTCGTAGAATTTGGGGCGGTACTCGAACGGCCGGCTCATGGCGCTTAGAGTAAGCCCGCGCTATTTCCGTTCAAGGATTGACATGCGGGAGTCGCGTCATGGGCGCCGTTGCGGAAGCTATTCGCGGCAAGTTGGAGGCCGCTTTCTCGCCGTCGCGCCTGGAGTTGGCGGACGACAGCGACCGTCACCACGGCCACGCCGGCCACAGCGGCGCGGGCGAAAGCCATTTCACCCTGCGCATCGAGGCGGAGGCCTTCGCCGGGAAGGCGCGGGTGATGCGCCAGCGCATGGTGATGAAAGTGCTGGCCGACGAACTGGCGGGGCCGGTCCACGCCCTGTCGATCGTCGCGACCGCGCCCGGAGAGGCTTGAGCGCCTAAGTTATTTTGGGCTTGCGCCCCGGCGCCGCGACTGATTGCCTCTCTCCCCGGCGCGATCTTGGCCGGGCAGGCAGGATAAGCATGAGCGCCGACGTCTCCGTAACCTTCGACACCCTGGAACAAGACGCCGCCCGAGCTCTGCCCGCCTTGCTGGAGCGGTCCTACGCCCGTTATTCCAACTTCACGGTGGCGGCGGCGGTGATCGATGACGAGGGGCGGGCGCATTATGGCGTCAATGTCGAGAACGCGGCCTATCCCTCCGGAACCTGCGCCGAACAGACCGCGATCGGGGCGATGATCACGGCCGGCGGTTCTCGCCGCATCGCCAAGGTGCTGATCGCGGCCGGCTCCGACGCGGTCGTCCAACCCTGCGGCGCCTGCCGTCAGCGGATCGCCGAATTCGCCGCCAAGCGCTGCGAGATCGTGTCGGTGCAAGGCGGCCTGCCGACCGCAAGGACGCTCTTCTGGGACCTGTTGCCCCAGGCCTTCGGGCCGAGTGATCTGGATTGAGCTGAAAAGGGGCGTTTTTTCGCCCAATTTCCCTTGGCGCGAGCGCAAACGGCCCGACTGGGGCCGACCTGCGTTTGATGCTGTGTCGAAACGGGTAAAAGTCGAAACAATTCGGGCAGCTAGCGGCTTGGAATGTCCTTGCTGCTTTGCGCTGACGCGGGGTCTGACCTGGCGCGGAAGCGGGCACTTGTCGGAAAAGTGTGCCGATTGCGTTACAGTAAATTTATAATCGTGTCTGCTTTGTGGCAATCTGACTTGGAAGGCGCGGCTGGTCCGCTAGGTTGCAAACGGGCGAACGTTTCCTGTGGAGGGGCCTCGGGGAGAGGCGCGTTCGTGTTTGTATTCCAAAGCTGAGGCTGGAGAAGTTAGTTGATCGCGCGCAATAGAAAATCGCTGCTGGCCAGCACCATGATGGCTGGCTTGGCCTTGACCGCTCCTGGTGTCGTGTCCGCCCAGACTGCACCTCAGGATACTCAGGTCGAGGAAGTCGTCGTCACCGGCTCGCTGATCCGTCGTAATCCGCTCAATTCGCCGACGCCGCTGATCCAGATCGGCCAGGAAGAAATCCAGCAGTCGGGCGAGATCAACATCGTCGACTACCTGGCCGACATCCCCGCCCTGCAGAACAGCCAGGTCTACGAAGACACCACCGGCGGCTTCGTCGGCATCGGCGGTCTGGCGTTCCTGAACCTGCGTAACCTCGGCTCCGCGCGGACCCTCGTCCTGGTCGATGGCCGTCGTCACGTCGCCGGCGATCCGGGCGGCGCTTCGGTGGACGTCGACACCATCCCCAGCTCGCTGGTCCGTCGCGTGGAAGTCACCACCGGCGCGGGCTCGGCCCTGTACGGCGCCGACGCCGTCTCGGGCGTCGTCAACTTCATCATGCGCGATGACTACGAAGGCGTCGAAATGGACGCCGCCATCGGTCAGCTGGCGCAGAACACCTCGGCCTACAACAAGAAGATCTCGCTGACCGCCGGCAAGAACTTCATGGACGGCCGCCTGAACGTCTACGGCTACGCCGAGACCCAACGCTCGGACGTCGTGTTCGACAAGGACCTGGCGATTTCGTGGGTCCGCAAGAACAGCCGTCTGGTGACGCTGGACGTCGACCCGACCAGCGCGGTCAACGATGGCGTTTTCGACGTTGATCGTCGCTTCAACCTGCGCTCGCTGAACCGTCCGATCGGCGGCGTTCTGGTGCTGGCCAACGGCACGCCCGGCAGCATCACGACCGATCCGGACATCCCGTACGGCGCCTGCGCCACCACCCAGGCGAACTCGGCCACCTTCGCGGCCAACTGCTTCGCCACCAATCCGGGCAAGACCTATCAGTTCCGCGCCGACGGCACCCCTTATCTGGCCGACTTCGGCGCTGGCCAGACGGCGGGCGCGGTCAACCGCGTCACCACGATCGGCGGCAGCGGCGACGGCCTGAGCGTGGTCGAAACCAACCGCCTGCCCAAGCAGAAGGCCGACCGCTTCCAAGTGGGCCTGAACTTCGACGTCAAGGAGAACGTCAAGTTCTTCAGCGAACTGAAGTATGTCGAAGAAACCAACGTCGACATCTTCCAGCCGCACTTCGCCAACGTGAACATCCGCGCGTTCGGCGCCACCGAGTACCCCAACGACTACAGCGCTCTGACCTCGTTCACGATCGGTCTGGACAACGCCTACATGCCAGGCGAAGTCCGCAACGCGATCATCAACAACCAGCGCACCGTCTACGGCGCGCCGACCGCGACGGCCGGCAGCGCCGTCACGGGCACGGTCAACGACCGTCGCGCCCTGCTGCGCGTGTTCAGCTACGACCTGGGCTATCGCCCGTCGATCGCCGAGCGCAACACCACCCGCTTCGTGGGCGGTTTCCGCGGCGACTTCGAACAGCTGAGCTTCGTGAAGGACGTGTCCTGGGAGCTGGGCTACACCTACGGCAAGATGAAGGCCGTCAACACCGAGCCGGAAACCATCGACGTCGAGCGCTACGCCTACTCGATCGACGCTGTCGTCGACACGGCCGGCGAACTCGGCAAGGCCGGCGCGGTGGTCTGCCGCGTGCAGCTGCTGGCCAAGCGCGGCGTGCAGATCAAGAACCTGGACGGCGTGGCCTACTCGGCCAACGACCCGACCATCGCCGGCTGTAAGCCTTCGCGCGTGTTCGGCACCGGCGGTTTCGCGGACTCGAAGGACTACATCACGACCAGCCTGGTCACCAAGGAGATGAACGAGCAGCACGACGTGCGCGGTTTCGCCTCGGGTAACCTCTGGGACTTCTGGGGCGCGGGTCCGATCGGCATCGCTGTCGGCGGCGAGTACCGCAAGGAACAGACCAGCGCCGACCTGACCGATTTCGGCGATCGCGTGCTGTTCGGCAACTCGGGCGGCGACCTGGCCAAGATCGGCTTCAGCGTCAAGGAAGGCTTCGGCGAAGCTCGCCTGCCCCTGCTGAAGAACATGTTCCTGGCCGAAAACCTGGAAGTCAGCGGCAACTATCGCTATTCGGACTACTCGACCATCGGCTCGACCAAGACCTGGGGCGTGAACGGTCTGTGGCGTCCGGTTCGCGACATCGCGTTCCGCTTCACCTACGGCAAGTCGGTGCGCGCGCCGACGCTGGGTGAGCTCTATGATCCGCCGTTCGACACCTTCCCCAGCCTGACCGACCCGTGCTCGGCCCCGATCATCGCCGGCACGACCGATCCGCGTATCCGCAACAACCGGATCAAGAACTGCGCGCTGCTCGGCATTCCGGCCAGTTACGTGGACCCCAACCCGGGCTTCTCGAACAACGGCAAGGACGGCAGCAACCCGAACCTGAAGGCCGAAAAGTCGACCAGCCACACCATCTCGGCGATCATCACGCCGCGTTGGACGCCGCGTCTGTCGATCGTTCTGGACTACTACGACATCAAGATCACCGACGCGATCTCGACCCTGTCGGCCCAGACCCTCGCCAACCTCTGCGTGGACGAGGACGTCCTGAACACGACCGCCTGCGCCGCCGTTCCGCGTCGCCCGGCCTCGTCGGGTCCCGACGCCTACGAAATTGACGGCTTCACCCAAGGTCCGTTCAACTTCGCGGCTCTGCTGTCGCGCGGCATGGACTTCTCGATTAAGTACAACTTCGAACCCGGCGACCTGTTCGGCGGCAAGGAGTGGGGTCGTCTGGACCTCGGCGTGACGGGCAACTACCTGATCCGTCGTCAGGACTTCACCAACCCGACGGTCAAGGGCCTGGCCACCAACCTGGACACCACCACGAACAACCCGCGCGTCCGCTTCCGCACGACCGCGACCTGGAGCAAGGGCCCGCTCGCGCTGACCTGGCGCGCGGACTACCAAACCGCCCAGGAACTGTTCAACTACCGTCTGGTCGGCGAGAACATCGACTCGCGTGAGAAGGACTACTTCGACACCGGCAGCTTCCTGCAGCAGGACATCTCGTTCCGTTACGACGTCAGCGAGAAGGCCTACATCCGGGGCGGCGTGAACAACGTGTTCGACGCCGAGCCGAATGTGCAGACCGGCTTCACGGACAACTTCGACCTCTTCGGTCGTCGGTTCCACTTCGGCGTCAACATGCGCTTCTAGAAGCCGACCAAGACCGGGGACGACCTTCGTGGTCGCTCTCGGTCGTCAGGCCGCGAAAAGAGGCCCGCCTTCCTTTGGGGAGGCGGGCCTTCTTCGTTTCCGGCGCGCGGACGAAAAAGGGGCGGCCTGCGTGAGGCCGCCCCTCGTCATTTCGGGTAGAAGAGCGTGTTCAGGCCGTCTGGGCGACCAGGCCTTCCAGCACGCGGCGCAGGTCGGCCTCGCGGAAGGGCTTCTGCAGAACGGCCGAGCCCTTGTGGTCCTCGCTGATGCCGGCCTCGCCGTAGCCGCTGGCGAACGCGAAGGGCACGCCGCGGCTGCGCAGGGCGTCGGCGACCGGGAAGATCGGCCGACCGCCCAGGTTCACGTCCAGCAGGGCGGCGTCGATATCCGCCGAGCCGGCAAGCTTCAACGCCTCCTCGATCTCGGCGGCGGGCCCGACGACGGTGCAGCCGAGGTCGGTCAGCATGTCCTCGACCAGCATGGAAACCAGGGCTTCGTCTTCGACGACCAGCACCTTCAGGGACGAGAGTGTCTTCATAGATCAGGGCTCCAGCGCGCGAAGGGGCAGCGCCATGTGGCAGACGAGTCCAGACGCATCATAGGTCAGCTCGACCGCGCCGGATAGCTCGGCCGCGAGACCGCGTTCAAGAAGCCGCGCGCCGAAGCCGCGGCGGGTGGGAGGCTTCACCGTCGGACCACCATGTTCGGTCCAGGTCAGACGCAGCAGATTGGGTTCCAGCCGCCAGGAGACGACCACGCGCCCGCCCGGAACCGACCAGGCGCCGTATTTGGCCGCGTTGGTCGCCAGCTCGTGCAGCCCCATGCCCAGCGCCACGGCGGCCTTCGGGTTCAGCCGCAGATCCGCCTGGTAGTCGAAGGTGACGCGGTCCTCGCCGGCCATGGCGCGCAGCTCGCCGTCGAACACCTCGCGCAGGCTGGCGCCCTCCCAGCTTTCGCGGGTCAGGAGGTCGTGGGTGTGGGACAGGGCGATCAGCCGCGCCTCGAAGGCTTCGCGGAAGAATTCCGGGGAGGCGATCGAGCGCAGGGTCTGGGCGGCGATCGACTGCACGGTGGCCAGGCTGTTCTTGACCCGGTGATTCAGCTCGTTGACCAGCAGCTTCTGGCGCTCTTCGGCGCGCTTGCGCTCGGTGATGTCCAGGGAGACCCCGGCCAGCCGCCGGGCGCCGCCGTCGTCGGCCGTCTGGGCCGCGCGGCCGCGGGCGTGCAGCCAGCGCAGCTCGCCCGTGGGCAGGACGACGCGGTACTCGACATCATAGTCCGCCCCGTCGCGGATGGCGCTCTCGATCGCCGCCATGATGCGTGGGCGATCCTCGGGATGGATCGTGGCGATCAGGTCCGCGAAGGTGAAGGACTCGTCCGTGCGGCGCCCGTAATTGGCCTTGCAGAGGTCGGAAGCCTCGTAGGCGCGGGTGGCGACATCGAGGTCCCAGGAGCCCATGCGCCCGGAATCCAGCGCGAACTTCAGGCGCTCCTCGGCCCGGCGGCGCTGGTCCAGTTCATCCAGGGCGGCGGCGTTGATGCGGATCGAGTCGATGGTCACCGCCAGCTGGGCGCCCAGGCCCACCAGCAGCGCCTCATCGCGCGCCGTGAAGCGCCCAGGCTCCGGATGGCCGAAGAAGAGGCCGCCCAGCACCACGCCTTGCGGGTTGCTGACCGGAATAGCCAGGTAGCTGCGCACGGGCAGGTGGCCTTCGGGCATGCCGCTCCTCGGCGTGTTCTGGCCGTAGCGCGGGTCTTGGGTGATATCGCTGGAGCGCACGACCCCGGCGCCGTCGAAGGTCGGGGCGAAGACCGCGGTCTTGCGCGGCATGGGGAAGTTGGAGAAGGCCTCGGGCGGCGCGCCGGACAGCCGATAGAGCGTGTAGGCCTCGCCGTCGCCCCTCACGGCATTGTAGAAGAACGCCCCGTAGGCCGCGCCGATGATCTCGCGGGCGCCGTCGATCCCCGCCTGGACGCAGGCGTCGACATCACTGGTGGAGGCGACCGCTTCGGTCACCCGCGCCAGGGTTTCGGACTTTCGGATTTCGTCGGCGAGCGCGGCCTCGGCCTGCTCCAGGCGTGCGTAAAGGTCGTCCGTCGAAACGTCGCGAAACTGCGTCCCAGCCAAGCCGACCAACTTGCCCCTCCGTCTGACCGCCCCTGGCCAGCAATGGGCCTAAACGCGCGCTAAGGGATTGGGTTCCATCGCTGTCAGATGATCAGCTCACGGACCCTCGCCCTCGTCTAGCAAGGCGCTAATGCGCAGCGCGGTGATCTGGTTGCGCTGGCGCCGCAGCACCTGGAAACGATGGCGATGGAAGATGAAGGTCTGGCCGGGCTCGGGGATCATTTGAGCCTCATGGATGACGAGGCCCGCGATGGTCACGGCGTCGCCCTCCGGCAGCCGCCAGTCCATGGCGCGGTTCAGGTCGCGGACCGTGACGTGGCCGTCGACATTGACCGAGCCGTCCTGCTGCTTGCGCACGCCGTCCAGCGCGGTGTCGTGCTCGTCGTCGATCTCGCCGACGATCTCCTCGAGGATGTCCTCCAGCGTCACCAGGCCCTGCAGCGCGCCGTACTCGTCGACCACGAGGGCGAAGTGGCTCTTGCGCTTGAGGAAGGCGTTCAGCTGGTCCTTCAGGTTGGTGGTGTCGGGGATGAACCACGGCTCGCGCAGGATGGCGGCGATGTCGAGGCCCTCGACGCCCGTGGGGGACTCCGCCAGGGCCTTCAGCAGGTCGCGGGCGTGCAGCACGCCGACGATGTTGTCGGGCTCGTTGCGATAGACGGGAACACGGGTGTGCTGGGCCTCGAGCACCTCGTCGACCAGCTCCCGAGCGGGGAGGGCGGCGTCCAGCAGGACCATCGACTTGCGGTGGACCATGATCTCCGAGACGTCCATGTCCGACAGGTCCAGCACCCCGCCCAGCATCCGTCGGTCGTCGGTCTCCACCAGGCCTTCGGAGTGGTGGTAGTCGACCGCGCCGCGGATCTCCTCGTGGGCGGCCAGCACGTCGACGGCCATGTCCAGCTTGACGCCGAACAGGCGCAGCGTGCGGCGCACGATCCACTGGATCGTGTAGATGATCGGCCCGAACAGCCGAACGATGAACAGGGTGGGGCCCGACAGGGCGCGGGCGACGTCGTCGGAGCGGACGATGGCCACCGTCTTGGGCAGCACCTCGGCGAAGACCAGGACCAGCACGGTCATCACCGCCGTGGCGACGGCCACGCCCCAGGGGCCGGGGATCAGGGTGGTCAGCACCTGGGTCGCCAGGGCCGAGGCCAGGATGTTGATCAGGTTGTTGCCCAGCAGGACGGCCCCGATCATCGTCTCCTGATCGGACAGCAGCCTGTTGACCCGCCGCGCCGGCGCGTCGCCGTCGCGCTCCAGCTGGTGCATGCGCGACCGGCTGGCGCCCGTCATCGACGTCTCCGCCGCCGAGAACAGCGCCGAGAGGGTCAGCAGGGCGATGACGATGGGCGCGAGGCCGAGCAGGGCGGTGAACATGAGCTTGTTCTAGGCCATGCCGAGGGCGGGGGGGAGAGGCGTTAGCCCCCCGGGTGCAGGCCCGGCGCTTCCTGGCCGGTGCGGGCGACATATTCGGTGTAGCCGCCGCCGTACTGGTGGACGCCCTCCGGCGTCAGCTCCAGCACGCGGTTCGACAGGGCCGCCAGGAAGTGACGGTCGTGCGAGACGAACAGCATGGTGCCCTCGAAGTCCGCCAGGGACGCCACCAGCATCTCCTTGGTCGCCATGTCGAGGTGGTTGGTCGGCTCGTCGAGGACCAGCAGGTTCGGCGGATCGAACAGCATCTTGGCCATGACCAGACGCGCCTTCTCGCCGCCCGACAGCACGCGGCAGGGCTTTTCGACGTCGTCGCCGGAGAAGCCGAAGCAGCCGGCCAGGGTGCGCAGGGCCCCTTGGCCCGCCTGCGGGAACGAGCGTTCCAGCGACTCGAAGATCGTCTCCTCGCCCTCCAGCAGGTCCATGGAGTGCTGGGCGAAGTAGCCCATCTTCACGCTGGCCCCGATGGCGACCTTGCCCTGGTCGGGCTCGGTCGCGCCGGCCACCAGCTTCAGCAGCGTCGACTTGCCCGCGCCGTTCGCGCCCAGCACGGCCCAGCGCTCCTTGCGGCGGACCAGGAAGTCGAGGTCCTGGTAGATCGGCCGCTCGCCGTAGCCCTTGTGGACGCCGCGCAGGCTGATCACGTCCTCGCCCGAGCGGGGCGGGCTCTGGAATTCGAACTGGACCGTCTGGCGACGACGCGGCGCTTCCACGCGCTCGATCTTGTCCAGCTTCTTGACCCGGCTCTGGACCTGGGCGGCGTGCGAGGCGCGCGCCTTGAACTTTTCGATGAACTTGATTTCCTTGGCCAGCATCGCTTGCTGGCGCTCGTACTGCGCCTGGCGCTGGGCCTCGCTGAGCGCCCGCTGCTGGTCGTAGAAATCAAGGTCGCCGGAATAGGTTATCAGCTGGCCGGCGTCGATCTCGACCACCTTGCCGATGATGCGGTTCATGAAGGCGCGGTCGTGCGAGGTCATCAGCAGCGCGCCGTCGTAGTTCTTCAGGAAGGCTTCCAGCCAGATCAGGCTTTCCAGGTCCAGGTGGTTGCTGGGCTCGTCCAGCAGCATGGCGTCGGGGCGCATCAGCAGGATGCGGGCCAGGGCCACGCGCATCTTCCAGCCGCCTGACAAGAGGCCGACGTCGCCGTCCATGCGCTCCTGGCTGAAGCTCAGGCCCGCCAGCACCTCGCGGGCGCGGGCCTCCAGCGCATAGCCGTCCAGCTCCTGGAAGCGCTCCAGCACCTCGCCATAGCGCTCCATGACGGCGTCCAGCTGGTCGGCTTGGTCCGGATCGACCATGGCCGCCTCCAGCTGCGCCATCTCGGCCGCGAGGGCGCTGACCGGGCCGACGCCATCCATCACCGCCGCCACGGCGCTCTGGCCCGACATCTCGCCGACGTCCTGGCTGAAATAGCCGATCCGCGTGCCCGGATCGATCGAGACGATCCCGTCGTCGGGCTGCTCCTGCCCCGTGATCATGCGGAACAGGGTCGTCTTGCCGGCGCCGTTTGGGCCGACCAGCCCGACCTTCTCACCCTTCTGGATGCCCATCGAGGCTTCGATGAACAGGATCTGGTGGCCGTTCTGCTTGGAGATGTTGTCGAGGCGGATCATGGGCGGGGCTGCTACCCCGGCTGGGCGCGGAACGCCAGTGCTGGAGCGCGACTTGGCGGCACAATTGGCTTGCTAGGGCCGCGCCGGATCGACGCGGCCCTGGCCGGCGTGGCTCAATGGCCCGACCCGCGCGGTTGCTCGCTCACGAAGCGCGAGACCGAATCCCGAAACGCCTGGACGTCCTTGTTTAGCTGCACCAGTCGCTCGACGCTCATGCCGCCGGCGGCGAACAGGGTCTGGCCAAGGCACGTGCTGCGGGCCTGCATGTCGCGTCCGGCGTCGGTCAGGCTGACCACCACCTGGCGCTCGTCGGCGGGGTTGCGGACGCGGCTGACCAGGCCCGCGCCCTCCATGCGCTTGACCAGGGGGGTGACGTTGCTGGAGTCGAGGCCCAGCCGTTCGCCGATCGCGCCGACGCTCATGCCGTCGGTCTCCCAAAGGGCGCTCAGCACCAGGTACTGCGGATAGGTGATCTCCAGCGCGTCCAGCAGCGGCTTGTAGGCGCGGTTGATCGCCATGCTGGCCCCGTACAGCGAGAAGCACAGCTGCTGGTCGAGGGTGGGGATGTAGTCGGACACGGCGCGCTCCTGATCGTCCTCCTTCCATACCGCGAAATTAGATGTCGTGACAAATAATGCCTGGACTCGTTCACCGAGGGGCTGTAGAGAGCAATCATATGTCGCGACATATAATGTCTCGACATGGAAAGCTCATCTTCAGGGAGGCCGCCATGGCCCAGGTCGATCAAGTCCAGCGCGACGGTCTCAAGCGCTACTATTTCCTGCGGGCCGCGGTGTCGGTCGCCTGGATCCTCGCCGCCGTCGCGGTGGGGACGAGCAACCCGCTGCTGGGCGGCGTGCTGCTGGTCGCCTATCCGGCCTGGGACGCCCTGGCCAACGCGATGGACGCGCGATCCAACGGCGGCTTCGCGGCCAATCCGCCGCAGACCTTCAACCTGGTCGTCAGCCTGCTGGTCGCGGCCGCGGTGCTGCTCGCGCTGCAGGTCGAGCCGCGCCGGGTGCTGACCGTGTTCGGCGTCTGGGCCGGGTTCTCCGGTATCCTGCAGCTCGTCGCGGGGCTGCGCCGCTGGCGCTCGGTCGGCGGCCAATGGCCGATGGTGCTGAGCGGCGCCCAGTCGGTCCTGGCCGGGGTCTTCATGATCACCCGCTCGCTGCAGCACGGCGGCCATCCGCCCGCGCCGATCGAGATCGCGCCCTATGCGGGCTTCGGGGCGTTCTACTTCCTGGTCGCGGCCGTGGCGCTGACGCTCAAGGGCCGCAAGCGGGCCTAGGCGTCGCGCGGACGCCAAGAGAGAGGGGCCTAGCGGGCCCCTTCCTCGATCAGGAACGCCTTCAGCGCTGCCCGGTCCACGTCCTTGGCGACGAACGCATCGCCGATGCCGCGCGCGAGCACGAAGGTCAGCTTGCCGCCCTCGGCCTTCTTGTCCTGGCCGCAATGGGCGACCAGGGCGTCGGCGTCGAAGGGCTCGGGACGGACATCCGCCAGCGTGGTCGGCAGGCCGGCGGCCTTGATGGCGGCCTCGGCGCGGACGGCGTCCTGGCTGGGGCAGAGGCCCTGGGCGGCCGAGAAGCGGAACGCCTGGGCCATGCCGACTCCGACGGCCTCGCCGTGCTTGAGCGCATCGCCAAAGCCCATCTCGGCCTCGATCGCGTGGCCGAAGGTGTGGCCGAGGTTCAGCAGGGCGCGGCGGCCGGCTTCCTTCTCGTCTTCGGCGACAATCTCGGCCTTCATCTCCACCGAGCGGCCGACGGCGCGGACCAGGGCGTCGACGTCGCGCTCCAGCACCTTGGCGACGTTGGCTTCAAGCCATTCGAAGAAGGCGAAGTCGCCCAGCAGGCCGTACTTGATGATCTCGGCGTAGCCGCAGGCCAGCTCGCGGGCGGGCAGGGTGGCCAGGACGTCGAGGTCGGCCAGGACGAGACGCGGCTGGTGGAAGGCGCCGATCAGGTTCTTGCCGCGCGGGGTGTCGATGGCGGTCTTGCCGCCGACCGAGCTGTCGACCTGGGCGAGCAGGGTGGTCGGGACCTGTACGAAATCGATGCCGCGCTTGTAGATCGCCGCCGCGAAGCCAGCGAGATCGCCCACGACGCCGCCGCCGAAGGCGACGATCTGGTCGCCGCGTTCCAGGTTCAGGGCCAGCAGGTGGTCGGAAAGCTCGGACAGGCCGTCGAAGCTCTTGCTCTCCTCGCCGGGCGGGATGGTGATGACGTCGACCGCGACGCCGGCCTTTTCCAAGGACGCCGCCAGGCGCTCGCCGTGGTGCTCGCCGACATTGGCGTCGGTGACGATCGCGACGCGCTTGCGCTTTCCGAGGACGGGCGCGATCCGCTCGCCCGCGCGATCGATCAGGCCGGGGCCGATGACGACGTCATAGGCGCGGTCGCCCAGGCCCACGGAGACTGTGCGGATCATCGAACGGGAACTCCTTGCGCCAGACGTTGGCGCAGCGCGGTCAGGATGGCGTCGACGGCCACCCCGTGCGGCGTGTCGCCGGTCTGGACGTGCACTTGCGCCTCGGCGTAGGCGGGATTGCGGACGCGGGCCAGCTCGGTCAGCACCGCGACCGGGTCCTTGCCCTTCAGTAGCGGCCGGGTGTCCTTGCGCGAGACGCGGCGGGCCAGCAGCTCGACATCGGCCTTCAGCCAGACCGACAGGGCCTTCTCGTTGATCAGGGCGCGGGTCTCGGCGTTGACGAAGGCGCCGCCGCCCGTGGCCAGAACGTGGGGCGGTTCTTCCAGCAGACGAGCGATCACCCGGCGCTCGCCATCGCGGAAGGCGGCCTCGCCCAGCTCGGCGAAGATCTCGGAGATCGAGCGGCCGGCGGCGGCCTCGACCTCGTTGTCGGCGTCACGGAAGGGCAGGTTCAGGGCCGTCGCCAGGCGGCGGCCGACGCTGGACTTGCCCACGCCCATCAGCCCGACCAGCACGATGGTCTTCTGGCGCAGCGGCGCCAGGTCTTCGGACCCCTGGCGCGCCGACGCCTTGTCTTCGGGAGGATGAGCGGACTCGGTCATGATGCGGTCGCGGGTTTACACGAGGCTTGGCCAAAGCCCAAGTTTGCGAGAACCCCGTCATGCGTCATAACCGCTCCATGATCTCGCTCCCGCGTTCTCCGCGCCTGCTGCTGCTGTCCAGCGCGCTTGTCCTGTCGCTGTCGCCATCGCTCTCCGGGAGCGCCGCGCGCGCCCAGGAAGACGTCAGGGTCAAGACCCTGGCCGCGCCGGACTACTTCTCCGGCGCCGTCGCCGACACCGGGATTCCGTCGGACCTCTGGAAAGACACCGCGCCGGGGATCCTGCGCGACGCGCTGCCCAAGCTGGCGGGATCCAAGCCCCTGTCGCCGGCCTTCGCCAGCTTGGCGCGGCGCGTGTTGTCGACCGGCGCCAACGGCCCGGCCGACGCCGGCGACGAGGTCGAAATGGGCGCGGCGCGGGGCCTGGCCTTGATCGCCCTGGGCGAGGCCAAGGGCGCGAACGCCATCCTCGACCGCGCGACCGGTGGTCCGGGCAGTTCAGCCCTGTCGATGGCGACGGCCGAGGCCGCCCTGATCGCGGGAGACGACGACAAGGCCTGCCGCACCGAGCAAGACCTGATCGTCGATCGCAGCGCGGCCTACTGGGTTCGCCTGCGCGCGTTCTGCCAGCTGAAGGCCGCCCAGCTCGACGCCGCCCAACTGACCTTCCAACTGGCCCAGCAGCAGACGAAGGACGCCGACTACGCCCGCCTGATGGGCGCGGCCCTGGCCGGCACGCCGCCCGGCGCGGCCAATCTGAAGAACGGGGTCAACTACGCCCTGTCACGCCGGCTGAACCTGGACGTCCAGTCCGCCGCCGCCCTGGCCTCGGCCTCGCCGGCGCTGAAGGCCGTGGCGGCCCCGCCGCCGGCCCCCGTGGCCGACATCGGTCATGACCTTACCGCGGCCGAGGCCTCGGATCTCGCCTTCCTGCGCCAAGCCAAGACCCTGCCGGCTTTCAGCGAGGCCGCCCGCGCCACGGCCCCGTCGATCGCGGCCCTGGCCAAGGCCGGCGGCCCGCTGCAGGATCCGGTGCTGCTGGCCCGCGCGGCCGTGGCGGCGGGCGATGTCGAGAGCGCCCAGGCGATCCGCAGCCGTCTGACCCAGGACGTGATCCCCGGCGCCTCGGCCACGGATCTCGCCATCCTCGACGCCCTGATCGGCGCGGCCTCGGGCAAGGTCGACAACCAGGTGCTGAGCAATCTGGTCGGCCGCGGCGCGACCGGCGGCGCCAAGTCGCCCGCTCCGGCGGCCGCCGTGCTGTTGTCCAGCCTGGGCGGAACCATGGACGCCGACACGCGGACCCAGTTCGCGGCCTTCGACCTGGGCCGTCCCGCCGCGTCGGCGGCGCGTGTCCAGATCCTGGAAGACGCCGCGAGCGCCAAGCGCAAGGGCGAGGCGGCGCTGATGGCCTTGTCGATCGCCTTGGACGCTGGGGCCAACGGACCCGCGCCCGTCGATCGCGCCCGCATCGCTCGCGCCCTGAACCGCGCCGGCCTGCCGGTCGACGCGCGGGCGGTGGTGGTCGAAGGCCTGCTCGGCCTCGCATACGCCAAATGAGCGGGGCCGCGTCCGGCTGGGTCGACGCGTTCCTGGAGATGATGGCGGTCGAGCGCGCCGCCGCCCGCAACACGCTGACGGCCTACGGCAAGGACCTCGAGGACGCGCGCGGCTTCCTGGGACGCTCGAAGCGCGACCTCGACGACGCAGACGCTGAAGCCGTCGAGGCCTATTTTCAGGATCTCGGCGCGCGCGGCCTGTCGCCCGCCACCGCCGCCCGCCGCCGCTCGGCCGTGCGTCAGTTCTATCGCTTCGTGCTGGGCGAGGGCTGGCGCACTGACGATCCCTCCCGCCGCGTCGCCGCGCCCAAGGCGGGCCGGCCCCTGCCGAAAGTGCTGGAGCGCGCCGAGATCGAGCGCCTGCTGGCGGCCGCGACGGCCCCAAATACAGAAATGGGGGACAGCGCCCAGGGCCTGCGCCTGGCCTGCATCATCGAGCTGATCTACGCCTCGGGCCTGCGGATCTCCGAGCTGCTGGCCCTGCCGCTGACGGCCCTGGCGCGCGACCCAGCCTATCTGATCGTCAAGGGCAAGGGCGGCAAGGAGCGGCTGGCCCCGCTGAACGACGCCGCCCGCGCGGCGGTGAACGCCTATCTCGCGGGTCGCCGGACCTTCCTGCCGAAGGGCGCCAAGGAGAGCCCGTGGCTGTTCCCCTCGCGCGGCGGCTCGGGGCGGCTGACGGCGCGGCGGGTGGGACAGTTGCTGGACGACGCGGCCATCGCCGCCGGCATCGACCGCGACAAGGTCAGCCCCCACGTCCTGCGACACGCCTTCGCCACACATCTGCTGGAAGGCGGCGCGGATCTGCGGGTGATCCAGACCCTGCTCGGCCACGCCGACATCGCCACCACCCAGATCTACACCCACGTGGCCGGCGAGCACCTGGCCCATGTCGTCCAGACCAAGCACCCGCTGGGGCGGAAGAAGACGCCGCATTGACGCGTAGGCACGGCGCCGCTTAGGAAAGCCCACACCAAATTTACGGGTTTGCCGTCATCGGCCGCCCCACCTGAAAGGCCCGCCATGTCGGACGAAACCCGCGACTCCAACGGAACCCTCCTGGCCGACGGCGACACCGTCACCCTGATCAAGGACCTGAAGGTCAAGGGCTCGGGCGGCGTCACGCTCAAGCGCGGCACCGTGGTCAAGAAAATCCGCCTGACCGGCGACCCCGACGAGATCGAAGCCAATGTCGACAAGGTCCGCGGCCTGGTCCTGCGGACGGAGTTCGTCAAGAAGGCTTGAGGCGGCAGAAGAGCGCCCCCTCCGTCACGGCGCTCCGCGCCGCGCCACCTCCCCCGCGATGCGGGTGAGGAAGTTTCAGTTTCATCCTCCCCCGTACAACGGGGGAGGTGGCCCGTAGGGCCGGAGGGGGCGCTTTCTGACTACGCTCCCTCGTACGCCGCCTTCAGCGCGGCGATGTCGATCTTCTTCATGCCCATCATCGCCTGAAACGCCCGACCGGCCGCCGCGCGGTCCGGGCTGGTGGTCATCTCGATCAGCTGGCGGGGCGTCACCTGCCAGGACAGGCCGAAGCGGTCCTTCAGCCAGCCGCATTGCGACTCCGCCCCACCATCGGCGGTGAGCGCGTTCCAGTAGTGGTCGACCTCGTCCTGGCCGTCGCAGTCGATGACGAACGAGAACGCCTCGTCCAGCTTGAACGTCGGGCCGGCGTTCAGCGCGACGATCTTTTGCCCGTCGAGCTCGAAGGTCACGGTCATCACCTTGCCCGGCTTGCCGCCGCCCGGCGCTTCGCCGGGATAGTAGGAGACGTCGTGGATCCGCGAATTCGGGAACACCGACACATAGAGGTTGGCGGCCTGCTCGGCCTCTGTATCGAACCACAGGAACGGGGTGATCTTCGGCATGGCGTTCTCCATCGTCATGACCCGAGGACGGCTGGGCGACGTCCGTTCCGACAGGGCTTTGGAAATTAGGCGTCGCCTTGATTGACGCCCGCGCCGGGATGATTGCCTGATCCTACGGATCGATGGGCGAGGGGCTAGGTCGCGCGCGGCTCGACCCCATCTGCCGAGCGTCGGCGACGCCGGCCCATCCAGACGAAGGAGCATCCCATGAAGACGCGTAAACTCGGCGACGGCCTCGAGGTCTCGGCCATCGGTCTTGGCTGCATGGGGATGGGCCAGGTCTACGGCACGGCGCTGGAGACGGCCGACGCCCACAAGCTGCTGGCCCGCGCCGTCGAGCTGGGCGTGACCTTCTTCGACACCGCCGAGGTCTATGGCCCCTACACCAACGAGGTGCTGGTCGGCGCGGGCCTCAAGCCCTTCCGCGACAAGGTCGTGATCGCCACCAAGTTCGGCTTCGACATCGCGCCGGAGGGGACGGGCGAGGGCTTCTCGCGCATGCGCGGCACCGACAGCCGCCCCGAGCATATCCGCGCCGTGGCCGAGGCCTCGCTGAAGCGCTTGGGCGTCGAGGTGATCGACCTCTTCTATCAGCATCGCGTCGACCCGAACGTGCCGATCGAGGACGTGGCCGGGACGGTCAAGGACCTGATCGCCGAGGGCAAGGTCAAGCACTTCGGCCTGTCCGAAGCCGGCGCGGCGACCATCCGCAAGGCCCACGCCGTCCAGCCCGTCGCGGCCCTGCAGAGCGAGTATTCGTTGTGGTTCCGTGAGCTGGAGGCCGAGGTCCTGCCGACCCTGCGCGAGCTGGGGATCGGTCTCGTGCCCTACAGCCCGCTGGGCCGCGGCTTCCTGACCGGCGCGATGAAGACCGAGCTCGCCGACAACGACTTCCGCCGCAACCTGCCGCGCTTCCAGGGCGAGGCCCTGGCCAAGAACCTGTCGCTGGTCGAGGCGCTGACCCAGATCGCGGCCGAGAAGGGCGCGACCCCGGCCCAGCTGGCGCTCGCCTGGATCCTGCACCAGGGCGACTCCATCGCCCCGATCCCGGGCACCACCAAGATCGCCCGGCTGGAGGAGAACCTCGGCGCGGTCGATCTGGCCCTCTCCGCCGAAGACCTCGCCCGCATCGCCGCCGCCGTGCCGGAGACGGCCGTCGAGGGCGAGCGATACACCAAGGCGGGGCTGGCGATGGTGGGGCGCTGAGGCCGGGAACACCTGCGGAGCTTGGGCATTGATGGCCCATGCTCTCGCTCATCCTCGATCTCTGCAACATCCTCGGCGGCTTCCTGTTGGCGATCGGCCTGCTGGTGCTGGCTCCGCGCATCGGCGATGATTTCGAGCGGTTCGCGGGGCGGCTGGCGCCGTTCCGCTGGATCGTCGGCATCGCGGCCCTGGTCTGCGGCGGCTATTTCCTGATCGTCCATCTGACCAGCGGCCTGCACGTCTTCCACTTCGAGGTCGTGGGCATCGCCGTCGGCGTATTGCTTCTGTGGGAGCGCCTGCGGATCGGCCGAGCGCTACCCGACAGCGCCGCGCGCGGTCCAGGTCTTCTGCTCGCCGTCTTCGGCGTGATCGCCATGATCGTTGGCCTCCAGGGCCTGGTCACGCCGGGCTGACGTCGCGCTTGCCCCTCGCCGCAACCTGAGCCCACACTCCCGCCATGGCCGGCAATCCGCTCCGCACCCTCGATTCTTTCGAACTGATCAAGCTGGGCAAGGCGTCGGTGACGGTCGGCGGATTGGCGGCCGGGCTGCTGATCGTCGGCGTGGCGATGGTCGCCGCGCGGCTGACCTCGGCGGGCCTGCGACGGCTGCGCGAGCGGGCGGCCGGCGACGCGGCCTCGCTCTATGTCGTCGAGAAGGTGGCGACCTACGGCCTGGTGATCATCGGCGTGGTGGTCGGCCTGTCGACCATGGGCGTCGACCTGACCTCGCTGACCGTGTTCGCCGGCGCCGTGGGCGTCGGGGTCGGTCTTGGCCTGCAAGGCGTGATCAAGGACTTCGCCTCGGGCGTCAGCCTGGTGTTCGAGCGCCTGGTGGCGGTGGGCGACTTCGTGGAGCTGCCCAATGGCGGGCGCGGCGTGGTCCACGCGATCGGCGCGCGCGCCACCCGTATTCGCACCAACGACAGCACCGACATCATCGTGCCGAACTCGGTGCTGGTGAACGATCAGGTGATCAACTGGACCCTGCGCGGCACCAACCGCCGCATCCGGGTGCCGTTCAACACCGCTTTGGGCGTCGACAAGGACAAGGTGCGTGACGCCGTCCTCAAGGCCGCGAAATCCGCCCCCTTCACCTCGCCCGACGACCCGACGCGCCGCGCGCAGGTCTGGCTGGTGGGGTTCGGCGAGAGCGCCCTGAAGTTCGAGCTGATCGTCTGGCCTACCATCGAGGCGGTGCGCCGTCCGGCCGCCATTCACGCGGCCTATACCTGGCTGATCGATGACGCCCTGCGCGGCGCGGGGATCGAGATCCCCTATCCCCAGCGCGACATCCGCCTGCGCGGCCTGTTCGGCGAGGAGGGCGAGGACGCGCTCACCAGCCTGCGCCTCGAGCCCGCCGCCCGTCGTCGCAAGGCCAAGGCCGCCAAGTCGGGCTCCAGCAACGACGCCGCCGCCGATCTCGAGCGCGAGGATCCCGAAGAGGCCCCCAAGCCGCCGCCCGCGAAGGCCTGACCCACGCGTCAGCCTTGACCTCCATGCCGCGCCGCCGCAATCTTCTCGCAATTGCGAAATGACCGCTCAAGATGGCGGCGACAGAACGGGGAGTGACCGGCATGAAGACGCCGCGCGGCTTTTTCAAACCCTTGGCCATCGGCGCGCCGACGCCCTATCGCGAGCTGCCCGCTCGCGTGGAGCGGATGATCCACTTCGTGCCGCCGCACCTGGACAAGGTGCGCGCCAAGGTCCCCGAGATCGCCCCGACGGTCGACGTCATCCTGGCCAATCTGGAGGACGCCATTCCCGCCGACGCGAAGGGCGCGGCGCTGGCCGGATTGGTCGCCCTATCGCGGGAGGTCGACTTCAAGGCGCTGGGCGTCGGCTTCTGGACGCGGATCAACTGCCTGAACTCGCCCTGGCACCTGGATGAGGTCGCCACCATCGTCGAGAAGGCCGGCGACAAGATCGACGTGATCATGGTCCCAAAGGTCGAGGGGCCGTGGGACATCTTCTACATGGACCAACTGCTGGCCTCGCTGGAGGCCAAGCACGGCGTCACCCGGCCGATCCTGCTGCACGCGATCCTGGAGACGGCCGAGGGCGTGATGAACGTCGAGGCGATCGCCGCGGCCAGCCCGCGCATGCAGGGGATCAGCCTGGGCCCCGCCGACCTCGCCGCCAGCCGGGCGATGAAGACGACGCGCGTGGGCGGTGGTCATCCGGGCTATCGGGTGATCGAGGATCCGCACGCCGACGGCTCGGCGCGAGTCTCGGTGCAGCAGGACCTCTGGCACTACACCTTCGCCAAGATGGTCGACGCCTGCGCCGCCCACGGCATCAAGCCGTTCTACGGCCCGTTCGGCGCGATCGACGACCCGGTCGCCTGCGAGCAGCAGTTCCGCAACGCCTTCCTGATGGGTTGCGCCGGCGCCTGGAGCCTGCACCCCAGCCAAATCGAGATCGCCAAGCGGGTCTTCAGCCCCGACCCGGCCGAGGTCGCCTTCGCCAAGAAGATCCTCGAGGCCATGCCCGACGGAACCGGCGTGGCGATGATCGACGGCAAGATGCAGGACGACGCCACCTGGAAGCAGGCCAAGGTGATGGTGGATTGCGCCAAGCAGATCGCGGCGAAGGACGCGGAGTATGCGGGGCTGTACGGGTTGTGATTTCTAGATGCTCCCCCGCGATGCGGGGGAGCTGTCGCGGGGCGACTGAGGGGGCGAGCACCGTGGCGGCCGAACTGGCCCCCTCCGGCCCTCCGGGCCACCTCCCCCGCATCGCGGGGGAGGAACTGGTCCCTAATTCCCGCCCACCGTTGTCACCACCCGGGCGCCATTCGTCAGCAGCTGGTGGATCGGGCAGCGGTCGGCGATTTCGAACAGGCGCTCCAGCTGCTCGTCGTTCAGGTCGCCCTCGATGGTGATCACCCGCTCGAAGCGCTCGTGCGGGGTCTGGTCCTTGTCGAAGTGCGAGAAGACCTCGACGTGCATGTGGCTGATCGTCCAGCCCTTGCGGTTGGCGTAGAGGCGCAGGGTCATGCTGGTGCAGGCCGCCAGGCCCGCGGCGACCAGCTCGTGCGGATCGGGGCCCAGGTCGAGGCCGCCCTGGGCCACCGCGATGTCGGCGACGATGGTCGAAGGTCCCGCCGTCACGAAGGTTTGCAAGCCGCCGTGGCCGCTGTCGGTGGCGGTGGCGAACGGGCGGGTGCGGAGATCTTCGGTCATGGCTTTCCTCGGAAAGGGGCGCTAGCGGACGCTTCCTAGCACTCCGCTCACGCCCGCGCTTGGACGATCGGCGTGAGGAGAAAATCCGGCTCGCGGTCGGGACCCAGGGTGATCGAGGCGACGGGGATCACCGGGCGGTCGTCGGCCAGGGCGATCTCCAAGCGCGCCAGCACGGTCGCCAGGATGATCTGGGCCTCGGCCAGGGCGAAGCCGGCGCCGATGCAGACGCGGGGCCCGCCGCCGAACGGCAGGAAGGCCTCGATCCCCCACGGATGCGGCTGGTCCAGAAAGCGCTCGGGTCGGAAGACGGCCGGCGCGTCCCAAAGCTTGCGGTGGCGATGGATCAGCCACGGACTGATGGTGACCATGGCTCCAGCCGGGACCTTGTGGCCCAGCACCGTTTCGTCGGCCAGGGCCTGGCGGCCGAAGGTCGGGGCGGTGGGATACAGGCGCAGGGTCTCGAACAGCACCGATCGTAGCAGCGGCCAGGCCTTGAGGTCGTCGAGGCCGTTCACGCGCTCGACCGGGAAGGCCAGGATCTCGGCCCGGACGCGATCCTGGGTCTCGGGATCCCGGGCCAGCAGATAGGTCGCCCAGAACAGCAGGCGCGAGGTGGTCTCGAAACCCGCCGCCAGCATCGAGCTGCACTGGTCGCGGATCTCCTGGTCGGGCAGGGGGCCGCCGTCCTCGTCGCGCGCGGTCAGCAGGCGGTCCAGGAGATCACCGGGCCGGTCATCGGCCGCCGGCGCGGCCCGCCGCTGGGCGATCAGCGCGTCGACCTCGGCCAGCCAGCGGCCGCCCAGCCGCCGCCGGTCGCCGTCCGCGAAGGTCAGGTCATCCCGCCCTCGGCCGATGAAGTCCAGCAGGCGAAAGTGCGCCGGGCCTTCCAGATAGCGCCGGGCGATCTGCGCCAGGACCGCGCCGTCCCGGTCGGCGCGGCGCGAGAAGAGGGCGCGCAGCACCGCGTCCAGCGTGCCGTGGTGGAAAGCCTCGGACAGGTTGGCCTTGGTCTGGTTCGCCAGGCCTTCGGTCAGGCTGGCGCCCGCGGCGACGAAGTGGGGCAGCAGGCCGCCGATGGCCGCCGGCGTGAAGGCGGGCGCCAGGCTCTTGCGCTGGCGCTTCCAGGTCTCGCCCTCGGAGAGCAGCAGGCCCTCGCCGGCCAGAGGCTTCAGCGGCCGGCCCAGCTTGAGCGGGCGGCGGAAGTTCGGCGAGGCCAGCACCTGACGCACGCCGGCGGGATCGCTGACGACCAGCCCAGGCTGGCCCATGAAATGATAAGGCGTGACGAGGTTGTCGAAGTCCTCTTCGCACCAGGCCCCGATCAGGTTTCGGCTCATTTCCCACGCGATGCGCAGGTCGTCGAGGGGGGAGCCGCCCAGCGGACGGGGGTGAACCTTGGGAACGGGAGGAACGAGCGGCCCTGGGCCGACTTTGACGTCGCGGACTTGAGCGTCCATGAAGCGGCCTTCCGGAAAGCGGGCGTCTAAAGAGGCCCCATCCGGAAAAACAGCCTAGCGCCGCTCACCAGGCGACGCAATAATTCATCGCTCGATGAATTCAGGCGGCCGCTTGCTGTTGGCCGGAAACGTCGAAGGCGCGCTGAGAACCGCGCCACACTTCCACGAAGTCGCAGCGGCGGTGCATATCCAGCAGCTCGAAGGCGCGGGCGCGCGCGGCCTGATCGTCCGCGCAGGGCGTGACGTCGAAACGGGGGACCGAGCCGTCGGACTCGACACAGAAGAAGGTGAACACCTGCATGGGAACTGTGCGCTCTCATCAGGCGGGACCGCGCATATTCGATGGCGGGGGCCGCGGTGGGCGCGAACCGGCTTTCGCGGCTCGCTGGAAAACAACATAGGACTCTATGTCGCGATTCACCAGATCAGGAGAGTCTTGAATCGAGACTCACCTGTTGATTGATGCTGTGGATAAAACCCGGCGGATTCGGGGCGGTTCCCCGACGGAATCTCGCCTCTTTCCCTCGGAGGATTCCGCCACTAGGTTCGCACCCTTTCATTCACGGCGACGTTTGAGAGTCCATGGCCGCCCATTATCTCGATTTCGAGCGCCCGATCGCTGACCTGGAAAGCAAGATCGAAGAGCTGTCCAAGCTCTCCGAGACCGCTGGGCCGGGCGCGTTCGATCTCGAAATCCAGGCCCTGCGCGATCGGGCCCAGGAGCTCCGCAAGGAGGCCTACGCCAACCTCGACGCCTGGCAGAAGACCATGGTCGCGCGGCACCCGCAGCGGCCTCACCTGCGCGATTATGTCGCAGGCCTGATCGACGAGTTCGTCGAGCTGCGCGGCGACCGCAAGTTCGCCGACGACCAGGCCATTGTCGGGGGCCTCGGCCGCTTCCGCGGCCAGCCGGTCGTGGTCATGGGCCACGAGAAGGGCCACGACACCACCACGCGCCTGAAGCACAACTTCGGCATGGCCCGCCCGGAAGGGTATCGTAAGGCCGTCCGGCTGATGGACATGGCCGAGCGCTTCTCGCTGCCGGTCATCACCTTCGTCGACACCGCCGGCGCCTATCCGGGCCTTGGTGCCGAGGAGCGCGGTCAGGCCGAGGCCATCGCGCGCTCGACCGAGCGCTGCCTGACGCTGGGTGTGCCGATGGTCGCCACGATCGTGGGCGAGGGCGGCTCGGGCGGCGCGATCGCCCTGGCGGGCGCCAACCGCGTGCTGATCCTCGAGCATTCGATCTATTCGGTGATTTCGCCGGAAGGCGCGGCCTCGATCCTGTGGCGCGACGGCGCCCGGGCCAAGGACGCGGCGACGAACATGCGCATCACCGCCCAGGACCTGATCAAGCTGGGCATCGTCGACCGCATTGTCGACGAGCCGGCCGGCGGCGCGCACTCGAACTCGGAAGTGGCCATCCAGGCGGTCGGCGACGCCGTCGAGGAAGAGCTGAAGGCCATGGCGCACATGAGCGCCGAGCAGCTTCGCAAGCAGCGCTCCGACCGCTTCTACGCGATCGGCCGCGCGGGCCTGCAGTAGGCGATCACGTCGGGTCGGGGGACCAAGCCGGAGTTTCTCATGCGTTTCGCCCCCATCCTGCTGTGTCTTTCCATCCTGGCCGCGCCCGTCGTGGGCCAGGCGGCCGAGCCGAAATATTCGCCGGCCTATGACCGCTGCCTGGCCTCGCCCGAGGGCCAGAGCACGATCGGCATGATCCAGTGCGCGGCCGCCGAGCTGAAGGTCCAGGACGCGCGCCTGAACCGCGCCTACCAGGACGCCATGAAGCGCCTGGACCAGCCGCGCCAGCGCGCCGCGTTGAAGAAGGCCCAGCGGGCCTGGATCGCCTATCGCGACGCCGATTGCGCCAGCGTCTACGACCCGGACTGGGGGACGCTGGCGCGCATCGAGGCCAACGCCTGCTTGCTGGACCACACCGCCCGCCGCGCCGACGCGCTGGAGATGTATCGGCGGCTTCGTTAGATGCTCCCCCGTGATGCGGGGGAGCTGTCACGGAGTGACTGAGGGGGCAAGCGCGGCATTCGTCCAGCTAGCCCCCTCCGGCCCTCTGGGCCACCTCCCCCGCATCGCGGGGGAGGATCAGCCTCTTGCCTGACCTAAGGGCCGCCTCTTCATAGTCCCCTCAAAATCAGAGGGAGGCGCCGCGCCATGGCCATCAAGACCCGTTTCACCGAGCTGTTCGGCGTCGAGCACCCGATCGCCCAGGGCGGCATGCAGTGGGTCGGCAAGGCCGAGCTGGTCGGGGCCGTGGCCAACGCCGGGGCGCTGGGCTTCCTGACGGCCCTGACCCAGCCGACGCCGGAGGCTCTCGCGAAAGAGATCGCCCGCACCCGCGAGATGACCGACAAGCCGTTCGGGGTGAACCTGACCATCCTGCCGGCCATGACGCCGCCGCCCTACGCCGAGTATCGCGCCGCGATCATCGAGAGCGGGATCAAGGTCGTCGAGACCGCCGGCTACAAGCCGCAGGAGCACGTCGACCACTTCAAGGCCCACGGCGTGAAGGTGATCCACAAGTGCACCGCCGTCCGCCACGCCCTCTCGGCCGAGCGGATGGGCGTCGACGCGATCAGCATCGACGGCTTCGAGTGCGCCGGCCATCCGGGCGAGGACGACATCCCGGGCCTGATCCTGATCCCGATCGCCGCCGACAAGGTGAAGATCCCGATGATCGCCTCGGGCGGCTTCGGCGACGCACGCGGCCTTGTGGCGGCCCTCGCGCTGGGCGCAGACGGGGTCAACATGGGCACCCGCTTCTGCGCCACGGTCGAAGCGCCGATCCACGAGAACTTCAAGCGGGCCATGGTCGAGAACGACGAGCGCGCCACGGACCTCATCTTCCGCACCCTGCACAACACCGCACGGGTGGCCCGCAACGCCATCAGCCAGCAGGTCGTCGCCATCGAGCGGGCCGGCGGGGCCAAGTTCGAGGACGTCGCCGACCTGGTGAAGGGCGCGCGGGGCCGGGAAGGCCTTGAGAGCGGCGATGTCGACCACGGCGTCTGGACCGCCGGCATGGTCCAGGGCCTGATCCACGACGTGCCGACCGTGCGCGAGCTGGTCGACCGCATCGTCTCCGAGGCCGAGGCGCTGATCCGCGGCCGGCTGGCGGGGATGGTGTCCTAAGCCCGTCGAAAGACGGCCCCGAGGCCGCCGGGGCCGCGCCCAATACGCCCATGTAGCTCCGACCATCGGCCCAGAGCGTTCACGCCCGTCGCGTGAGCGCTCTAGCGCGACCATGTGAGTGCGCGGTTGATCATCGTTCTCTGAGTATACGGCGTGTTCCGTCGCGTTGTTTCACGCGCCTGATCGGTTCGGCCGACACCTGATTAAATAGTCAGGATTTGAGATGAAGCTCGGCATACGCCGATTTCAAAAAACGATGATCTCTACTATTTGTGAATAACGATGATATCAAAAGGTGTGTGCCTTTTGCCACGTTGCAACTTTGTGAAACAGTTGATCTTGGCTACTGGTCGCCGTCCTCTATGTTCGCCGCCCGAAGAGTAAAATCCCGTTTCGGGTGAAGGTTGGACATGTCTTATCGCCATATTTTGTTCTCCGGCGCGGCCGCCTTGGCGTGCGCGCTGGCCACGGCCTCGACGGCTCAGACCACGGCTCCGGCGCCTGAGCAGGACGCCGCGACGGTCGAGCAGGTGGTCGTCACGGGCTCGCGCATCCGTACGCCGAACCTGCAATCGAACGTGCCGGTGACCAGCATCAGCGCCGCCCAGGTCCAGAACACCGGCATCGTGTCGGTCGGCGACATCCTGAACGAGCTGCCCTCGATCCGTTCGACGTTCTCGTCGTCCAATTCGACCCGCTTCATCGGCACGGCCGGTCTGAACTTCCTCGACCTGCGTGGCCTCGGCACCACGCGGACCCTGGTCCTGGTCAACGGCCGTCGCCACGTGTCGTCGTCGGAAGGCTCCAACGAGGTCGACACCAACACCATCCCGACCGACCTGATCGACCGCATCGACGTGGTCACCGGCGGCAACTCGGCCATCTACGGTTCGGACGCCATCGGCGGCGTCGTCAACTTCGTGCTGAAGCGTAATTTCGAAGGCCTGCAGCTGCGCGCCCAGGACGGCATCAGCAGCCGCGGCGACGGCAATGCCTGGTTCGTCAGCGGCACCGCCGGCCGCAACTTCGCCGAGGACCGCGGCAACGTGGCCCTGTCGGTCGAGTACGCCAAGCAGGAAGACATCTACTTCAGCGACCGTCGCCAATTCCGCGAGCGCGGCGGCTTCGTGATCGTCGATTCCGATCCGGCCGGCTCGCCGAACGGTTCGGACGGGATTCCCGACCGCATCTTCGTCTCGGACATCCACAGCCTGCTGCTGTCGGAAGGCGGCACGTTCCAGCCCTCGTGCACGGCCGGCAACCCGCTGACCTGCCGCCCCGACGGCCGCGCCCGCCTGTTCCGCTTCCAGCAGGACGGCACGCTGCGCGAGGCCGACTACGGCCAGGACTTCCGTCCGCTGGCCAACAGCTCGGCCGGCGGCGACGGTTCGACCCTGCGCCGCTACGGTCAGCTCCAGCCCCAGACCGAGCGCCTGGCCGTGAACCTGATCGGCCACTTCGACGTTAACCGCGCCTTCCGTCCCTACGTCGAGGCCAAGTACGTCCGCAACAAGGTCTTCCAGCAGTCCAGCCCCTCGTTCGACCAGCCGCTGCTGCTGAACAGCGGCGACCAGATCAGCCTGGACAACCCCTTCCTCTCGGCCGAGACGCGCGCCTTCATCGCCGCCCGTCTGCCGGCCGGCGCCACCACGTTCCGCCTGAACCGCAACAACCTCGACCTGGGCGTGCGCGAGGAGTCGATCCGTCGTGAAACCTATCGCGCCGTGCTCGGCGCCGAGGGCGACATCGGCGACGCCTGGCGCTACGACGTCTCGGCGACCTACGGCGAGTTCAAGAAGCGCACCCTGTCGCGCAACAACCGCGTCGAGCAGCGCTACGCCTACGCCCTGGACGCGGTCCGCTCGCCGACCGGCCAGATCGTCTGCCGCGTGACGGTCGACCCCACCGCTCGCGTGCCCTACGCGCCCGACCTGGCGTCGTACGTGGCCGGCGACGTCGCCGCCTGCGTGCCGCTGAACCCCTTCGGTGAGGGCGCGCCCAGCGAAGCCGCCAAGGCCTATGTCAACACGACCTCGCGCTCGGACGGCAAGCAGACGCAAGCCGTGTTCAGCGGCTCGATCTCGGGCGACACCAGCCCCTGGTTCAGCCTGCCGGCCGGCCCCATCGGCCTGGCCGCCGGCGCCGAATACCGCCGCGAAACCGCGCGCGAGGAATATGACGAACTGGTCCGCCGCGGCGGCACCTTCCTGAACGCCATCCCGATCTTCGATCCGCCGGCGTTCAGCGTGAAGGAAGCCTTCGCCGAAATCCGCGTGCCGGTCCTGGCCAACCTGCCCTGGGCCGAAGAACTGTCGGTCAACGGCGCGGTGCGCGGCGCGGACTACAGCGGCGCCACCGGCAAGGTCCTGGCCTACAACGCCGGCGTCATCTACGCGCCGATCCGCGACGTTCGCTTCCGGGCCAACTACTCCAAGTCGGTCCGCGCGCCGCTGCTGGCCGAACTGTACTCGGCCCCCAGCCAGAACTTCGCCAGCGTCAGCGACCCCTGCGACGTGGCCAACATCGGTTCGGGCACGGCGACGCGGGCGGCCAACTGCGCCGCCGCCGGCATCCCGGTCGGCTTCATCAACGACGAGGCGCGGGCGGCGACGACCGAGATCACCAGCGCGGGCAACCCCCGGCTGGGCGAAGAGACCGCCAAGTCCTGGACGATCGGGGCTGTTCTGCAGCCGCGCTTCGTCCCGGGCCTGACCGTCTCGGTCGACTACTACGACATCAAGCTGGCCAACGTGATCTCGTCGGTGGCTCCGCAGCAGGTCCTGAACAACTGCTACGACGCCGCCAACCTGGACAACGCCTTCTGCGCCCTGTTCCAGCGTGATCCGACCACGAAGTTCTTCGTGCCGGGCAGCCTGCAGGACACCTCGCTGAACTTCGCCAAGCGTCGCGCGCGGGGCGTCGACAGCGACATCAACTATCGCTTCGACCTGCCGCAAGACAGCGGGACGGTGAACCTGCGTGGCACGGTGACCTACGTGGTCCAGCGCGACAACTATCCGTTCATCGACGACCCGAACCGTCCGGACCAGATCCTGTACGAGCTGGGCGATCCGCGCTGGGCGTTCAACATCTCGGCGCAATGGCGCAAGGATAAGCTGACCGTCGGCTATCAGGGCCGCTACATCGGCAAGATGTCGGTGGACGTGATCGAGAACATCAAGTCGGTCGGCGGCCGCCCGCCGCAGAACGCCGACTTCGCGACGATCAACTACTATCCGGACGTCATGTATCATGACCTGACGGCCGAATACGCGATCAACGGCAACTACACCGTCTATGGCGGCATGGAGAATGTCTTCGATCGCCTGCCGCCGTACCGCCTGACGGGCGCGGGCGAAGGCAGCGGCATCTACGACAACCGCGGCCGGTACATGTACCTGGGCGTGAAGGCCAACTTCTAGAGCGCAGAGGGTCGGGCGCCCGCCCGACTCCGACACCTCTATGGCCTGCAAGGCCGGCCTCGGCGTTCGCGCCGGGGCCGGCCGAGCCGGCGCTCCCGCCGCGGTCGAGATCTGCGCAGATTTCGTCTCGGAGCGTCTACTTGGCTGTACTGAAACGGTGAAGCTGTTCGCAGTCTCCCCGGCTACCCGGATTGGGGATGTTGGCGGCGTTATTTTGCGAACAAACCGCGCCATGCGACAAATTGCCCGAGCCCGGGGCTCGACGATCGCCTCGTCACGCACTATCGACCGATGACCGCTGACATTTTCGCGGCCGGGAGGCAGACCATGGCGACCTACACCTTCTCCAAGATTACGGCCGCCGAGGCGAAACGCTTCAATATCCTGAGCTACGACACCCTGGTCTTCACCTCGGGCTCGGCGACGGATGTCGTGATCGACTTCTTCCCGCAATCGAATGGCTATGGCTCCTACCAGCTGACTCTGGGGTCGCGGTCGGTGTCCTTCCCGCAGGCGGGCGTGAACTTCGGCCTGCCGGCGGCCGCGACCGCCGACCGGATCAAGTTCTCGGACGGCTCGCATCTGTTCGTCGGCGGCGTCGCCGACGACTTCTTCGAGCCGACCGCCGCGCAGGCCAGCCACGTCATCGCGGCGTTCGGCGGCGCGGGCGACGACATCCTGACCGGCGGCGACGCCAACGACCACCTGGTCGGCGGCGTGGGTGACGACACCCTGGACGGCGCGGGCGGAGACGACAGCCTGGAAGGCGGCGACGGCGCAGACACCCTGATCGGGGGCGACGGCGACGACACGCTGGACGGCGGTGCGGGCGCCGACACGCTGCAGGGCGGTTCGGGCGCCGACATCCTGATCGGCGGCGCGGGCAACGACACGCTCGACGGCGGTTCTGGAAATGACACCCTGACGGGCGGCGCGGGCGCCGACACCCTGACCGGCGGCCGCGGCGACGATACGCTCGATGGCGGCGCCGGCGCCGACGTCCTGGTGGGCGGCGTGGGCAAGGACATCCTGATCGGCGGCGCGGGCGATGACACCCTGACCGGCGGCGCGGGCGCGGACACCCTCTCGGGCGGCTCGGGCGCCGACGTCTTCGTGTTCGGAGCCTCGGACTCGCTGCCGTCCGCGCCGGACCACATCCTCGACTTCGATGGCGAGGACTCTCTGGACTTCCAGGGCCTGACGGCGGCCACCATCACGAACTACCAGCTGCTGCCCAGCGCGGCCACGTTCGACAGCGCCCTGGCCGCGGCCAACGCCGCGTTCACCGCCAAGGCGGCTCTCGTATATGTCGGGGTGCAGGTGGGAGACGACTTCTATGTCTTCGCCGATACGCTGGCCGTGCACCAAGTCGGCGCCGCGGTGGCGCTGAACGATGTCTCGGGCTTCGACGCCCTGATCGGGATCGTCTAAGGCGAGGCGAATCCTTGGCGCGGTCGAGGGCGACCTCGCCGCGCCGGCGCCCGACCCGTCGGTCATGTCGCCCGCCGAGCGGCGAGCAAGACATGGTAAAAATGCTTTAAGTCGAAAATCCAAGCTTGATCGGCGCTCTTGCCGCATGCGCGCTTTCCGCGCGCCGCTGGTCCGCGCCGAAGTCGCAAAGGCTTGTGGCGCTTGGGGTTGCGCGTCTCCCGGGGCGCGGCCTGCGCGTGGAGGATGCGACAATAGAGCGCGTGGGTTCAGCCTGTGCTGAGATCGCGACTGCTCGTATACCAGCGGTCATCGATGGCGCGGAGAGACCTTCCACGAGAGCGGCAACTAGTTCGGAATAAAAACCGATATAGAACTTTGGCTCGTGAAATGAACTTCGCTTCTAGGTGGTATTCCTCTCTAAGGTTGTCTTTGAGTTTACCCGTTTTGGGTTGTTATGGGTTAACCTGCATGTCGCGACGCTTGACCTTAGGCTCTTGCGATAGTGTACATGCATTTACCTTGTTGGGTTGTGCTTGGAGTCTTCTGAGCTCGGTGCGACGGGTAAATAAGAGATTAATAATAATAAACTGTGAGTTGTATCTCTACTTTTTTCGGCGGGACCGTGCTTCGCTGAATTCTGTTCGGTTTCAACGGTTCATAGGGTTGGCGACACGGGACGAAACAATTTCAAGTCTTGTGCTTTGAAGTTGTTGGATTAGATCAAGAGTTTCGAATTCATCTCTAATCGAGCAAACGCTGCCCTGATTGGAACGAAGGAATTGCCCGGTGAGCGACGTAAGCGCCCTGATGGATAAGTTGAAAGCGACCGTCAGCTATAAGCAGTTTGACGCGCCGCGCGCTGGGGACCAGGCTTGGCCGATCCTCGAGAAGATGGCGCAGGCCAAGAGCGCCCTGTCGCGGGCCGTGTCTCCGGTGGCTGCCCCGGTCGCGCCGATCGAAGCCGCGCCCGCCGCCCCGCCCGCCGCCAGCCCCGCCGCTCGCGTGGCCGACGTTCTGGTGAGCGAAGCCCCGGCCGAAGGGTCGCTGTTCTCCCGCCTGCAGGCCGACACCGCGCCCGCCAAGGCCGCCGCCTTCAGCCGTTACGGCGCGGCCAAGCCCGTCGAAGACGCGCCCCAAGCCCTTTCGGAGATCTTCGAGCGCATCGGGCGGAAGGCGCTCTAAATGGTTCTTGTTGTCGTGTCGTCGCCCAAGGGGGGCGTGGGAAAGACGACACTTGTCGCCAACCTGGCCGTGGCCTTGCGCCGCCGGGGGCGACAGGTGACCGCCGTCGATTTCGACTCCCAGAACGCTCTGCGCTTCCTCCTGGCCCCCAATCACGAAGACGACCTTGGCGTGGCGCGCTGCACCGCGCGCGGGCTGCCTTGGTCGGCCGCGCTCGTCGGCGGGATCGATGGCGTGCGGGTCGCGCCCTACGGCGAGGCCTCAACGGCCGAGCGCCTGCGCATGAAGGACATGCTGGTCCAGGAAGCGCTGTCCGAAGCCCTGAGCGGCCTGGCGCGCTCGCCCGACGAGATCGTCATCGCCGACACCACGCCGGGCGAGGGGCGCATGCAGGAGCGCCTCGAGGCCCTGGCGGACATCAAGCTGATCGTCCTGCTGGCCGACGCCGGCTCGATGGCGCTGGTGCCCACCTATCGCGACGGCCTGATGCTGCGTCCGCTCTCGGAGCGACCCGACACCTTCGGCGTCCTCAACCAGGTGGATCCGCGACGCCGGCTCAGCCGTGACATCGCCGACTTCATTTCCGTAAATGCGCCCGAGCGGTTCATCGGCGTCGTGCACTATGACGAGGCGCTGGCCGAGGCCGCGGCGCGGGGCGAGCCCGTGGTCGGCGCCGCGCCGGGCAGCGTGGCGGCGCTTGACATCGACATGATCGCGGGTCGCCTTGATCGACTGACAGCTCCGGGGTCCTACTGACCATGAAAATCCAGGGGGCATCGGACCTCGGCGAAGGCCTTTTCGGCCGCGTCGCGGCGTCCGCGCCGGCGCGCTACGCGATCTTCGCGCTGGCGGCGGCCGTCGTCTTCCTGGCCGTCGTGGTGCCCCTGGACAGCAACGGCCAGCTGATCTTCGGCCTGGGCGTGTTCGCCGTCAGCGCCGCCATCGGCCAGCTCAGCCAAAGCCGTAAGATGACCATCGGCCTCGTCGTGGTCTCAACGGCGCTGTCGACGCGATACATATGGTGGCGCACCACCCAAACCCTGCACTTCGACAATCCCCTGGCCGCCGGCCTGGGGACAGGTCTTTATCTGGCCGAGCTGTACGCCTGGCTCATCCTCGTCCTTGGCTACGTGCAATGCGTCTGGCCGCTGGACCGCAAGGTGCGCGAGATCTCCGGCCCGCCCGAGACCTGGCCGACGGTCGACATCTACATCCCGACCTATAACGAAAGCCTCGAGCTGGTGCAGGACACCGTGTTCGCGGCGATGGACCAGGACTATCCGCCGGACCGCTTCAAGGTCTACATCCTCGACGACGGCCGACGGCCCGAGTTCGAGGAGTTCGCCCGGAAGGCCGGCTGCGGCTACATCACCCGGACCGACAACAAGCACGCCAAGGCGGGCAATCTCAACAACGCCATTCCGCAGACCACCGGCGAGCTGCTCTGCATCTTCGACGCCGACCACGTGGCCACGCGCGCCTTCCTGCAGCTGACCGTCGGCTGGTTCCAGGCCGACCCGAAGCTGGCCCTGATGCAGACGCCGCACTACTTCTACTCGCCCGATCCGGTGCAGCGGAACATCCGCGCCGTGAAGGACATCCCGGGCGAGGGCGACCTGTTCTACGGCGTGGTCCAGAAGGGCAACGACTTCTGGAACGCCACCTTCTTCTGTGGCTCCTGCGCGGTGATCCGTCGCGAGGCCCTGGAGCAGACCAACGGCTTCGCCGGCGAAACCGTCACCGAGGACGCCCACACCGCGCTGAAGCTGCAGCGCATGGGCTGGAACACGGCCTATCTGAACACGCGCCTGTCGGCGGGCCTGGCCACCGAGCGCCTGGCGCTGCACATCGGCCAGCGGGCCCGGTGGGCGCGCGGCATGACCCAGATCTTCCGCATCGACAATCCGATGCTCGGGCCGGGCCTGAGCCTGGGGCAGCGCCTCTGCTACCTGAATGCGATGCTGCACTTCCAGTTTCCACTGCCGCGCATCGTGTTCCTGACCTCGCCGCTGGCCTATCTCATCTTCGAGCAGAACATCATCGCGGCGGCGGCCTGGACGATCGTCACCTATGCGATCCCGCACCTTCTGCTGTCGGTGCTGGTCAACGAGCGGATCCAGGGGCGCTATCGCCGCGCGTTCTGGGGCGAGGTCTATGAATCGCTGATCTCGTTCCACCTGGTGGGGCCGACGATCCTGCCGTTGTTCGATCCCAAGAAGGGCAAGTTCAACGTCACCGACAAGGGCGGGCTGCTTGAGGAAGGCTATTTCGACTTCAAGGTTCTCTTGCCTCTGCTGATCACCACGGGCCTGTTGTTCGGTGGGATCGGTTCGGGGATCGCCAAGCTGCTGTTGCCGCAGTATTTCGATGTGCAGTTGGGCACGATCATGCTGAACGTGGGCTGGTCAAGCTTCAGCTTGCTGATCCTGATCACGGCGATCGCGGTGGGGCGCGAGACGCGGCAGGTCCGCAAACACGAGCACTTGGGCGTTGTTTTGCCCACGCGGCTCTATTTCGACGACGGCCATGTGCTGTCCACCGAGACGATGAACATCTCGATGGGCGGCATGGCGGTTCCGGCGCCGGACGAAGAGGTCCTAGAGGGACGGACCGTGACCCACGTCGAGGTGTTCGCGGCCGAAAAGACATTTGGGTTCCCGGTCAAGATGTTGGGAAGCGGGAAGGGCGGGCTGAGGTTCATGTTCACGGAAATGACGCTGGAGTCGCGCCGGCAATTGGTGCGCGTCGTCATGGGGCGCGCCGACGCCTGGCCGCTGATCGACGACCACGTGTCCTGGTCGGCCTGGCAGTCCTTCACCGACCTGATGCGCGCGTCTCTGTCGATCATGTTCTGGTGGCGCCATCGCGATACGCCGCGGGCGTCGGCGGCCTACAACCGCGCGGGCGCCTCGACGATGGCCGCGATCCTGGCCGTGGCGCTGGGTCTTGGCCTGCTGGCGCCGAGCGAGGGCCACGCCCAGACGGCGCGCGCCGCGAGCCGTCCCGCCGCCGCTGGGCCGGCCGCGCCCGGCGCCGCCGCCCCGGCCAAGGCCGTCTCCACGGGCGGCATCCGCAGCCTGTCGATGACGCTGGAGGATCTTAAGGTTAATCGACCGCTGCGCCTGATCGGCTCGGCGGCCGAGGCCGGCATCCCGGTGAACCTGCGTCAGGACGAGGTCGTCACCCAGGCTCAGCTGACGCTGAACTTCGCCTATTCCCCGCAGCTTCTGGCGGACCTCAGCCACCTGACCGTGCTGATGAACGACGAGGTGATCGGCACCGTGCCCCTGACGCCGGACGGCGCCGGCGGCGTGGTCGTCACCCTGCCGATCGATCCGGGCCTGTTCACCAACGAGAACCGCCTGGGCTTCCGCTTCATCAGCCACTACACGCGCAGCTGCGAGGATCCGCTGCACTCGACGCTGTGGGCCAATATCAGCAACACCCGCAGCCGCCTGACCCTGACCATG
The DNA here is from genome assembly GCF_000092285.1 of Caulobacter segnis ATCC 21756. Classification (NCBI taxonomy): domain Bacteria; kingdom Pseudomonadati; phylum Pseudomonadota; class Alphaproteobacteria; order Caulobacterales; family Caulobacteraceae; genus Caulobacter; species Caulobacter segnis. The sequence continues at coordinate 3,807,262 of NC_014100.1, read as the reverse complement.
CAGCAGCTGTCGGTGGGCGACTCGCTCTCGCGCCTGCCTGGTCCGTTTTTCGACGCGACGGAAGGCCGTCAGCTGAAGCTGCCGTTCGTGTTCGCCGGCGCGCCGTCCAACGACCTGATCGCCGCCGGCGCGGCGACCGCGTCCTATTTCGGCATGACCGCCAGCTTCCACGGCTTCTCGTTCCCGGTGCTGTTCAGCGACCTGCCGGACGGCAACGCGGTCGTGCTGGCGCGCGGCGGCAGTCAGATCGGCGGCTGGGTGGTCCCGGACGCCGCCGGACCGACGATCAGCCTGGTGCGCAACCCGCGCAACCCCTACGCCTCCCTGCTGGTGATCACCGGCGGTTCCGACGAGGACGTCCTGTCGGCCGCGCGGGTGCTGGCCGCCTCGCCCAAGAGCCTCTCGGGCCAGAGCGCCCAGATCACGCCGCAGCCGATCGCGCGCCGCCAGCCCTATGACGCGCCACGTTGGGTCGACACCCGCCGTCCGGTGCGGCTGGGCGACCTGGTTGGGCAATCCTACCTGGAAGGCTCGGGTCTTCGCCCCGGTCTGCTGACGGCCGAATTCCGCACCGCGCCGGACCTGTTCTTCTGGCCGCGCACGGGCGCCAAGCTGACCTTCGGCTATCGCTATCCCGCCGGTCCGTGGCTCGACTATTCGATGTCGCGCCTGGATGTGCTGGCCAACGACAAGTACATCCGCTCGATCCCGCTGCGCCCGGAACGGACCGCCGCCAAGGTCCGCGACGCCATCGGCGTCTCGGCGACCCAGCAGACGGCGTCGGTGGACATTCCCGGCTACAACATTTTCGGCCAGAACCAGCTGCAGTTCTATTATGACCTGCACAGCAACAAGAAGGGCGCCTGCCAAGGCACGCTTCCGGTCGGCATCCGCGTGGGCATCGACGCCGACTCGACGCTGGACCTGACCGGCGCGCACCACTTCTCGCGCATGCCCGACCTGGCGTTCTTCGCCAGCTCCGGCTTCCCGTTCAGCCGCGTCGCCGACCTTTCGGAGACCCTGGTCCTGATCCCGCAGCAACCGCAGCCGGACACGCTGCAGGCGCTGTTCACCCTGATCGGCCGCATCGGCGACTCCACCGGCGCGCCTGCCGTAGGCGTCACGATCGCCCATCCGGGCGAGTCGCCCAGCCTCCGCGGTCGCGACATCCTGGTGGTGGGCCCGCTGTCGCTGGCCTCGCAAGCCTCGGAGCTGTTCCAGAACGCTCCCGTTCGGGTGGAAGGCAGCCAGCTGCGCGTGGCCTCGAACTCGCCGATCACGCGCCTGTTCTCGCGCTTCGGCTCCAATGTCGACCAGCGCAACCCGGTCGCCGCCGACGCCGCCCTGGTGACGAACAGCGACTTCACGGGCGTCACCAGCTGGCGCTCGCCGTTCGACAAGACCCGCGTGGTGGTCGCCGTCCTGTCGGCCACGCCGGCGCGGTTGCCCGAACTCGTCAACGCCATGGACAAGCCGGAAGCCAACGCCGCGATGCAGGGCGACCTGGCCATCGCGACCGACAAGAGCTTCAATAGCTTCCAGGTTGCGCCGGGCTTCTGGTCTGGTCACCTGCCGTGGTGGGTGGCGGTTATGTGGTGGTGCAGCCGCAATCCGTTGCTGCTGGCTCTGGCGGTGATCGGCGCTTCGCTGGTAATCGGGCTAGGCTTCTGGGTCGTGCTCGGCGCCCTTGAGCGTAAGCGCCTGGCCGACAGGGAAGTGGACCCGCGATGAGGACGATCGCCTTTATCTCTCTGGCGTCGAGCCTGCTGGCCTCGACGGCGATCGCCCAGGTCCAACCTCGCCTGCCGACCGACAAGCCGGCGGCCCAGCCGCTGGTCCCCGGGGCCAAGACGCTGAAGCCGGAGGTGGCCGCGCCGCCGCCGGCCCAGGGCGCCACCCAGGGCGGCGTGGTGCAGGTGCTGCTCAACCAGGCGGCCAGCCAGCGCAAGCGCGGGCGCAACGATCTCAGCCTTCAGGCCCTGCAACGGGCGCTGAAGGAGAGCCCGAATAACCCGCAGGTGCTGCAGCGTCTGGCCACCTACGCCATCGAGGACGGCGATGTCGGGGCGGGCGACCGCTGGCTGCGGCAGCTGCGCGCCGTCACCAGTGCGTCCGACCCCCGGGTCGTGGCGCTGGACAGGGCGCTGAAGACGCGCTTCGCCAGTTCGGTCGCCAACAGCCAGGACACGGCGGTGGTCGATCCCCGCCAGGGCAGGACCGAGACCAAGCCTTCGCCGCCGATCGATCCCAGCGGCGCCTCGCGCGCGGCCGGCTTCGAGGCGCTGGAGCGCAAGGACCTCGCCGGCGCCGAGCGCCTGTTCAACCAGGCCCTGCGCGAACGCTCGAACGACCTCGACGCCGCCGGCGGGCTTGGGATCATCCGCCTGCAGCAAGGCCGGTTCGCCGACGCCGAGACGCTGCTGAAGCGCGCCAGCGGCGGCGCGTCGGGCGAGCAGCGCTGGGGCGAGGCCCTGCGCTCGGCCCAGTTCTTCTCGACCCTGTCGCGCGCCCGTGCGGCTTACGAGGGCGGTCGCTTCGCCCAGGCCGAGCAGGACGCTCGCCCGTTGGCCAACGGCCAGAACCCCGATCGCATTGAGGCGCAGGTCCTCTGGGGCCAGTCCCTGGCCGCCTTGGGCCGCCCGACCGACGCCGAGACCGCGTTCCGCGCCGCCCTGGCCACCGCGCCGCAGCGGCCGGAGGCCGTCGCCGGCCTCGCCCAGGCCCTGGCCGACCAGGCCCGCTATGACGAGGCCAGCGAGATCGCCGCGAACCTGACTGGCCCCACGGCCGGCCAGACGCGCGCCGCCATCGAACGCGCTCGCGCCAACGAACTGCAGAAGCGCGGCGACACCTTCGGCTCCGGCGCGGCCCTGTCGGCCGCCCTGACCGCCAATCCGAACAATCCCTGGTCGCGCTACGACTACGCCAAGTTCCTGGCGGATCAAGGCCAGGAGGCCGAGGCCCAGTCGCTGATGGCCCCGCTGTACCAGTCCAGCGATCCGGAGGCCCTTCAGGCCGCCGCGCTGTACTCGGAATCGCGCGGCCGCAACGAGGAGGCCGTCGGCCTCCTGCGTCGCGTGCCCGAGGCCAGCCGCACCCGCGCGGTGAGGGATCTGATCGCCCGCGTGGACGCCCTCAGCGCCATCGAGCAGGCCAAGCGCTGGGGCGCCCAGGGCCGCCCGGTCGACGGCGTCAGCCTGCTGCGCGGCCTGATGTCCCGCACCTCGCCCAGCTTCGGCGTGCGCGGTCGCATCGCCGAGACCCTGCTGGACCTCGGCGACAGCTATCAGTCGACCGCTCTGGCGCTGGAAGCCGCCCGCCAGCCGCCCGCGAGCTTCAAGCCGTCGGAGGCCTCGGGCTTCCTGGCGGTGCTGGCCCAGACCGGGCAGGACGCCGCCGCGATCAACCTGCTCAACGCCGCCTCGCAGCAGCAGCCGCAAAGCGAGTACCGCGGCCTGGCGGCGCTCTACAGCGCCCGCCGCGCCGACCGCCTGCGCCTGGCGGGCGATTTCGCCGGCGCCTTCGACACCCTGTCGCAAGGCTTCACGGTCGCGCCGCGCGATCCGATGCTGCTGTCGGCCCTGGCCCGCCTCTACGACACCGGCGACCTGGCCCCTCAGGCGGCCCAGACCTACGACGCCCTGCTGTCGATCAATCCGAACGACTACGAGGCGCTGGCCGGCTCGGCCCGCGTCGCGGTCCGGACGGGCGACTACGACCGCGCCAACGACCTGCTGCGTCGCGCGATCGCGATCCAGCCGAACAACGCCGACCTCTACTACCAGCTTGGTCAGATGGAGCAGGCGCGGGGCCGCGAGCGCGCCGCGCTGAAGGCGTTCGAACGCGCCCAGGGCCTGTTGGCGCGCGGGCAGGGCGGTCAGCCCGGCGCCCCGGCCAGCCTCGGCGGCGCTCTGGGTCCCAACCCGTTCGCCGCGCGCGCGATGGCCCAGGCGGCGGAGTCTCCGTCCTATGGCGCCCCGACCTACGGCGCGCCGGCGGTGTCGGCCGCCGCGCCCACCTTCGCCCTGCCGCAGCTTCCGAACGCGGCGACGGCTCAGCCGCAGGCCTACGCGTCCTACGCGCCGGCCCCGGTCCAGAGCTTCGCGCCCATTCCGTCGAACTCGCCGCAGAGCGATCCGGGCGCGATGAGCGGCGGTCTCAGCCTGCCGGCCAACTCGAACCCGACGGCTACGCCGTCCTACGCGCAGGCCGGCCTGTCGCCGGTCGACTCCGCGCCGAGCTATGCGGCTCCGGCCTACCAAGCCTCGCCCTACGGCGCCGCGCCGGCCGCCCTGGCGCCGATGCCGACGCCCGCGCCGGCCTACACGCCGCCGCGCGCCTACGCCGCCACGGGCCGGACCCAGGTGGTCGGCTCGGCCGCCGACGCTTCCGCGCCGCTGCCGACCAAGGTCCGTCGCGAGATCGCCGCGCTGCGCCAATCGACCGCCCCGCAGCTGGAGGGCGTGGCCAACATGCGCGCCCGCAGCGGCGAGGAGGGCACGAGCCGCCTGTTCGAGGCCAACACCCGCATCGCCGCCTCGGTCTCGCCGTTCGGGATCGGACGCCTGGGCGTAGCGGTCAATCCGGTGATCATCAGCGCCGGCGCGCCCAAGCAGGCCGCGATCGCCAACATCGGGACCAACCCGCTGGTCAACGCCGAAGCGATCGTCGCCGGCAACACCATCGTCCTGCCCGCGCTGGACAGCCGCAGCGAGGCCGGCGCCGGGGTGTCGGTGTTCTACGATTCCGGCCCGATCTCGCTGGACGCCGGCGTCACGCCGCTGGGCTTCATGCGCAAGCGCTTCACCGGCGGCCTGACCGGGCGTCTCGACATCGGCGAGGCCCAGGTGCGGGCCACGATCGAGCAGCGTCCGGTGACCGACAGCGTGCTGGCCTATTCCGGCGACCGCGACCCGCTGACGGGCGTCGAGTGGGGCGGGGTGATCCGGCGCAACGCCAGCCTGGGCGCCTCGGCCAACTTCGGCTCGGCCGGCGCCTATCTGGACGCCGCCTATCGCCGTCTGACCGGCGTCAACGTCGCGCGGAACACCGGCTACGAGATCAACGCCGGGGCCTATTTCCGCCCGATCGACAGCGACGGCGACCAGCTGCAGATCGGCCTCAACGCCAACATGCAGGCCTATGATCGCAACCTGCGCTTCTTCAGCTTCGGACAGGGCGGTTATTTCAGCCCGCAGCAGTTCGTCAGCGTCGCCCTGCCGGTGTCGTACACCAAGGAGCGCGAGCACTGGCGGGCCAAGGCGGGCTTCAGCGTCGGCGTGCAGTCGTACAGCGAAGACAGCTCGCCGATCTTCCCGAACAACCCGGCGGCCCAGCAGGCCATCGAGTCCTATGCGGCGGCCGACAGCACGGTCCTGGCCCGCTACGACTCGGCCAGCAAGACCGGCATCGGCCTGACCGGCCAGCTGTTGGGCGAGTACAAGTTCCGGGGCGGCTCGGCCGCCGGCGGCGAACTCTCGCTCGACACCTTCGGGATCTACAATGAGTACAAGTTCCGCTTCTATCTGCGGCGGATCCTGGCCAGCCAATAGGAACGACCGATGTTGAAGAGTCTTTCGTCCCGGACCGCCGCGCCGGAAGCCGCCAAGGTCGCCGACGCGGCCGACCTGCGCTACCTGGCCGCCCGTCAGTTCAGCGCGCAGTGGCGCGCCGTCATGCTCGCCATGGCCGACGAGCTGTTCGAGAACTTCAGCGCCCAGGAGGCCTGGGGCTTCTACCGCCAGATCGGCCTGCGCGTGTCGCGCTCGGTCGCCCTGCCGCCGGTCAAGACCCTGGAGGAGCTCGAAGCCTCGCTGAACGTCGTGCTGGCCGAGATGGACTGGGGCTATGTGTCCCTGTCGCTGGCCGACAGCGCCATCGCCATCCGCCACCGCGCCTATCCGGGCCAATATCTGGAAGACGCCAGCGGCCACTGGCGCCGCGCCTTCTGCGCGCTGCTGGAAGGCGTCTACACCGTCTGGCTGCAAAGCCAGGGGGGGCGCCCGGAAATGACCGCCACCCACCGCGAGGGCGCCAGCGACGACGTCCTGGAATTCTCCTATGGCCTCTAGGCGCGGAGCCATGCTGCTGGTGGTCGCGGCCCTGGGCTTCCAGGCGGTGACCATGAGCGCCTGCGCCGCGCCTACGCCCGGCAACTGGGCGGACTACAAGACCCGGTTCCTCCAGGCCGACGGGCGGGTGGTCGACACCGGCAACGGCAATGTCAGCCACTCCGAAGGCCAGGGCTTCGCGATGATCATGGCCACGGCCTATGATGATCCGGCGACCTTCAAGAAGATGTGGACCTGGACCGACAAGACCCTGTCGCGGCCGGACACGCGCCTGTTCAAGTGGCGCTACATCCCCACGGGGGATCTGCACACCCCCGATCCGAACAACGCCCTGGACGGCGACATGCTGATCGCCTGGGCCCTGCTGCGCGGCGGCGAGCGCTGGAAGCGCCCCGAATATCTCGAGGCCAGCGCTCAGATCCGCAGCGCGATCCTGAGCAAGCTGCTGGTCAAGCAGGGGAACCGGACTCTGCTGGTCCCGGGCGTCGACGGCTTCGTCAACGCCCAGGGGATGATTTTCAACCCGTCCTACGCGATCATGCCGGCGCTTGACGCCTTCGCCGCGCGCGAGCCGAAGTCGCCCTGGCCGATGGTCCGGGACGAGACGCTCAGGGCCCTTCGCGACGCCCGCTTCGGCGCCACGGACCTGCCCGTCGACTGGGTGAAGGTCGACACGGCCGGCGCCATGTGGACCGACCCCGACCGCCCGCCGCGCTTCGGTTTCGACGCCATACGGGTGCCGCTCTACATGTGCTGGTCGGGCCGCTGCGGCGACGCCTCGCTGGATCCGGTCAAGCGCTGGTGGACTTCGTTCCGCGCGGCGGGCAAGCCGGCCCCGGCCTGGATCGACGTGCGCACCGGCGAAGTCGCCCCGTTCGCCGCGCCGGTCGGCATGGTCAGCGTCGCGGACCTGGCCCTGACCGGCAAGGCCTCGTCCGCCCGGATCCAGAACGAGGACTACTATTCCTCGTCCCTGCTGATCCTCAGCCAGATCGCCGCCGACGAACGGCGCGAGAAGACCAAGTCGGCGGCCAAGCCCAAGCCCAAGTCCTGATCGTCGTCGTCAAGCCTCGCCGTGCGCCATTACGCCGCCGTGCAGATAACGACGATCTGAAATATAGTCCGCTTCATTGCTCGTTTTCGCGGCGAGTGTGATTTTAATTACACTCAAAGGTGTGTGCCTGGGCCTGCATATTACTAGTTTTGGGGCGGGTGGCTGTGGTCCCTGGTGTAGGTTCGTGTTAACGACGTTTTGCGTGAGCCATCCTTCCCCTACGTCCGGGATGGCTTGACGAGAGGCGGAGATTTTCCATGGCTGGAAACGTTGCGGAAGGGCCGACGCTCCGGACGCCGATCGTCCGCGCGCTCGCGCCGTATCTGATCCTGCTGGCCTTCGTGGCCTTCATGGCGATCGGCTATCATCCCAGCGCCAAGTCCGCGCAGATCGAGACCCCCCTGGCCCTGCCGCGCATCCGCCAGATGGAGCTGACCGGCGCTCAATGGACCGTCAAGCGCCAGATGGAAGTCTGGGACAATGTCGTCTTCCGCAACGACCACATCGAGCACCGCCAAGGGCGCGTGGCGGTGTGCGGCGAGGTCCGCCTGGGCGCCGACGCCGAGTTCCAGCCCTACATCGTCGTCAACGGTCGCGCCGCCCTGGCCAGCGACACGCGCAACGAGCTCTATCCGGTCTGGGTCGAGATCTGCTCGGTCGGCGAGGGCGACCCTCAGGCCGTCAACGCCCTGAGCTGATTGTGGATGTCGGTGGCGGCGATCGCCGCCTCGGCCGTGGCGACGGCGATCTGGTTCAGGCCTCGAACGACATCCCCGGCTGCGTACAAGCCCTCCACCGACGTCTGCTGATGGGCGTTGACGGTTAGACGGCCGTCGGCGTCGAGCACGGCGCCCGCCTGCCGGGCGAGCGTCTGCTGGCTGTCGAAGCCCAGCGCAAGATACAGGCAGTCGAAAGTTCGCTCCGCCTGGCCCGCCGCCGCGATCGTGACGGCGTTCGGACCGACCGTGATGTCGGCCAGGGCCACCGGCATCCGAGCGAAGACGCCGTCGCCCTGGCGGGCCGCGTCCGGCCGCAGGTCCAGCAGGGTCACGTCCGCCGAATAGGTCGTCAGGAACGCCGCCTCCCGCGCGCCGTGCTCGCTGTCGCCCAGCACGGCGATGCGCTGGCCGGTCGCCTCATAGGCGTCGCAGATCGGGCAGAGCCGCACGCGAGCGGCGCGGATCGCGTCCTCCACCCCCTCCATCGCTGGCAGCCGGTCGACCACGCCGGTCGCCAGCAGCACGAACGGCGCGCGCGCGATCACCGGCGCGTCGGCGTCCTCGCCCGGGGCCTCGGTCTCGAACGCCAGCACGAAGCCGTCCGCCCCGCGGACCAGGCTCCGCGCCCGGCCCGGGCGGCGCTGGGCGCCGTAGCGATCGGCTTGCTCGCGCAGGCGGGCCAGCAAAGCCTCGCCGCCCACGCCGTGCGGGAAGCCCGGCGTATTGTGGCTCTCGGGAATCCAGCTCGCCCGCGACATCCCGCCGTCCAGCACCAGCGTCTTGCGGTGGAAGCGCCCCAGATAGGTCGCGGCCGTCAGCCCGGCGGGGCCCGCGCCGACGACGATGGCGTCGTAGGGCGTGTCGTAGGCGGGGCGGTCCGAGGCGAGGGGCGTCATCCGAGCATCCGGGCGTTGACCGCTCCGGCGGTCTCCAGAGCCGTGCAGCAACGGGCGGCCGTCGCGGCGGTTCCCCCCGTTCGACCGCCGGCGCCGCCATCATTGGATGGGGTCTTGGAACTGGCCGGACGGCGCCTACGTTCACCACGCTTCCTCCAGAAGCATCCATTTGAACGGAGAGAACCATGCGGAGTATTTTCGTGGTCTCCCCCTTCGATGGGGGATGGTGCGTCAAGGTCATCTCAACCGGCGAGGTGATGTTCTTCGACACGGGCGGCCAGGCCGAACGCCGCGCCCGCGCCCTGGCCGGCGAAGCTCGCTCGTACGACGGCGAGGCCGAGGTCTGGATCTATGACCGCACGGGCAGGCTGGTCGGACGCTGGATCGACGACCAGTACGAGATCATGACCGACCCCGACGACGCCGTGGCGGCGTAGAGGTAGGGCGGGGCTAGCCAGCCCCCCGCCCAACGACGCTGCTCAATGGTGAAGTGAGGGCTTGACTATCGCCTCGCGGCGCTCGATGGTGAAGTCCAAACTTCACCAATCGGGAGCGCGCCATGGCCGTGCAATTCGACAGTTTCGAGATCGAGGAGACCTTCGCCTGTTCGGTCGAGACGCTCTTCCGCGCCTTCACCGATCCGGCGATCAAGCGCGACTGGTACGTCGACGGCGCGCACGCCGACACCCACGAGACGTTGGACTATTCGCTCGACGCCCAGGTCGGCGGCAAGGAGATCTTCCGCCTGGTCCTCAACGACAAGACCCCCGTTCCCGGGATGCGGATCGACATGGTCGGCGAGTGCGTCGCCCGCGTCGACGCCGCGCTCCTGGTCTATGCGTCGCGGATGATCGCCGGCGAGCGCGTGGTCTCGATCACCAACGAGACCTTCGTCTTCAGCGCGCACGGCGCGGGCGCGCGCCTGAAGATGACCCAGCAGGGGACCTATCTGGAAGGCGCCGACGGCCCCGAGCTGCGCCGTCGCGGCCATGAGCAGCTCCTGGCCGACCTCCGCCGCCACCTGGACGCCTAGCCGTGACGCCCGCGACCCACGGCCCGACGCCCAGCGAGATGGACGGCCTCTTCGCGGCGCTGGGCGACAGCACCCGGCGCGGCGTCTTCTTCGCTCTGATGGAGAAGGAGCAGTCGATCGGCGAGCTGGCCCAGCCCCTCGGCATCACCCTCAGCGGCCTTGGTCAGCACATCCGCGTGCTGGAGGCCGCGCGCCTCGTCCGCACCCGCAAGGTCGGCCGCGAACGCCGCTGCGCCATCGACCCCGACGGCCTGGAGCGGCTCGAAACCTTCGCCCGGCTGCAGCGAACGCTGTGGCGCTCGCGCTTCGACGCCCTGCGGCGGGTGGTGGAGGAGTAGGGGCTGCTCCGCGCGCCGTGAGTGGCTTCTCGCCCGAGAAGGAGCTGTCCTTGAATCTCGCGGCGAGATGATCGCTGGGCTGACGTGAGCTTTGAGGGGTAGTGGACGCGAGGGCTCGGCTGGGACATTCTTCCCCTATGACGTGCGAATTGGGGGAATAACATGGATTTGGCGACTAGACTGGCCGAGCTTCAGAAGCGGACTGTTGAGCACCGCGAGGTTCTGCTGACCGAGGAGGCAGCGAAGACTGCCTTGGTAATGCCCTTTATTCAGGCGCTCGGGTACGATGTTTTCAATCCCTCGGAAGTCGTTCCTGAGTATGTTGCGGATGTGGGGACTAAAAAGGGCGAAAAGGTCGACTATGCCATCTGTAGGGACAAATCTGTCGCTGTCCTAATTGAATGTAAGCCGTCGTCTTCTGAGTTAAATATAAACCACGCCGGGCAACTATTCCGGTATTTTTCTGTGACATCGGCGCGCCTCGCTATTTTGACTAATGGCGTGGTCTATCAATTCTATTCCGACATAGAAGCGCCGAATAAGATGGACGATAAGCCGTTCTTCACGTTCAGCATGGATGCTATCAAGCCAACAGATGTAAAGACGCTAGAAAACTTTGCGAAAGGTAATTTCGATATAGATAAGATTGTTAAAGAGGCTGGAAATCTAAAAATTCAGTCACTTCTACGAAAAGAATTGGAGAAGGAGTTTTCCGATCCTTCGGATGATTTTGTGAAGATTATGGCGCGTCGCGTTTACAGCGGAAACGTAACGGCGGCGATTAAAGATAATACCGCTAAGCTGCTTGCTAGCACAATTTCAACGCTAGTCCGGGACATGGTGACAGATCGGCTATCATCGGCGCTAAACGCATCAACGCCGAAACCCTTGGAGGTGACTAATGAGCCCGAGCCAACCGAGGAGGAAATCGTCACTACCCAAGAAGAGATGTCAGGCTTTCATATCGTTCAAGCAATCGCATCCAAGTTTGTTCACCCCAAGCGAATTGTGATGCGGGATCAAAAGTCATACTGTGCTATTCTTTTGGATGACAACAATAGAAAATCCATAGCCCGACTGCACTTCAATGCAGCGACTTCAAAGTATGTCGGCACGTTTGTCGATAAGGAAGAGACTCGTCATCAGATAAATGACCTAACGGACATTTATCAGTATGTGCCGCAGATCGAAGCGCGATTGAAGGAACTTGAGGCCGCGGCCAAGGGGGCGAAAGCCGCCGCTACGGCCGACTAGTCGAGGCGGGGCAAGCCATCTAACTACCCGTAACGCCAACCGGGGCCAGTCGGGCCGGCGCCGCCCCCCCCCCTCCACCGGCGTTCGCCGGTCCCCCTCCCCCATTAAGGGGGGCTGGAGGGGTGGGACGATAGAGCCAAGAAAGGCACTGAGGCGCTAGATCGGCTCAAGCATCTCGGCGAGCGCCAGCACCGCCGTCCACGTCCGCCCCGTGATCCGCGTGCCGAGGGTCTTCTCGACCAGGCTGTTGGTCAGTTTCGAGCCGCCGACTCCGTCGGGGTAGATCGCATAGATCTGGCGGTTTTCAGCGCGCGCTTGCTCGGTCCCCCGGATCGCCGCGCGCAGGGCGCCCATAGCCTTTTTGTCGGGTGTGTCCTTGCAGAACAGAGTCATCAGCCAGCCCGGATTGGCCGCCGCGAAGTCCGGGAACGGGTTTGCCGCGATCAAGGCCCGCCAGGCTTCGGCGGTGCGGACATAGACATCGGTGCGCAGGCCCAGGCGCGCCATAAGCTCGGTTTCGATCTGGGTCTGAAGTTCCGCGCCCGTGCGCTCGCCGCTCTCGAACACCAGGTCGCCGACCTTGGGGGCCATGCGGACTTCGGTGTGGCCGAGATCGGTCAGCAGGCCCGTCAACTCGTCGCCGGTGATCAAGCGACCTCCGGTGGCGTTGACGCCGCGCAGCAGGGCGATGTGGAGGGACATGGTCGGGCCTTTCGAACGAGGCGGCTGTTTAGGCCCTGCGCGGGCCGCCGTCGCGGGCAATTTGAGGTCGGCGCGTCGAACCAACCGGGGGAGGGGGTGACGGCTAGCGCTTCAGCAGGGCGCCTAGCGTCTCCCGCTCGGCCGGCGCCAGCGCTCGCCCGTAATGCTCCAAACACGCCGCCTCCGCGCTGGTGAAGCGCGGGACGCCCGTCGCGCGCAGGCGCTGGTCCAGCACCGCCAGGCGCGGAACCTGGTCGGCGAGCTTGTCCGGCGTCCGGACCAGGCGGGCCTCGCGGCCAGTGGGGAAGGTGACGTCGTAGTTCAGGGCGAAGCCGGCCTTGTCGCCGCCGCCGCTCGCGTCGCGCCGGACGCAGGCGGCGGCGATGGTCGTCGCCGCGCCCCAGGACCAGTACTCCCGCACCTTGCCGTCCTTCAGCCAGCTGACGCCGACCGGGGTGGCGACGGCGACCTCGGCGCGGCCGAAGACGGCGCCCACGCCGACGCCGGCGACGACCAGCAGGGCCGACACGGCCACGATCGCCCAGCGGGTCCGCGCTGAGATCCGCGGCAAGGGCTGGCGATGGAGCGTGCCGAACGCGTTCGGGATCAGGGCCAGCGGCGGCGTGATGATCAGCAGGAACGCCCAGAACAGGGCCGAGGGCTCCTCCTCGCGCCAGATCGCCAGGACGTCGGGGATCGTCCTGACGACGGCCTCGTTGGGCCGGTCAAGCAGCGTCTGGAGGGCCTGCAGTCCCGCGAGGCCAAGCCCCGCCAGGCAGAGCGCGATCCCGATCCCGAGCGCCCTGCGGCCTAGGATCGCCTGGGCGGTCTTCGGCGGCGGCTGGCTCCTGCGCGCGTCGTCCGCCACGCCCTAGCGCCGCTTCTTGCGGAACTCGGCGGCCTTCTCCTCGCGGATCTCGGCGCGCAGGCGCTTGGGCGCGGCCTTGTCGACCTCGTCGCCGGTGGCGGCCAGGACCTCGTTGGCGAACTCCAGGTCCATCAGCTTCATGCGCTTGATCTCGTCGCGCAGGCGGGCGGCGGTCTCGAACTCGAGGTTGGCGGCGGCCTCGCGCATCTTGGCCTCCAGGTCCTTGAGCGCGGCCTTGAAGTTGTCGCCGCTGAACGGCCGGTCGTCGGTCTCGGACATGCCCATCGGCACCAGCACGCGGTCGCCGCGCTCGTAGGGGCTGTTGAGGATGTCCTTGATGTCGCGCTTGACGCTCTCGGGCGTGATGCCGTGCTCGAGATTGTAGGCGTGCTGCTTCTCGCGGCGGCGAGCGGTCTCGGCCATGGCCCGCTCCATCGAGCCGGTGATCCGGTCGGCGTAGAGGATGACCTTGCCGTCGATGTTCCGCGCGGCCCGGCCGATCGTCTGGATCAGCGAGGTCTCCGAGCGCAGGAAGCCTTCCTTGTCGGCGTCGAGGATGGCCACCAGGCCGCACTCGGGGATGTCGAGGCCTTCGCGCAGCAGGTTGATGCCCACCAGCACGTCGAAGTGGCCCAGGCGCAGATCGCGGATGATCTCGATCCGCTCCAGGGTATCGACGTCGCTGTGCATGTAGCGGACGCGGATGCCCTGTTCGTTCAGGTACTCGGTCAGGTCCTCGGCCATCTTCTTGGTCAGCACGGTGACCAGGGTGCGGTAGCCCTTCTGGATGGTCTGGCGGATCTCGTCGACCACGTCGTCGACCTGGCTGGCGCCGTCCTTGGAGACCGGGCGCACCTCGACAGGCGGGTCGATCAGGCCGGTCGGGCGGATGACCTGCTCGGCGAAGACGCCGCCGGCGCGCTCCATCTCCCAGTTGGCCGGGGTGGCGGACACGTGCACCGACTGCGGGCGCATGGCGTCCCACTCCTCGAACTTGAGGGGGCGGTTATCCAGGGCCGAGGGCAGGCGGAAGCCGTACTCCGCAAGCGTCCATTTGCGGTTGCGGTCGCCCTTGTACATGGCGCCGATCTGCGGAACCGTCTGGTGGCTCTCGTCGGTGAAAAGCAGGGCGTTGTCGGGGATGTATTCGAAGAAGGTCGGCGGCGGCTCGCCGGGTTTGCGGCCCGACAGGTAGCGGCTGTAGTTCTCGATGCCGGCGCACGAGCCGGTGGTCTCGATCATCTCCAGATCGAAGGTCGTGCGCTGCTCCAGGCGCTGGGCTTCCAGGAGCTTGCCGTTGGCGGTCAGCCACTCGAGCCGCTCCTTCAGCTCCTGGCGGATGGCGATGATCGCCTGGCGCAGGGTGGGGCGCGGGGTGACGTGGTGGCTGTTGGCGTAGACCTTGATCATCTCCAGATCGGCCGTCTTCTTGCCGGTCAGGGTGTCGAACTCGGACAGGGCCTCGACCTCGTCGCCGAACATGGTCACGCGCCAGGCGCGGTCCTCGTAGTGGGCGGGGAAGATCTCGATGGTGTCGCCGCGGCGGCGGAACGCGCCGCGCTCGAAGGCCTGGTCGTTGCGCTTGTACTGCTGGGCCACGAGGTCGGCGATCAGCTGCTTCTCGTCGACCTTCTGCCCGACCTCCAGGGTGAAGGTCATGGCGGTGTAGGTCTCGACCGAGCCGATGCCGTAGATGCAGCTCACCGAGGCCACGACGATGACGTCGTCGCGCTCCAGGATCGCCCGCGTGGCCGAGTGGCGCATCCGGTCGATCTGCTCGTTAATCGAGCTGTCCTTCTCGATATAGGTGTCGGTCCGGGGCACGTAGGCCTCGGGCTGGTAGTAGTCGTAGTAGCTGACGAAGTACTCGACCGCGTTCTCCGGGAAGAACGACTTCATCTCGCTGTAGAGCTGGGCGGCCAGGGTCTTGTTCGGGGCCAGGATCAGCGCCGGGCGCTGGGTGGCCTCGATGACCTTGGCCATGGTGAAGGTCTTGCCCGAGCCGGTGACGCCCAGCAGCACCTGATCCTGGTCGCCGCTCTCGATGCCCTGCACCAGTTCGGCGATGGCGGTCGGCTGGTCGCCGGCGGGCTGGTACTCGCTGACCAGCTTGAACTTGCGCCCGCCCTCGGTCTTGTCCGGCCGCGCGGGGCGGTGCGGGGTCCAGAGCATGGGCATGACGCCGGCCGCCACGTCGGCGACGGCGCCCTCAAGGTTGTCCATGACGAAGGGCGCGGAGACGTCCGAAACGCCGGGGTTCTGGCTGCGAGGCATGACCCCAAGGTAGGCGCGCGGGGGGCTGACGGCTAGGGGGCTGCTGACAAGGCTGGCAGCAGGGTGGCGGCAGAGGTGCTCGTCGGGGCGAAAAGGCGTATGGCGACGAGCCGGCGGAAGGCGATAAGCTGAAGGTGGGCTTTGGGAGTGTGGACGCTTTGAGGGCGCGGACGGGTTTGGAGCTGGGCGCGTGACGTCGGTCCTCCGCGGGCTCGAGCGCATGAACCTGACGCCCCGCACCCTTCGCGAATGGCTGCTGGTCGCCAGTCTGGCGCTGATCTATTGCGCCGGCGCGGTGATCAGCCTGCGCTGGGCCGTGGTGCCCGGGGCCGGGACCGCGTTCTGGCCATCGGCCGGGATCGCCCTGGCGGCGGTGGCCTATTACGGACCGCGCGTGTGGCTGGGCGCGCTGCTGGGCCGTCTGCTGACCTTCTGGGTGATGGCCGCGCCGCAGCCGCTGTGGACGCAGTTGGTGATCGCCACGGCGACGGCGCTGGGCGCGCTGGTCCCCGTCCTGGTCCTCAACCGCCTGAAGACCAACGCCATGCTCGACAGCCTGCCCAGCGCCCTGTGGCTGGTGATCGGCGCGGGCGCCGGCGGGGCGACCATCTCGGCCGGCGCGGGGGCGCTGATGCTGCTGCTCAGCGGCTCGGCGCCGGGCAAGGTGGACCAGGCCTTCGTCAACTGGTGGTTCGGCTTCCTGACCGGGGTGCTGACCTTCGCGCCCGTGTTTCTGACCTGGCGTGGCGCGCTGGAGCGCTGGTCGCCAACGCGTATCGGCCATCTGTCGCTGATCTGCGTGGCGACGGGCGCCCTGGCCTATCTGATCTTCCTGCGGGGCGAGGGGGCCTACTCGCGAGCCTGGTTCGTCTTTCCGTTGCTGGTCTGGGCGGGCCTGGCCTTCGACGCGCGCGGCGCGGCCCTGGCCTCCCTGCTGGTCAGCCTCTGCGCGTTCGTCGGGACGCTGCAGGGCGGCGGGCCCTTCCACAACGCCGAACCGTCCGGCGGTATCCTGCTGACCCAGCAGTTCGTGGCGGTGATGGCCTCGACCACCCTGATCCTGGCCGCCGTCGCCAGCGAGCGGCGCGGCCGCGAGGCGCTGGAACGCAGCGAAAGCCGGTACAAGGCCGAGAGCGCGGCCCTGGCGGTGCTCAACGAGACCGGCGCGGTGATCGCCGCCGAGCTCGACCTGGAGCGCGCGGTCCAGGTGGTGATCGACGCCGGCGCGGCCCTGACCCGCGCGCGCTACGCGGCGTTCTTCTACACCGCGCCGGACACCCAGGGGCAGTCGATGATGCTCTACGCCCTGTCGGGGGCGCCGCGCTCGGCGTTCGAGGCGTTCGGCCATCCCCGGCCCACCGAGGTCTTCGCTCCGACCTTCGAGGGCAGCGCCACGGTGCGCTCGGGCGACATCACCCAGGACCCCCGCTACGGCCACAACGCGCCGCACTTCGGCATGCCCAAGGGCCATCTGCCGGTGCGCAGCTACCTGGCTGTGCCGGTCCGCTCGCGCTCGGGCGAGATCATCGGCGGGCTGTTCTTCGGCCACTCCGATCCCGACGTGTTCGACGAGCGCGCCCAATGGCTGGCCGAGGGCGTGGCCTCGCACGCGGCGATCGCCATCGACAACGCCCGCCTCTACCAGTCGGCCCAGGCCGAGCTGGCGCAGCGCCGCCGCGCGGAAGAGCTGCAGCGCCTGCTGATCAACGAGCTGAACCACCGGGTGAAGAACACCTTGGCCACGGTGCAATCGCTGGCGGCCCAGACCCTGCGCTCGTCGGACGACCTGGCCACGGCGCGCGAGGCCTTCGACCGCCGCCTGATGGCCTTGTCGGCCACCCACAACCTGCTGACCCAATCCAGCTGGACCAGCGCCGAGCTCGGCGACCTGGTGCGGCAGGCCGCCGAGCCGTTCGTCGCCGACCGCTTCATCGCCGAGGGGCCGTCGGTGAGCCTCTCGCCCGCGCGGTCGCTGGCCCTGTCCATGGCGCTGCACGAGCTCAGCACCAACGCGCTCAAGTACGGAGCGCTGAGCGCGCCCGATGGTGTGATCCGCGTGACGTGGCGCGTGGCGGCGGGGCAGTTGGATTTCCTCTGGGCGGAAGAGGGCGGCCCGCCCGTCGTCGCCCCGACCCGCCGGGGATTCGGCACGCGCCTGATCTCGCAGGCCTTGGCTCGCGAACTGCGCGGCAAGGTGCGCCTGGAGCATGACCCCGCCGGGGTGCGCTGCGAGATCAGCTTCCCACTCGACGCAGACGACGCGCCGGGGCCGGCGGAGCCTCTGCCGGCGGTGTAGGCGGAGGACGGCCCCTCCGTCTCGATGCGTATCCGCATCGATCCACCTCCCCCGTTTGCACGGGTGAGGAGGAAACACGTCCCTCCTGCCCCGCTCGCGGGGGAGGTGGCGCGGCGCCGATAGGCGACGTGACGGAGGGGGCGCTCGCGATGCCCTACCGCCTCGGCTCCAGGCTCTGCAGATACGCCTTCAGGTCCGCGCGCTGGTCGTCGTCGAACTTGGCCATCGGCATGCGTGGATGGGTGCGGGGCGCGCCTTCTTCGGGCGGTAGGGGCGGGGCGAGCATGCCCTCGTCGAGCAGCGCGTCGAGGCCGCCTTTGCGATAGCGTTCGTGCAGCCGCGCGAACGGCGGCGCGTCGGGGAGGGGGCTCTTGGTCCCGCGCACGGCGTGGCAGCCGCCGCAGGCCCGCTGGGCGATCCGCTCGCCGTTCTCGGGCGACGCCTGCGCCAAGGCCGGGGAGGCGACCAGCGCCGCGCCTAGCGCCAGCAGGACGCTCCTCACCGCGCGGCCTCAAAGTCCAGCACCACCCGGCCTTCGATCGCGCCTTTCTCCATGCGTTGGAAGATGTCGTTGATGGCGTCCAGGCCCTCGGTCGAGACCGTCGCCTTGACCCGGCCGTCGGCGGCGAAGGCCAGGGCCTCCTGCAGGTCCAGGCGCGTGCCGACGATCGAGCCGCGCACGGTGATGCCGCGCAGCACGGTGTCGAAGATCGACAGCGGGAAGTCGCCGGGCGGCAGGCCGTTCAGCGACACGGTTCCGCCGCGCCGGACCATGCCCAGCGCCTGGGCGAAGGCGCCGCGCGAGACGGCCGTGACCAGCACGCCTTGCACGCCCCCGACCTTGGCCTGGAACACGGCGACCGGATCCTCGCGGCTGGCGTCCACCGTGAGCTCGGCGCCCAGAGCGCGCGCCAGGGCCAGCTTGTCTTCGGCCACGTCGACGGCGGCGACCTTGAAGCCCATGGCCTTGGCGTATTGCACCGCCAGGTGCCCCAGGCCCCCGACGCCCGAGATCGCCACCCAGTCGCCCGGCTTGGCGTCCAGCACCTTGAGGCCCTTATAGACGGTGACCCCGGCGCACAGGATCGGCGCGGCCTCGACGAAAGTGAGGTTGGCCGGGATCAGCCCGACATAGTCGGCGTCGGCCAGGACGTATTCGGCGAAGCCGCCGTCGACCGAATAGCCGGTGTTCTGCTGCTTCTCGCAGAGGGTCTCCCAGCCGGCCAGGCAGTGGACGCAGCGGCCGCAGGCGGTGTGCAGCCAGGGCACGCCGACGCGGTCGCCGATCTTCAGGTGCTCGACGTCTTCGCCCAGTTCGACGACCGCGCCGACGCCTTCATGTCCGGGCACGAAGGGCAGGGACGGCTTGATCGGCCAGTCGCCGTGGGCGGCGTGGAGATCGGTGTGGCAGACGCCACAGGCGGCGATCTTGACCAGCACCTGGCCACGTCCGGGCTTGGGGCGCGGCCGATCCTCGATCACCAGCGGCTGGCCAAAGGCCCGCACCACGGCGGCCTTCATCATCGTATCCATGGCGTTCTCCCGGAAGCCTATAGCCTCTGGGCGGGATAGTACGCTCGACGGGACGCGAACGCAGTCGGGGCGACTACCTACGGTTTGGCCGCAAGTTGCTCCAGCGTCCGCGGATCGGGCGCGCCGCCGAAGAACTTGTCCAGCGCCTGGCCGAACGCCGGCTCGTCGGGCGCGGCGGCCTGGAACAGGGTCAGGCTCGAGCGCAGCTTCAAGTCATCGGGCGCGCCGAACACGGCGTGGGCGTCGGCGCCGGGCAGGGCGTTGATCGCCGCCACGACCTCCAGCAGGCGCGGTCCCAGCACCGGATGCTCCAGATAGGCCCGGGCCTCGGCCAGATCGGCGATCGCGTAGAACCGGGCGGTCGGACTGGAGCCCAGGCCCTGGATCTGCGGGAAGACGAACCACATCCAGTGGCTTTCCTTGCGTCCTCTCCGCAGCTCGGCGAGGGCGGTCTGGTAGGTCGTGGCTTGCGCCTCGACGAAGCGGGAAAGGTCGGCCATGGGCGGCTCCCGTCGCTGTGGTCCTCTGGAGAATACGCGTCGCGTCCGAGCGATCCACGTTACGCCATTGACGCGCGCCAATACTGTGTGACATACAGTGTGCGTCACACACCATGTGATGCACACTATGTGGCGCACACGTTCATGCCGACCGATACGGACATCTTTGAATCGCTCCGCCAGGAGCTTCGGCGGGGGACGCTGATCCTCGCCGTCCTCGCCCAGCTGCGGGAGGAGCGCTACGGCTACAGCCTGCGTCAGGCCCTCTCGTCGGTGGGCGTCGAGATCGACGAAGGCGCGCTCTACCCCATGCTGCGCCGGCTGGAGGCCCAGGGCCTGCTGGCCAGCGAGTGGCGTGAGGAAGACAAGCGCAAGAAGCGTTTCTACCAGCTGTCGGAAGAGGGCCGGGCCGTGCTGGCGCGCCTCGCCGACGAATGGCGCGCGATCAACGCCGCCCTGGAGCCGCTGCTGTGAGCGCGGCCACCCTCACCGAAGGACCCTATGACATGAGCGATCTGGTTGATCGTTACCTGGGCGCCGTCGCCGCCCTGCTGCCCAAGGCCCAACGCCAGGACATCGTCGCCGAGCTGCGCGACCTGATCCTCAACCGCGTCGAGGACGCCGAGGCCCAGCGCGGCCGCCCGCTCGACAAGCGCGAGATGGAGGATCTGCTGCGCGAGATCGGCCATCCGATCGCGGTGGCCGGCCGCTATGGCCCCGCGCGGGCGCTGGTCGGGGCCGAGATCTATCCGTTCTGGCTGTTCGGGGTGAAGGTCCTGCTGGCCATCGCCGCCCTGGCCGCGACGATCCCGGCCGGGATCGCTGTGCTCACGGCCCATGGCGACGCGCGCCTGGTGTTCCGAACGATCCAGGACTTCATCCCCACGGCGCTCAGCCTCGTTGGCGCCGCCACCCTGATCGCCGCCGCCATCGAGCGCGGCTGGATCAAGACCGAGGGGTTCCGGCGCTGGAAGGTCAGCGAGCTGCCCCGTGTCTCCGACAGTCGAGAGTGGTTCGTGAAGAGCCGCTTCGACGGGCTGTTCGAGTTGGTGGTGATGCTGCTGTTCATCGGCTGGTGGACGGGGGTCGTCACGTTCCCCGTGGCCAATGTGATCAAGACGCGCGGAGGCGAGGCGTTCCTGCAGGTTTCCCCGGTGTTCCGGCAGCTCTATTGGCCGATCCTGGCGCTCGCGATCGTGCAGGTGATCTCGTCCCTGTTCCTGGTGGTCAAGCCGGGCTGGACGGTTGCTCGCAATCTCGCCGAGATCGTCGGCGCGGTGGGCGGCGTCGCCCTGGTCTGGGCGTTGTGGTCCGCCCAGCCCCTGGTCACGGTCCTGGCGCCCGCCGCCTCTGAAGCAGGGCTCGCCAACCTGCAGCGAACCCTGGACCTGACCTTCGAAATCACGCTCTGGGTCGCCGCCGCCATCAACCTGACCAAGGTCGCGGTCCATGGTTGGCGCCTCTCGCGAGGGCGCTGAAAGGCGCCCTCCGGAAAGCTCAGCTTAAGGTTCCGTATTAACCTTTTTTCCGCCAGGGATGCGCCGGGCGAGGGTGGTCGGTCAGCGCCACCCTGAGTGGAAATCAGGCGGCGCAAGGGTTTTGACGGCGAAAAAAATCGCCGATTGCTCCTGTCCAGCTTTTCACGCGGATTCAACGGATTAACGATTTGACCCTGCGACGCGACCGCGCAACGGGGCCTTGGGCGGGGCCCGAGCGCTTGCGAGTCGGTCACCAATCGTTCATAAGCCGCTAACAGCGGGATCTTGGCCACGTCGTGATACGGCCAATCCCCCGCTTCGAAGGCCTCCCCGACAGTGCTTTTCCGGGGATCTCGAAGCGGTTTTTGTCGGGGGGCCGGAGGCCCTCGCCGCGCAGGACACGAGTTTTGTATATCAAGTCGCAGACGCGCGCGGACGCGCGCGGGCTGGTCGGCGCCGTATTGGTCGGATCCATCACGGGTCTGGCTCTGGGCGGCGTTTACCTGATGGGTGGCCTGGCGCAGACCGCCACCACCCACGCCCGCGTCGCCCGCTTGGCCGATGGCGCCTCCGGAAGCTTTTCGGACGCCGCCATGGTCAGCGCGGCTACGCGTATGGACCCCGGCGCTCTCGCCGTGGCCAAGCGTCATGATCCTTTTCTTTTCGCAGCTCTAGACCAGCGTAACCGTCAGTCGGCCCAATTGGCCGCGCGTCTCGAAGGCGCCGGTGGGACCCTGATGCCCGGCCAAAGCGGCCGCACCGGTCCGCTGATGCTGCGGGCCAGCTTCGGCTCCTTGACGCCCGGCGCCGCCGGCCCGTTCCAACTCGGCAACGCCCTGGAAAGCTCGCGCGAGCTCGAGTGTCTGGCCGACGCCATCTACTACGAGGCCCGCGGCGAGACGCCGAGCGGCCAGGCGGCCGTCGCGCAGGTGGTGATGAACCGCGTGCGCCACCCGGCCTTCCCGAAGTCGGTTTGCGGTGTCGTGTTCCAGGGCGCCTACAACCGCACGGGCTGCCAGTTCAGCTTCGCCTGCGACGGCTCGATGCGTCGCGCCCGCGACGTGAGCGCCTGGAACCGGGCCCGCAAGATGGCCGCGCGCACCCTGGCGGGCGACATGTCCAACCAGGTCGGTTCGGCCACCCACTTCCACACCATCAACGTCTCGCCCATCTGGGGGCCGCGCCTGATGCGCGTGGCGCAGGTGGGGATGCACATCTTCTATCGCTTCGGACGCCACGGCGCGTCGTCGGCCCGCGTGCCCACGGTCGAGGACATCGCGCCGTCGGAGATCGCCAGCCTGACCGCCGACGGGAAGCCGCCGGTGGCTTACGCCGCCAGCGCGCTGGGCCGCCTCGAGCAGGCCTCGGTTCCGGGCGGACAGGGTGGTCCGATCGGCCCGGCGCCGGAGCCGGCCTCGGCCCCGATCGCCGCCGCCGTGAAGGCGTTGGTTCCGGCCGCCGACAAGGCCGTCGGACCCAAGCCGATCGCGATCTCGGCCGACCGCGCGCCGCTGGACGGCCTCAAGTCGACAGTAGGGGCCGGGAGCGGAGCTGCTTCCTGACGACGCCGGGCATATGGCTGGAAGCGAAGCGCATCTGCTTGGCCCGCTTGCCCACGAAGTAGTGCAGGGCCTTGCCCTGCGCGGCCTCCCAGACGACCTGGGCGGCGTCCTCGACGGGATAGACCTCCAGGCCCCCGGCGCGCAGGGCGTCGCTCATGTGCTCGTTCGTGCCTGACGCCCCGGCGTTCAGGATCGGCGTCTCGATGAACCATGGCATGACGCAGGCGACGCTGACGCCGTGACGGGCGTATTCGACGTCGAGGGCTTCCGAGAGGCCGCGCACCGCGAACTTGGTCGCCGAATAGACCGCCAGCTTGGGCGCGCCATAGAGTCCCGCGCATGAGGCGATGTTGATCAGCCGCCCGCCCACGGCCTTCAGCAGCGGCAGACCGGTCCGCGCGCCGTTGATCACGCCCTTGATGTTGACGTCGATCTGGATGTCGCAATCGGCGTCGGACATGTCCTCCAACACGCCGAAGCGCGCGACGCCGGCGTTGTTCAGCAGCACGTCGGCCTTGCCGCCGGTCTCGCGCCCGAACTCGCCCAGCGCGTTCTCCCAAGCTTGCCGATCCCGCACGTCCAGCGGATGGATCGAGCCGTTGCTCGCGCCGATCGCCAGGAGGGCGGCCTTCAGCCCCGTCTGATCGATATCCGACAGGCCCACGAACCAGCCCTCGGCCGCGAAACGCTTGGCGCAGGCCAGGCCGATGCCGCTGGCCGCCCCGGTGATAAAGATGCTCTTGCGACCGTTCGCGGCCATGATGTCGTCCCTCCCGTATCTTTGTTATCGCTGATCAGATGCCCGCGGACGCGACGGGTCAAGCCCAGAGCCCGGGCTGCGGCGCGCCTAGACCGGCGTGGTGGCCGTCCGCTACGTCGCGCCGGCCGGCGAAAGGAGGCCTATGTCGAGCGGGCCATGGCGGCGGTTTCGCCGTTCCTGCCGGCGAACCCCGCGGCGGCCTGATTCGTTCGGAACAGTCCCGCGCGCCGGGCCTTAGACTCCTGAGTTCACAGGAGATCCCGATGACCCAACCCACCGAAGACGAGACCGAGGACGCCCTGGCCAAGGCTTCGGCCGACCGCAAGGACCAGGGCGACATCGCCGCCGACGACGCCGGCGCTACGGCGATCGCCCACCGCGTCCAGGAGGCGATGGAAGACGACGACGAGGTTCACTGCACGGACTGACTACCAAGTTGCGCCGTTGCAGACGATCGAGCCCGTGGCGACCAGCCCGTCTCGCTTGAGCCGTTCGATGCCCTTGGCGAGCAGGCGGTTGGCTTCGAGCTCGGCCTGATAGTCGCCGATATCGAGCCAAGGCAGGCAGGATTTCAGCATCGGAGCTTCGACAAGGTATAGGGTCGCGTTCGCGGGCGGCCACCGATACCGACCATCCAAGCCATCCGTGCGCGCGGGCGCTTCGGCCGTCCGGTAGAGCAGCCACCCTGGCGGGACGCCATGGCGCGTCGCGAAGCGTCTTTGCTTGTCGGAGAGGCTGCGCAGGGCTTCGGCTTTCGCCGGTGGGGCCTTTGCGACCTGGGCGGGATCAACCCCGCCGTGGAGCGCGATAATCGCGTTCGGCGCCGCGATCATTCGGCGCGCCATCGGCAGGATGTAATTCGCGCAGCTCGATACGCACTGTCCCGTGATGCGGATCGTCAGGTCTGTCGAAGTCGAAAGGCGGTCAGCGATATCCATGGCGGGCCCCACCTTGCCGCCAGGGCTGTCGATGATGAGTTCGCGGGTCGTCGGCGCGTGCTTGGCGGTCACGCAATCCGCCAAGGCCGTATCTATCTCGCCCATGATGACGAACACCGTCGGCGAGCGCTGCTCGCAGGTCCCGGCCTGGGCCAGGCTCATAGCGCCTGACAGGATCAAGGCCGCGAGCGCCAACAAGAGCCTCATTTAAATCTCCCCTCGAAACTCACCCCGCCCTCGCCGATCGTCGTAGCGCCTGCGGCGGCTGGCCGAAGGCGCGGAGGAAGGCCCGACGCATGCGTTCGGGATCGCCAAAGCCCGTCTCCAGCGCCACGTCCTCGACCTGCAGCGGACCGCTGTCGAGCAGGGCGCGGGCGGCCTCGACGCGCAGGCGCTCGATGGCCTTGGCCGGGGTGACGCCGGTCTCCTGGGCGAACAGGCGGGCGAAGTTGCGGGGGCTCATGGCCGCGCGGTCGGCCAACTGCTCGACGCTGAGCGGCTCGGCCAGGTTCTGCCGCGCCCACGACAGCAGGGCGTCGAAGCGGCCGGGGCGCAGGTCGATCAGCGCCGAGTGCTGCGACTGACCGCCGGGGCGGTGGTGATAGACCACCAGCTGCTGGGCCGTGCGGCGGGCGATGGCCTCGCCGAGGTCCGCGCCGATCAGGGCCAGCGACAGGTCGATGCCCGCGGTGATGCCCGCCGAGCTCCACACCTTGCCGTCCTGGATCCAGATGCGGTCGGGCTCCAGTCGCACGTTCGGATAGCGGCGCTGGAAGTCCTTGGTCCGGCTCCAGTGGGTCGTCGCGCGCTTGCCGTCCAACAGGCCCGCCTCGGCCAGGACATAGCTCCCCGAACAGACCGAGGCGACGCGGCGCGCCTCGCGCCCGGCCTTGCGGACGAATTCCTGGGTCTCGGGGCAGGTCGCCGGGACCCTGACCCCGTCGCGCCGCCCGAAACGACCAGCGTGTCGAGCGGCGGGGCGTCCTTCAAGGCCTGGGTCTGGATGATCAGGCCCGAGGAGCTGGGCGTGGGCTCGCCCCGTAGCGACAGAAAGTGCAGGCTGTAGGCCCCTGGCGAGAACCGCGCCGCGATCTCGAAGGCCGCGATCGGGCCGGTGGCGTCCAGCAGCTGGAAGCCTGGATAGACCAGAAAGCCGATCGCGCGGGGCATGGGGAGCGCCTTGGCTGAAACCGTGGGAACTATGTCATTTCCGCCAGAGGCTAATCGAACCATGTTCTCCACGTCAATCGTGACGGAGACCACCGCATGAGCCAGCCCCTCTCCATAGTCATCGCCCTGTTTCCTGGCGTGACCCATCTCGACTTCACCGGCCCGCACCAGGTGCTATGCCGGCTGCCGGGCGCCAAGGTCACGGTCGCCAGCCTGGCGGGCGGCGAGATCGAGGCCGACGGCCTGGTCTTCGCGCATCTGCCGAAGCTGTCGGACATCGAGGCCTGTGACGTGCTGATCGTGCCCGGCGGCTTCGGGACAACCGAGGCGATGGGCGACCCCGACTTCATCGCCGAAATCCGCCGGCTGGCGGACGGCGCGCGCTATGTCTGCTCGGTCTGCACCGGCTCGCTGGTGCTGGGGGCGGCGGGGCTCCTGAAGGGCAAGCGCGCGGCCTGCCACTGGGCCTGGCGCGATCAGCTGGCCCTGTTCGGCGCGATCCCCGATCCGGCGCGGGTGGCGCGCGACGGGCGCTACATCACCGGCGGCGGCGTGACTGCGGGCATCGACTTCGCCCTGACCCTGATCGCCGAGCTGGCGGGCGACGAGATGGCGCAAGGTATTCAGCTGGCCGTCGAGTACGCGCCGGCCCCGCCGTTCGACGCCGGCCGTCCCGAGACGGCGCCGGCCCAGGTGCTGGAGCGGATCGCCGCGCTCTATGGCAAGGCGATGGACGCGCGGATCGAGGCGGCGAAACAGGCGGCGCGGCGATGTGAGGCAGCGCCCCCTCCGTCTCGCCGCGAGCGGCGATCCACCTCCCCCGCGGGCGGGTGAGGATGGGCGACTTCCTCCTCACCCGTGCAACGGGGGAGGTGGCGCGCGGCGCAGCCGCGTGACGGAGGGGGCGCTTACTGACCCCCCTCACCCACCTTCACCCCCGTCATCGAGATCGCCGCGAAGACGTCGTCGTTGAAGAAGCTGACGGGCTCGTCCTTGCCCGCCGCGCCCAGCACGTAGAGCAGTGGCAGGTAGTGCTCGGCGCTGTTGATCGAGGCCTCGGCGTCGGGGCCGAGGCTGCGCCAATCGATCAGCGGATCGTGGTCGCCGGCCAGGATCAAGGCCTTGGCGGTCTCGTTGAAGCGCTCGGCCCAGGGCAGGGTCTCGGGCCGCCGGAAGTCGATGGCCCGCAGATTGTGGACGATGTCGCCGCTGCCCAGGATCATCACGCCCTCGTCGCGCAGCGGGGCCAGGCGTCGGCCCGCCTCGTAGTGCCAGCGGTCCGGGCGGGCGCGATCGAGGCTGAGCTGGACCACGGGAATGTCGGCGTCCGGATACATCGGCCTCAGCACGCCCCAGGCGCCGTGGTCGAGACCGCGCGTCGGATGCTGGACTACGGGATCAGGCGAGAGCCGCTCCGCCACCCGCGCGGCCAGGGCCGGATCGCCGGGCGCGGGATAGCGCACGTCGAACAGCGCCTGGGGGAAGCCGCCGAAGTCGTGAATCGTCTCGGGCGCGCTCGCGGCGCTGACGGCCGAGGCGCCGCGCGTCTCCCAGTGGGCGCTGATCATCAGGATCGCCTTGGGCCGAGGCAGCTCGCGGCCCAGGCGCGCCCAGTCACGGCTCCAGGCGTTGTCCTCGATGGCGTTCATCGGCGAGCCGTGGCCGAGGAAGAGGACGGGGGTGCGGGACATGGCGGAGCTCATTGGAAACAAGATGAGTTACAGATAAGCGCCGCGCGGCCTCGTCGCAACTCGGCGCCCTTACGGCGGCCTTTCCCGGCGCGAGCGGCTTTGGTATGCGCGAGCCGTGACCGCGCCGCTTACCCCCTCCGCCTCGGCCTCGCCGGAAACCGCGCCTTCGCCCGCCGGCAAGGAGGCCGTGCGCGGCGGCGCGTTGGACTTCCTGCGCTTCCTCGCCTCGCTGCTGATCGTGGTCTACCACTACGGTGCCGAGAGCCCGATGCGGATCGAGCGGTTCGCCCAGGTGTTCTCGCGCGGCTTCCTGGCCACCGACTTCTTCCTGATGCTGTCGGGCTATGTGCTGGGCCGCGCCTATGGCGGTTCGGTGCTGAAGGGCCACATCAGCACGCCGCGCTTCTGGGTCCGCCGCGCGGCGCGGGTCTGGCCGGGGCACCTGGCGGTGCTGGCGATGTTGGCGGTGCTAGTGCTGATCCTCAACAGCTTCGGCACCGACGCCCACAAGCCCAGCCGCTTCGCCTGGGACCAACTGCCGACCCAGGCCCTGCTGATCCACGCCTGGGGCTTTCCCAGCGACGGCTGGAACCTGCCCAGCTGGTCGCTGTCGGCGCTGATCGTCTGCTACGCCCTGTTCCCGCTGTTCTGGCGGACGGCCAGCAAGGTCCGCCATGTCTGGCTGCTGCCGCTGTTCGGCCTGGCGTTGCTGGCCGCCTTCGAGGTGCTGGCCGAGCTGGTGTTCCACCACGCCCTGGCCGACCTGCAGTTCCAGTTCGGGGTCGTCCGAGCCCTGCCGCTGTTTATCCTGGGCGTCTGTCTGGCGCGGGCGGTCGACATGCGCTGGCCCTCCGAGGGCGCGGCCAGGGCCCTGCTGTGGGGCGGCGTCGCCCTGCTGGTCGTCACCCAGCCGCTGGACCGCTACGCCCTGCCGGACGAATGGATGTTCGATGCGCCGTCGCTGCTGGCCATCGCCATGATCGTGCTGGGCGCCGGCCGCCTGCCCGTGAAGCGCCCGCAAGCCTGGATCGAGGAGGGCGCCAAGCTGTCCTTCGCGCTGTTCATCACCCACATCTTCGTTGGCGTCATCTACTGGAGCGCCATTCACAAGCTGATCGACACCGTGCCGATCGGCATCGGCTGGCAGTGGCTGATGTGGCTGGCCGGCTTCCCGCTGGCCTACGCCGCGGCCTGGCTGTTCCCACACCTATATCGACCAGCCGATCCAGGACCGGCTGCAGCCGCTGCTCAGAAAGTAAGTCGTCATGACCCGCCACATCCCCCTGCAAGGCGTCGAGAACTTCCGCGATTTCGGCGACTACGCCGCGGGGGCGGGCCGCCTGAAGAAGGGCGTGCTGTTCCGCGCCGCCCATCAGGCCGAGGCCACCGACGAGGACCTCGAGATCCTGGCGTCCCTGGGCGTCGTCACCCTGGTCGATCTGCGCCGGCCCAACGAGCGGGAGCGTTCGCCCTCGCGGCGCTGGAAGGGCTTCGCGGCCCGGGTGATCGACAACGACCTGGGCGTCACCGGGACCGACCCCTGGCTCGAGTTCATCACGAGCACGGATCTCACCGAGGACGCCGTCCACGACTACATGGACGAGTACTATCGCCGCCTGCCGTTCAAGGAGCGGCACATCGACCTCTTCCGCCGCTTCTTCCTGGCGCTGGCCGAGGGCGAGGGCCCCGCGCTGATCCACTGCGCGGCGGGCAAGGACCGGACCGGCGTGCTGGCGGCGCTGACCCATCACATCGCCGGCGTGGCCGACGACGACGTCATCGACGACTACCTGCTGACCAACGACCCCACCCGCTTCGACCGTCGCGGCCGGATCTTCATGGATCACATCGCGGAGCTGACCGGCCGCCGCCCCGACGAAGCGGCCATGCGCGCGGCCATGGGTGTCGAGGGCCGCTATCTCGCCGCCGCCTTCGCGGTGATCAAGGACGAGTGCGGCTCGCTGGACGGTTATCTGGAGCGGGTGGTGGGCCTGGATAACGACGTCCGCGAGCGGGTGCGGGCGCATATCCTGCTCTAATCCGTAAGGTGACAAACGCTCGTTTAAGGTCCAGCCTCGTCGCATGGTCCCGTCAGAGGGCCGGTGACATTAGGGTGCGGCATGAGCGAGCTGGCGGGGACGCCTCCGGGCGTCAGCGAGGTCCTGGGTCAAGCGGGGGCCGAGGACGTCCTGGTTCCGGCGCCGCGAAAACGGCTCTCGCGCGGGGCGCTCAGCTGGATCCTGCACCAGGGCAGCCGCGACCCCTATGTCATCCTGGTCACCATCTATGTGTTCGCGCCCTATTTCTCTCGGGTGCTGGTCGGTGATCCGGTCAGGGGCCAGGCGGTCGTCGCCGACATCTCCACCGTCTACGGGATCATCACCGCCCTGACGGCGCCGTTGCTGGGCGCCTCGATCGAGCGCTACGGGCCGCGCAAGCCGTTCATGGCCATGATCCTGGCGATCATGCTGCCGATCCTGCTGGCCCTGTGGTTCGCCAAGCCCGGCGGTCCGTCGGTCGCCCTGATCGGCGCGGCCCTGATCACCCTGGGCGTGGCCTATAACCTGGGCGACGTGCTCAACAACTCGCTGCTGTCGCGGGCCGCGCAGCCTGGCCAGGAGCCGGTGCTGTCCGGGCTGGGCTATGCGCTCGCCAACGGCCTGTCGGTCAGCCTGCTGATCTTCGTGATGTGGGCCTTCGTGCTGCCGGGCCAGGTCCCTTGGTCGTTCGTGCCCGCCACGCCGCTGTTCGGCCTCAGCCAGGCCGACAACGAGCCCAGCCGCCTGGCGGGGCCCCTGTCGGCGGCGGTGATGCTGCTGGGCGCGATCCCGTTCTTTCTGTGGACCCGCGACGCGGCCCGCACCGGCGTCTCGATGCTCGCCTCGCTGAAGGAGGGCGTGCGGCTGATCCTCGACACCTTCAGCAACCTCAAGGGTCATGCCGAGGTCGCCAAGTTCCTGGGGGCGCGGATGTTCTACTGCGACGGCATGACCGCCATGATCATCTTCGGCGGCCTGTTCGCGGCCGGACTGATGGGCTGGGGCGAGCTGGAGATGCTGGCCTACGGCATCTCGCTGTCGGTGTTCGGCGTGCTGGGCGGCCTGATCGCGCCGGTGCTGGACCGGACACTGGGACCGCGCCGCGCTGTCCAGGTCGAGATCATCGGTTGCGTCTTGATGCTGCTGGGCATGATCGGCACCAACCGCGAGAAGATCCTGTACCTCTGGCCCTGGCCGGCGGGGGCCCATCCGCCCGTCTGGGGCGGCCCGCTGTTCCAGACCCTGCCCGAGCTCGTCTATCTGGGTTGCAGCCTGATGATCGCGGTGTTCGTCACCGCCCAATACGCCTCCAGCCGCACCCTGCTGGTGCGCCTGGCGCCGCCCGACCGCATGGCCGCCTTCTTCGGCCTGTTCTCGCTGTCGGGCACGGCGACGGTTTGGCTGGGCTCGCTGCTGGTGGCTCTGGCGACCAAGCTGGCCAACAACCAGGTGGCCGGCTTCATCCCGATCGCGGCGCTGATGCTGGTGGGGCTGGTCGGGCTGTCGACGGTGAAGGGCGGGGGACGGGAAGGGTAGCTTAATCCTCCCCCCAGCGGGGGAGGTGGTCTGAAGGACCGGAGGGGGAAGTTCCGCCGGCCCTGCCTCTTCCCTCTCCGTCGCCTTTGGCGACACCTCTCCCGCTGGGGAGAGGATTTTGATACTCCGGCCCCCATGCGCCGCGTCGCCATCCTCACCGCCCCCTGGCGTGAACCGGTCTGGGCCCTGGCGCCCTTCCGGGACGAGCCGTACGCCTGTGCGATGATGTCGGGCGGCCAGGGCGGGCGCTGGTCGTATCTGCTGCGCGCGCCGGACCAGACCCTCAGCCTGACCGCCGCCGACAAGACCGATCCCTTTGCGGCGCTGGCGGACCTGCTGGGCCCGCGCCAGCTGACCGACCCCGAGGGGCCGCCGTTCCAGGGCGGGGTCGTGGGCCTGGCCGCCTATGAGCTTGGCGATCGGGTTGAGGCGCTGGGCCTTCAACGCTCCGACTGGCCCGACCTCGTCTGCGCGCGCTATCCGGCCCTGCTGGCCTTCGATCACCATGCGCGCCAGGTGCTGGCGATCGGACGCGGGGCGAGCGAGGGCGAGGCGGACGCCCGGGCCCGCGCGGCCCTGGCCTGGCTGGACGCGCCGGCGGCCCCGCGCGCGCAGCCCGACGGCCCGCTCTGCCCTGATCTCGCCGCCGACGATCCGGCGACCTACGAAGCCGCCGTCGCCGAGGTGGTCGAGCGCATCCTGTCCGGCGAGATCTTCCAGGCCAACATCGCCCGCGCCTGGACTGGCCGCCTTTCGCCGGACGCCGACCCTTTCGATCTCTTCATGCGCCTGCGGGGCCAGAGCCCAGCGCCGTTCTCGGCCTATCTGCGCCTGCCGGGGCGGGCGGTGGTCTCCAACTCGCCGGAGCGATTCCTGAAGGTCCAGTCCGACGGCGCGATCGAGACCAAGCCGATCAAGGGCACGCGGCCGCGCGACCGCGATCCGGCCCGCGACCTCGCCCTGGCCGCCGAGCTCCTGGCCAGCGAGAAGGACCGGGCCGAGAACCTGATGATCGTCGACCTGATGCGCAACGATCTCGCGCGCGTCAGTCCGCCGGGCAGCGTCCGCGCGCAGGACCTCTTCCGGATCGAGAGCTTCGCCAACGTCCATCACCTGGTCTCGACGGTCACCGCGCGGCTGGCGCAGGGGCGCGGGGTCGCCGACCTGCTGCGGGCCAGCTTTCCGCCCGGTTCGATCACCGGCGCGCCCAAGGTTCAGGCCATGAAGGTCATCGCGGGGCTGGAAACACCGCGCGGCCCCTACTGTGGCTCCCTATTCTGGGTGGGGCATGATGGCGCACTCGACTCCAGCGTGTTGATCCGCACCGTCGCCTTGGTCGAGGATGGCGACGGCTGGCGGGTCGAGGCGCGCGCCGGCGCGGGGATCGTCGCCGACAGCGACCCGCGCGCCGAGCGGCTGGAGGCCGAGGCCAAGATCGCCGCCATTCGGCGTGCGCTGACAGAGAGCCTTGGATGATCGCCCCCAACGCCATCCCCCACGACGCCATCCCCCACGACGCCATTCCCTTTGACGACAGGGGCCTGCTGCTGGGCGAGGGGCTGTTCGAGACCTTGCTGGCCCTCGATGGCGAGGTCCGTCACCTGGACGCCCACCTCGATCGCATGGCCGGCGGCTGCGCGGTGTTGGGCCTGCCGTTCGACCGGGCCGAGGCCGAGGGGCTGTGCCGCCGCATGATCCCGGCGACGGGCCGGGTGGCGCTGCGCCTGACCCTGACCGGCGGCTCGGGCGGCCGCGGCCTGGATCGGCCGGCCGACCAGGCGCCGCGTCTCTTCGCCCGCGCGGCGCCCGTCGCTCCGGTGACGACGCCGGCGCGGGCCGTGCTCTCGACCGTCCGTCGCAACGAGGGCTCGCCGGCCTCGCGCCTGAAGACCCTGGCCTATGTCGACAGCGTCCTGGCGCGCGCCGAGGCCGTCGCCGCCGGGGCCGACGAGGCCTTGATGCTGAACAATCGCGGCGAACTGGTCTGCGGCGCCGCGGCCAACCTTTTCTGGGTCGCGGATGGGCGGCTGTTCACGCCGGCGCTCCACTGCGGCGTCCTGCCGGGGATCACCCGGGCGCGGTTGCTGGCGGCGCAGGCCGTCGAGGAGGTCGCCGTGGGGCCCGAGGCTCTGGACGGCGTCGAGGCCGTGTTCCTGACGAACAGTTTGATCGGCCTGCGTCCCGTCTCGCGGCTGGGCGAGCGGGCGTTCGAGCCTCATCCGCTGGTCGAGCGCCTGCGCGCGGCGCTGCCGGCCTAGGGGTCTAGCTCGCGATCGACCACAGCACCGCGTCCACCCGGCGCGGGCGCAGGTAGAGCGTGCGGGTGAAGGTCAGCGGCCGAGGCAGCATGAACTGGATCGGCGAGCTGTAGACATAGGCGGTGCGCGAGAGGATCACGCTCTTGTTGGCCGGCAGCACGGCGAGCGGAACGTCGGTGAGAACCGCGCCCTTGGTCGGGCACTCGGCCATGCCCGCCGCCGAGGCCTGAGACCAGGCCACCGTCGCCTTGCCGTTCGCGTCCGAGACCACGCTGGCCAGGCACATCTTCAGTCCTCCCGTCGGGAAGGGGGACATGATGATCGCGCCGATCGTGAAGATGTCCGTCGTTCGCGCCGGCCCGGTCTGGGAGGCCTGGGCGGTCAGGTCGCCGATCGAGGAGGTGATGTTGGTCAGCCGGCGCTGGGCCATCATCGCCTGGGTGAACTCGGCCATGCCGCAATACATGACGATCAGCACCGGCGCGATCAGGGCGAACTCCACGGCCGAGGCGCCGCGCCGGTCGCGCCAGAAGCGCGGCAAGACGGGGCCGCGCGCGCTCATTGCTCGTAGGGCTCGTTCATGAAGGCGGTCGCCGCGTAGATCGTGCGCTTGCCGTCCGCGCTCTGCAGGCCGGTGTTCATCAGGGGCGTGACCAGCGGCCAGGTGTAGTAGCCCCGCACCAGCACGATCGAGCCGGGCTGGCCGGGATCCCAGGCGGTCGGGTTCGGCGCCGTGGCGTTGGCCGCCGAGGCGCTGACGCCCGCGAAGTCGGTAAAGGTTCGCACGTCGAGCGAGAGGGCGTCGGCGCAACGGTCGCCGAGCCAGCTCATCCGGTTGCAGACGCTGGTCTTGAACGCGGTCGCCGTGACCTTCGCGCCCTGGGCCTCGCCGGTCCGGATCGTGCGGCCGGCGTCGATGATGGCGTTCTCCAGGCTCAGCGAGACCAGGAACACCAGGCCCAGCTCGATCATCGCCATGACCAGCAGCAGGAACGGGATCGACACGAGGGCGAACTCCACGGCCGTCGCGCCGCGCTCGGCCCGCGCGAAGCGGGCCGCGGCGCGCGCGAGACGCAGCCGCGCGCGATCGAGGATGAAGCGATGGGCCATGCGGAGCGGCGCCTCGTGAACGAACCGCGAGCCTAGGTCGAACGGTCCTAATCACTGGTTAGAAGCGCACGAGGTTTTTAGCCCTCAGGGCGGCGAGGCGCCTGCGGCGGGAGGGGCCAGGCGAGCGCACTCGCGCGGGCAGGCATAGTTGCTGGTGGTGACGCCTCGATAGACGGTCACCGCCGCGCCGCCGGCTTCGGAGACGATCAGCTGGCGATCGGTCAGGGCGCGGCCGCCGGCGCCGAAGACCAGCAGATTGGTGACGCCCGGGCGCTTGCCCAGAACGACCAGCGTGCGCTCGTTGACGATGCTGACGTCGGCGACCTCGGGATCGCCCACCACCACGTCGCGCATGGCGCCGCCCAGAGACAACGAGATCGCTTGGCCGGTCGCCAGCGGCAGGGCGGCGGGGCGCGATTGGGCCGCGGCGTCGACGTTCCAGGCGACCAGGAGGGCGGCGAGGGTGAACGAAAAACGACGCATGGAGGGCCTTGGGCTGATGCCGACGCCCTTCAGGATCGGACCTATTGGTCAATAAAGGCCTAAGGGGCGCCGTGGGCGCTATCGATGATCGCGCAAAACTCCAGCTGAATCAGCACTTTGTGTCGCGATTTCGATTTATGGTTAAGTCTTGATAATAGTAAATTCGAATAAACTTAGCTAAATATGAAATAAACCATTTCCAATTTACTACCAATTAAGCGCCTGCCGAGAAGTTGGTCGTGTTCTCGGAGGGGTGGCAAGTCGAGCTGACTTGGAAGCCTCAAACTCACAAGCCCTGGTTTTGGAGACCAAGTCATGAGCAAGTTCGTCACGCGCTTCCTGAAGGATGAATCCGGCGCCACGGCCATCGAATACGGCCTGATCGTCGCCCTGATCGCCGTTGTGATCGTGACCGCCGTCACGACCCTCGGCACCAAGCTCGGCACCGCCTTCGGCAAGGCTGGCGACGCCATCGAAAAGCCGGCTGGCAACTAAGCCGTTACTTTCGAATTCGAAGACGAGAAGGGCCGGGTCACTCCGGCCCTTCTTTTTTGTCTTGAATATTCTCGAGGAACTTCGCGGTAACTTCTAATTAACGTCGATGAATAACCTCGATTTTATCTGTTTGGCCTAGGGTCCTTGTCATCGGATCAACCCTTTAGGACCGCGCCATGACGCACCTGATCAAGGCCTTCGCCAAGGACGAGTCCGGCGTCGCGGGCATCCAGTATGGCCTGTTCGTCGCCGTGATCGCGGTCATCACCACCGTCTGCGTCACGGGTCTGGGCGTGGTCTTCAGCCCCGGCGCGCGCGTCACGGGCGTGGGCCTCGGCGGCGAATAACAACAAGGTCGACCGGGGCGTGGAGAGGCCGCGACGTGGGGGCGTCGCGGCCTCTTTGTCTTTTGGGGAAACCATTGCTTCACGGGTCGCGTCGCAGGATGCGGCGGTTCCCAATCAGGCGCGCGACGCGATGCAGGCTCTCCAGATTTCTCTGCTGATGGTCTTTCCGGCCCTGGCCATCGTCGGGGCGCTGAAGGACCTGACCAGCTACACGATCCCCAACTGGGTCTCCCTGGCCCTGATCGCCGCCTTCGTTCCGGCCGCCCTGATCAGCGGCGTGAGCCTCCCCCAGATCGGAGTTTGCCTGGCCGTCGGCCTTGGAGCCTTGGTGCTGGGCATGGGCATGTTCGCGGCCGGCTGGATCGGCGGGGGCGACGGCAAGCTCTTGGCGGCCTGTGCTCTGTGGATGGGCTGGCCGGCGGTGCTGCCGTTCCTGCTCTACACCGGCCTGGCGGGCGGCGCGCTGACCTTCGCGATCTTGGCCCTGCGCTCGGGCTGGGTCGCGCCGATGGTGGCCGGCGGCCCGGCCTGGGTGCGCCGGCTGGGCCAGTCGGGCGGGGACCTGCCCTATGGCGTGGCGATCGCCGCGGGCGCTCTGATCGCTTTCCCAAAAGCGCTTTTGGCTCAAGGCGTTCTGGGCTGAGGCCGCGACAGCGCGCCGCATGCGGCGCGGCGTGTCGTTAACCGGAATTTTAGCCCTCGTTAACCATAAGCGGACGACCATGCGCTTCGGCCAGAAAGGCCGGTGTTGAATCGCGCGTGCTCGCCCGGAGGCGGCCCCGGTTTTCCTGAGTGACCGCACGAGTTCCGCCCGCGCATGAGCCCCGTCCGTCTCCTCATCGTCCTGATCGCCGCCGTGTCGGCCATCGGCATGGCCGTGGTGCTGCAACGCGCCCTGGGGGTTAAGGCGGACAAGCCCGTCGCCGCGGCCGCGCCCGCCGCCGCGCCGGCCAAGCCGATGACCCAGGTGCTGGTGGCCAAGCGCGACCTGGCGATCGGCGCGCGCCTGACCCAGGCCGACATCGACTGGCAGGCTTGGCCCTCCGACTCCGTCAACGCCGCCTTCATCACCAACGGCGCCGCGCCGGCCGAGGGCGAGACCACGTCGGGCGCGGTCGCCCTGGCCAAGGCCGCCGTCACCGGCCAGATGATCGGCGGCGATCCGGCCAAGGCGCTGGACGGCGCCATCGTCCGCGATCCCATCCTGGCCGGCGAGCCGATCACCGCCCGCAAGATCGTGCGCGGCGGCGAGGGCGGCTATCTCTCGGTGGTCCTGACGCCCGGCAAGCGCGCCGTGGCCGTGCCGGTCTCGGCCGACACCACGGCCGGCGGTTTCATCCTGCCCGGCGACCGCGTCGACGTGCTGTCGACCCGCGACGCCCCGCTTCCCGGGGGCGTGGGAGGCCGCGTGATCATCGGCGAGACCGTGCTGCGCAATGTCCGCGTGCTGGCCCTCGATCAGAAGACGGTCGCCGACAAGGACGCCAAAAGCCAGATCGCCACCTCGGCCACGCTGGAGGTCGGCGCGGCCGAGGCCGAGGCGCTGGCGGCCGCCAAGGCCGGCGGCCCGGTCACCCTGGCCCTGCGCGCCTATACCGACGCCGGCGCGCCTTCCGGCGGGTTCGCCGGCCCGTCGGATCCCGCCGCCGTGCGGATCAATCGCGGCGGCCAGACCTCCAGCGTCGTGGTGCGCCCATGAGCCGCCGCCTGCTGACCGTCCATCTCGCCGCCCTGATGGGTCTGAGCACGGCGAGCCCCGTTTTCGCTGACGGCCCGGTGCGCGGCTCACACGTCTACCCGGCCGCGCCGCGCGCGACGCCGCGTCCGATGGCGCCCGCCGCCGCGCCGGTCTCGCTCAACGGCCAGGTCGCGCGCGTCGTGCTGACCGCCGACCAGACCGCCGCCACCCTCGAGCTGGCCAAGGGCAAGTCGGCGATCGTCGAGCTGCCCGCGGACGTTCGCGATCTGCTGGTCACCAGCCCGACCGTGGCCGACGCGGTGCTGCGCGACCGTCGCCGCGTCTACATCGTCGGCCTGGCCGAGGGCGTCACGGACGCGGCCTTCTTCGACGACGCCGGCCGCCGGATCCTGTCGCTGTCGATCAAGGTCTCCCAGCCGGTCGACCAGTTGGCCGACACCCTGAGCCGGGTGCTGCCCGACGCGAAGATCGAGGTCCGGCCGATCCGCGACAGCGTGGTGCTGAGCGGGACCGTCCGCTCGCCCGCCCAGTCCGACGCCGCCGCCCGCATCGCCGCCCAGTATGTCGGCGGCCCGGACAAGGTGCTGAACATGCTCAGCATCGCGGGCAAGGACCAGGTGATGCTGCAGGTCCGCATCGTCGAGGTGCGCCGCAACGTCATCAAGCAGCTGGGCGTGGATCTGAACGCGGTGCTCGGCCAGCTGGGGCAGAGCCAGTATTCGTTCGGCCTGTCGCCGACCTACAGCGTCAACGGGAACCTGCTGGGCGGGGTGACCGGCGGCTACAAGCTGGACACCACCAAGCAGCCTACCTTGCAGATTCCCTGCGGGAACGGCGTTGGCGACGCCAAGTGCCTGGCCGTGGTGCACGGCAAGGTCTACCACACCGGCGTCATCGACCCGACGACGGGTCGGGAGATCGTGGTCGGTAACGGCGACACCGCCACCATCAGCGACACGGCGGGCAGCACCGGCGTCAACCAGGCCAAGGGCATGATCCAGGCGTTCGAGCGCGTGGGCCTGGTGCGCACGCTCGCCGAGCCCAACCTGACGGCCGTCTCGGGCGAGGCCGGGCATTTCCTGGTCGGCGGCGAGTTCCCGGTCCCCACCGGCAGCGACGCGACCGGCAAGATCGCGATCGAGTTCAAGCCCTATGGCGTGGGCCTCGGCTACACCCCGGTGGTGATGTCGGGCGGCCGGATCTCGCTGAAAATCTCGACCGAGGTCTCGGAGCTTTCCAGCCTGGGCGCCTTCACGATCAGCAACAGCACGACCAGCGGCAATACGACCACGACCAGCGCGCCCCTCACGGTCCCCGGCCTGTCGGTCCGCCGGGCCGAGACCACGGTCGAGCTGCCCTCGGGCGGCTCTTTCATGATCGCGGGCCTGCTGCAGCAGACCACCAAGCAGGCGATCGACGCCCTGCCGGGCATGACCAACATGCCGATCCTGGGCTCGCTGTTCCGCTCGCGCGACTTCCTCAACGGCGAGACCGAGCTCGTCATCATCGTCACGCCCTACATTGTCGATCCGGCCAAGCCGCGGGACCTGCAGACGCCGGCCGACGGGCTGCGGATGGCCGGGGACATGAGCACGGTGCTGCTGGGTCGGCTGAACCAGGTGGTCAAGGCGCCGCCGGGCGCGAATGCGGGGCGCGCGTACCAGGGCCCCGTGGGCTATGTGATCGAGTAGGGCCGCCATGACGCGCAACACCCCCGTCAAGACCGTCCTAAAGACCGGCCTCTGGCTCGCCGCCGTGGCCAGCCTCTGCGCCTGCGCCTCGACGCCGGCCCCCGCGCCCGCGCCCCAGGCGGCGACCGAGACCCAGGTCTGGGCCGAGCGGGTCAAGGTGACCCCGGCGCCTGACGAGATCCTGCTGATGGTCCACGCCACCGGCCTGTCGGACAATCAGCGCGTGGCGCTGCAGGCCCTGGTCGGTCGCTGGCTGCAAGCCGAGGGGCGCGAGCTGGTCGTGACCGCGCCCAGCGGCGCCGGCGCCATGGCCGTCCAGGTGCGCGAGCGCCTGATCTTCCTCGGCGCGCCCGCCGCCCACGTCCGCATCGTCGGCGCCGACCCGTCCCTCCCGCCCGAGCCCGTGCTGCGCGTCGGCTTCGTCCGCTACGAGGCCGAAGTTCCCAAGTGCGGCCAGGCCTGGGAGAGCCTCACCGCCACGCGCGACAACAAGGCCTATGAGAACTTCGGCTGCGCCGTCGCCGCCAACATGGCCGCCCAGGTGGCCAACCCCGAGGACCTGGTCCGGCCGCGCGACATGACGCCCGCCGACGCCGGTCGCCGCGACACGGTGATGGGCAAGTATCGGCGCGGCGAGATCACCAGCTCGGCCCGCGACGACCAGGCCAGCGGCGCGATCTCCAAGGCGATCCCCTGATGGCGCCGGCCGACAACGATCCCTTCAACCTGGGTCTGGAGGACGCCGAGAGCTTCACGGTCGGCGCGGTCGATCCCTGGCGCGCCTCGGCGCCGCCGGCCTTGGAGCCGACGCTGGGCGGGTTCGAGGATCCGCTGGCGCCGCGCGCGCCGGCGCAGGCCGAAAGCGCCCCATCGTCGGTCCCCGACAGCCGGGGGAGCGAGGCGGTGATCCCGCGCGTCACCCTCCACGCCTTCTGCGCCCGGACCGAGACCGCCGCCGTTCTGGAACAGGCCGCCAAGGATCGGCGCATGGCGCGGGCGACCACGGTCGTCCGGATGGGCGGCCTCGCCGCGGCCGTTGACCTCTATCAGGATCAGCCGACCCCCTCCCTGGTGATGGTCGAAAGCCTGGATGACGCCCAGCGCCTGCTGCACCACCTGGACGCCCTGGCGGAGGTCTGTGACGCGGGGACCAAGGTCGTGGTGATCGGCCAGGCCAACGACATCGCCCTCTATCGCGAGCTGATGCGGCGCGGCGTCAGCGAGTACCTGACGCCGCCGCTGTCGGCCCTGTCGGTGATCCGCGCGATCGCCGACCTCTACGCCGACCCTTCCGCGCCGTTCGTCGGCCGCCAGGTGGCGTTCGTCGGGGCCAAGGGCGGGGTCGGCGCCTCGACGCTGGCGCACAACTTCGCCTGGACGATGTCCGAGCGCCTGCAGACGGCGACCGTGCTGGCGGACCTCGATCTGGCCTTCGGCACCGCCGGCCTCGATTTCAACCAGGACCCCGTGCAGGGGGTGTTCGACGCCCTCAGCCAGCCCGACCGGCTGGACCCGGTGCTGATGGACCGGATGATGGTCCGCTGCGGCGACCGCCTGTCGCTGTTCGCCGCGCCCGCGACCTTGGACGACGACTACGAGATCGGCGCCGACGCGTTTGACGAGGTCACCCACCGCATCCGTGCCGCTGCGCCCTATGTGGTGCTGGACCTGCCGCACATCTGGAGCGCCTGGACCCGCCGTGTGCTGCTGGGCTCGGACGAGCTGGTGGTGGTGGCCACGCCCGATCTGGCGTCCCTGCGCAACGCCAAGAACATCATCGACCTGGTGCGCGCGGCCCGTCCCAACGACGCCCCGCCGCGCCTCGTCTTGAACCAAGTCGGCGTGCCCGGCCGGCCGGAGATCCCGGTCAAGGACTTCGGCGAGGCCCTGGGCGTTGAGCCCTCGCTGGTGCTGCTCTTCGATCCCAAGCCCTACGGCCTGGCGGCCAACAACGGCCAGATGCTGGCCGAGATCGCGCCGCGCTCCAAGGCCGCCGAGGGGATCGAGCAGCTGGCGCGGCTGATCAGCCGCCGCGAGCCGCCGAGCCCGCCAAAAGCCTCGCTGCTGTCGGCGCTGTTCAAGAAGAGCTGAGATGTTCGGCAAGCGCGCCCCGTCCGCTGAACAGAAGGCCCCGTCGCCCGCTCCGGCGGAGGGCGCGCCGGTCGCCACGCGCGCGCGGCGGATCGAGACGCCGCCCGCCGAGCCGGTCGCGCCGTCGCCCAAGGTGACCGGTCCGCCGCCGCGCGCCCTGGCCCACCAGGCGGCGCCGCTGGCCGCCCCGATCGTCCGTGAGCAGAGCGACTACTACCACGTCACCAAGACGACGATCTTCAACGCCCTGCTGAACACGATCGACCTGTCGCAGCTGGCCCAGCTGGACCAGCGCCAGGCGGCCGAGGAGATCCGCGACATCGTCGCCGAGCTGGTGGCGATCAAGAACGTCTCGATGTCGGTCTCCGAGCAGGAGGCCCTGGTCCAGGACATCACCAACGACGTCCTCGGCTATGGCCCGCTGGAGCCCTTGCTGGCCCGCGACGACATCGCCGACATCATGGTCAACGGCGCGCACCGGGTGTTCATCGAAGTCGGCGGCAAGGTTCAGCTGACCAATGTCCGCTTCCGCGACAACCAGCAGCTGATGAACATCTGCCAGCGGATCGTCAGCCAGGTCGGCCGCCGCGTCGACGAGAGCAGTCCGATCTGCGACGCCCGCCTGCCCGACGGCAGCCGCGTCAACGTCATCGCCCCGCCGCTGGCGCTGGACGGCCCGACCCTGACCATCCGCAAGTTCCGGCGCGACAAGCTGACGATGAAGAACCTGGTGGAGTACGCCTCCATCAGCCCCGAGGGGGCGCGGGTGCTGGGCGTGATCGGCGCCTGCCGCTGCAACGTGATCATCTCGGGCGGCACCGGCTCGGGCAAGACCACCTTGCTCAACACCATGACCGCCTTCATCGACCCCACCGAGCGGGTCGTCACTTGCGAGGACGCGGCCGAACTGCAGCTGCAGCAGCCGCACGTGGTGCGCCTGGAAACCCGGCCGCCGAACCTGGAAGGGCAGGGGGCGGTCACCATGCGCGACCTCGTGCGCAACTGCCTGCGCATGCGGCCCGAGCGGATCATCGTCGGCGAAGTGCGCGGTCCCGAGGCCTTCGACCTGCTGCAGGCGATGAACACCGGCCACGACGGCTCGATGGGCACGCTGCACGCCAACAGCCCGCGCGAGGCGCTGAGCCGGGTCGAGAGCATGATCACCATGGGCGGTTACGGCCTGCCCTCCAAGACCATCAAGGAGATGATCGTCGGCTCGGTCGACGTGATCATCCAGGCCGCCCGCCTGCGCGACGGCAGCCGCCGCATCACCCACATCACCGAGGTGGTCGGGCTGGAGGGCGACGTGGTCGTGACCCAGGACCTGTTCGTCTACGACATCACCGGCGAGGACGAGCACGGCAAGGTGCTGGGCCGTCACCGCTCGACCGGCATCGCCCGCCCCAAGTTCTGGGACCGCGCCCGCTATTACGGCCTGGAGCGCGAGCTGGCCGAAGCCCTCGACGCGGCGGAGTAGGCGATGCTGTTCATCCTCGCCGGCGTCCTGGGCTTCATCACCATCGCCGGCCTGGGCTTTGCGTTCGTGGGCGACGACAGCCAGGCGTCCAAGGCCGCCAAGCGCGCGCAGGTGATCGGGGCCGGCGGCGTCGACCGTCAGGCCGCCAAGAACAAGCCCGCGGCCAACCCGAACGAGGTCCGCCGCCAGACCATCCTGAAGGCGCTGAAGGAGCAGGAGCGCAAGCAGAAGAAGGCCACCTTGAGCATCGCCGCGCGAATGCAGGCGGCGGGGCTGGGGCCGAACGTGCGGCTGTTCTGGATGGTCAGCCTGGGCCTGGCGGTCGGCGTCATCCTGATCGTCCTGGCGCTGGGCCAGACCGTGTGGATCGCGCTGGGGGCGGGGTTCGCGGCGGGGCTGGGCCTACCGCGCTGGCTGCTGTCGATCCTGGCCCAGGGCCGCATCCGCAAGTTTACCGAGGCCTTCTCCGACGCCATCGACATCATCGTGCGGGGGATCAAGTCGGGCCTGCCGCTGCACGACTGCCTGCGGATCATCGGCCAGGAAAGCCCCGAGCCTCTGGCCGGCGAGTTCCGCATGCTGACCGAGAACGTCGCCATGGGCGTGCCGCTGGACGCGGCGCTGGACAAGATGCACGAGCGCATGCCGACCAACGAGCTGCGCTTCTTCGCCATCGTCCTGGCGATCCAGCAGAAGACCGGCGGCAACCTGGCCGAGGCCCTGGGCAACCTCTCGACCGTGCTGCGATCGCGCAAGATGATGAAGGAGAAGATCAAGGCGCTGTCGGCCGAGGCGGTCGCCTCGGCCCTGATCATCGGCGCCCTGCCGCCAGGCGTGATCGTGCTGATCAGCGTCACCTCGCCCGCCTACATGCAGCCTCTGTTCACCGATCCGCGCGGCCACCTGATGCTGCTGGCGGCCGCGATCTGGATGGGGATCGGCGTCTTGGTGATGCGCAAGATGATCAACTTCAAGTTCTGAGGGGACCCGCCGCATGACGCTCGTCGAGACCCTGACCGATCCCTCGAACCTCCTGACCGCCTTCATCGCGGTGGTGGTGTTCGCCACCATCATCACCCTGGCTTCGCCGCTGATGCGCGACAACGGCCTGGAAGGCCGGCTGAAGTCGGTCGCCAACCGCCGCGAGGAGCTGCGCCGCCGC
The DNA here is from genome assembly GCF_000092285.1 of Caulobacter segnis ATCC 21756. Lineage (NCBI taxonomy): Bacteria > Pseudomonadati > Pseudomonadota > Alphaproteobacteria > Caulobacterales > Caulobacteraceae > Caulobacter > Caulobacter segnis. Next base: position 3,763,737 of record NC_014100.1, on the reverse strand, counting down.
TCGCGCGAGGCCCTGGCCCAGCGGCATGGGGCGCCCGGGACCCTGCGCCATCAGGACGAAGGGCTCTACAAGAAGGTGGTCGAACGTCTGCAGCTGTCGCGCCTGCTGGAGGACCCCAAGGTCGTCGACAAGCTGGCCCAGGCCGGCTTCCGCGGCCCCCGGCCGGTGACGACCTTCTACTTCTTCCGCTTCGTGGCGCCGTTCGTGTTCGCCGCGGTGGTCGCGGCCTACCTCTACGGGGTCAACGACTTCGGCCTGCTGCCGATCCAGAAGCTGTGCGCCTGCGTGGCGGCCCTGGCGTTCGGCTACTACGCGCCCAACGTCTACATCACCAACATCGCCCAAAAGCGCCGCGAGTCGATCGTGGCGGCCTTCCCCGACTCCCTGGACTTGCTGCTGATCTGCGTCGAGAGCGGCATGTCGGTCGAGGCGGCGATCCAGAAGGTCAGCTCCGAGATCGGCGCCCAGTCCATGGAGCTGGCCGAGGAGCTCAGCCTGCTGACCGCCGAGCTCTCGTACCTGCCCGAGCGCCGCCAGGCCTATGAGAACCTGGCCCGCCGCACCAATCATCCGGGCGTCAAGTCGGTGGCCACGGCCATGATCCAGGCCGAGCGCTACGGCACGCCGCTGGGCGCCGCGCTCCGCGTGATGGCCAAGGAAAACCGCGAGCTGCGCCTGTCGTCCGCCGAGAAGAAGGCCACCGCCCTGCCGGCCAAGCTGACCGTGCCGATGATCCTGTTCTTCCTGCCGGTGCTGTTCATCGTCATCCTGGGCCCGGCGATCATCAAGGTGCAGGACGTCTTCGCCAAGCACTGAGGGCCGTGGTCAGGCCCTGGCCTCGCAGTCGGTTCGCAGCAGGGTCGCCCGACTATAGTGGAAATAGCTGGTGCACCGCTGGCCGCCGCGGATCGTCTTGTGCGGGATGATGTCGGTGGCGGCGATCACCTCGTGCAGCTCGGTGCGCCCGTTGCTGTTCCAGTCCATGACGCCCCACGCGTAGCCGCGATCAATGACCGTGCCGGTAATGAAGGCGAGATAGAGCGTCGGCGCCGCCGCGAGCGGCGCGACGACCAGGGCGAGCAGCTTTCGCATGGCGGTCCTTGGGGCGAAGAGCGCGCTTGATACACGCCATCCGGGCCCCCGAGAGTCCCGCCATTTGCCGCAGGTCGCGCTTGGCCCCTACTGCCCGCCGCCGGCCCTCAGCGCGTCCCAGGTTCGGCCGCCGCCGGCTTGTCCGAGGGCCGCCCGGAGATAGGCGAGGTTGTTGGCGACCTGTTCGGGGGGCAGGTCGGCGCGGGCCAGCTTTTCGGCTTCGGGCAGGCGGCCCTGCAGGCCGACTACCAAGGCCAGGTTCTGGCGGACCTGGATGCCGGCCGAGGGCAGGGCGACCGCGCGGCGCAGCTGCGCCTCGGCGCCGGCGAGATCGCCCTTGGCGGCCAGGTGCATGGCGTAGTTGGTCAGCGGCGTGGCCTCGCTGGGCGCCAGCGCCAGGGCCTGGCGGTGAGCGGCCTCGGCCTCGTCGCCGCGCTCGGCCTGCTCGTAGGCCACGGCCAGCAGGGTCAGCGGCCGCCAATCCTTGGGCGCCAGGCTGGCGGCCTTGCGGGCCGGGTCGATCGCGTAGAAGCCCTGGCCGCGGGCGATGTGGGCGCGGGCCAGCTCCAGCAGCAGCGCCTCGTCGTCAGGATGGGCCACGAGAGCCTGGGTCGCCACCTCGGCCGCGTCGTCGTTGCGGCCAAGGCCGCGCAGGGCCTGGGCCAGGCCCGCGCCGGCCTCGGCGTCGGCCGCGTCGGCCTGGAATTCCGAGCCCCAGAAGGCGGCGCGCGCCAGCGGGTCCAATCGACGGGCTTCGCCCCGCTGCTGCGGCGAGGCCTTGACCGGCGCATCGGCGGCCAGGGCACCGTCGCTCGCGCAAAGCGCCGCCAGCGCCAGGGCGGCGGGGGCGAGAACGGTTGCGAGGCGCGCGCGCTTGCGACACATGGAAGACGAGTCTCCGAAAAGAGCCCGGCCATGATCGGTCAGGCCCTTAAAGGAAGCGTTAAGCATAATTTTCGAGAGGGCCCGCCGATGTCCGACGCGACGCATCCGATCCTCAGCCAAGCTGAAGGGGCCGTTCCGGTCCACCCCGTGGCCGAGGGCGAGGTCGAGGCCTTCCTGGCCCGCAAACGCGGGCCCGTCAGGACGTTCGCGACGGCCAACAAGTTCTCGGGCAAGCTCGGGCAGGTCCTGGCCGTCCCCGGCGCCAGCGGCGCGGTCGAGCAGGTGCTGCTAGGTCTGGGGAGCGGCCGCGTCGATCCGTCGCTGCTGCGGACCTTGGCCGGCAAGCTGCCCGCCGGCGACTACGCGCTGTCGAAGCTGCCCAAGGGGATCGACGCCGAACAGGCGGCCCTGGCCTTCGCGCTCGGGACCTATCGCTTCGACCGCTACAAGAAGCACGGCGAGCCGATCGCCCGCCTGGTCGCGCCCAAGGGCGTGGACGCCGCCGCGGTCACCGCCATGGCCCACGCCTGCGCCCTGGCCCGCGACATGGTCAACACCCCGGCCAACGACATGGGGCCGCTGCAGATCGAGACGATCGCCGGCGAGATCGCCCAGAAGTACGGCGCGACCCTGTCGGTCGTGCGCGGCGACGACCTGCTGAAGGAGAACTACCCGGCCGTTCACGCGGTGGGACGCGCCGCCGTGGCCTCGCGCGCGCCCCGTATGATCGAGGTGACCTGGGGCGATCCCTCGCACCCCGTGCTGGCGCTGGTGGGCAAGGGCGTGGTGTTCGACACCGGCGGCCTCGACATCAAGCCCTCGTCCGGCATGCGGCTGATGAAGAAGGACATGGGCGGCGCCGCCCACGCCCTGGCCCTGGGGCGGATGGTCATGGAGGCCGGCTTGCCGGTGCGCCTCGTCATCCTGACGCCGGTGGTCGAGAACGCCATCGCCGGCGACGCCATGCGGCCCGGCGACGTGTTGGCCACCCGCGCGGGCCTTTCGGTCGAGGTGGGCAACACTGACGCCGAAGGCCGCCTGATCCTGGCCGACGCCCTGACCCGCGCGGCCGAGCTGAAGCCGGCCCTGACCCTGGACTTCGCCACGCTCACGGGCGCGGCGCGGATCGCCATGGGTCCGTTCGTGATCCCGTTCTGGACGAGCGACGACAAGCTGGCCGGCCAGATCGAGACGGCGTCCAAGGCCGTGGCCGACCCGCTGTGGCGTCTGCCCCTGACCGACGCCTATCGCGAGGCGCTGGACAGCGACATCGCCGACCTGAAGAACGATCCCGACGGCTGGGCCCAGGCGGGCGCGACGACCGCCGCCCTGTTCCTGCAACGCTTCGCGCCTTCCGGCGATGACGTCGGCCCGTGGGCGCACTTCGACGTCTTCGCCTGGAACCCGAAGGGGCGACCCGGCTATCCGGTCGGGGCCGAGGTCCAGGCCATCCGCGCCGTCTTCGCGATGCTGCGCGCGCGGTTCGCCCGATGAGCGCTCCGGATCGCCGCCTGACGCTGGTGCGCGACGGCCTCGCCGATCGCCGCCTGGAGGGCCTTGTCGCCGCCGACCGCTTCGCCGACGTGACGCCGATGCAGGTGAGCGCCCCGGTCGCCAGCCTGCGCAAGGCCCCCGCGCCCGACGCCGAGCAGGAGGATCAGCTGCTGTTCGGCGAGCTGTTCGACGTCCTATTCGAGACCGGCGAGTTCGCCTTCGGCCAGGCCCGCCGCGACCGCTATGTCGGCTATGTCCCGATCGAAGCCCTGTCGGCCCCCGTCGCGCCGCCCGAGCATCGCGTCAGCGCGCTGCGGACCTACGCCTTCGCCGAGCCGGACATCAAGTCGGCCATCGTCGGCCTCTACAGCCTCAACGCCCTGGTCACGATCGAGGCGCGCGAGGGTCTGTTCGTGCGCGGCGCCCGAACCGGGTGGCTCGTCGAGCATCACCTGGCGCCGATCGGTCGGTTCGAGACCGACTATGTCGCGATCGCCGAGCGGTTCCTGGGCGCGCCCTACCAGTGGGGCGGGCGCGAGAGCCTGGGACTGGATTGCTCGGCCCTGGTTCAGCAGGCGCTCTACGCCTGCGGCCGGGCCTGCCCGCGCGACACCGACCTGCAGCGCGGCTTCTTCCCGGAGATCGCCGAGGCAGACCGTCGGCGCGGCGATCTCATCTTCTGGAAGGGCCATGTGGCGATCCTGCTGGATCCCCACACCATCCTGCACGCCAACGCCCACCACATGGCCGTGGCGATCGAGCCTCTGGGCGAGGCGATCGCGCGGATCGAGGCCGCCGGCGTCGGCGCGCCGCTGGGCTACAGGCGCGTCGCATGATCCAGCCCGAAGTGTTCGCGCTTAGCGCTGGCCCCGTCAATGTCCTGGAGGGGGCGGCGCCTGATCGCGTGATCGAGACCGTCTCGCGCGGCGAGCTGCTGGCCTATCGCGTCGCCGCGCCCAAGGGGCGAGTTCTGGTCTGTCCCGGCGGCGGCTATCTGCGGCTGATGATTGACAGCGAGGGGACGCAGATCGCCGCCTGGCTGAACGACCTTGGCTATGACGCCTATGTGCTGGCGCACCGCCTGCCCGGCGCGCCGGGCGGGAAAGGCGTCTGGCCCTTCGACATCGCCCTGACGGACGGCCTGGCGGCGCTGGAGCGTATTCCCCGCGACCTGCCCCGGTTCGTGCTGGGCCTGTCGTCGGGCGGCCATCTGGCCGGCGCGCTGGCCTGCCAGCCGGATGCGGAGCTGGCGGGCGTGCTGATCGCCTATGCGCCGATCAACGCCAATCACCGGGCCTACAAGGCGCCGGCGGGCAAGCCCGACTATCCGCCGGCGGAGAAGCAGGCCTTCTACGACGCCTGGCCGATCGGGATCGCCGAGGAGCCGCATGGCCTGCCGCGTTGTCCGGTGTTCCTGGCCTACGCCCTGATGGATCAGGCCGTGCCCGTCGAGCACGCTCTGAACCTGATCCGGACGGCCCGCGACGCCGGCCTCGATCTGGACGCCCACGTCTTCGGAACCGCGCCCCACGGCTTCAGCCTGCGCCAGCTGGACGGGACCCAGGCCGCCTGGCCCGGGCTGGCGGCGGACTGGCTGGCGCGGAAGGCGAGCTCCTAGCGCCGGCCGGCGTCGGTCGAGGTCCGCGCCTTCGTCAGCGCCGCGAACTGGGCGTCGATCATGATGCGGTTGGGGTCGTGGCCGGTGCGCGGCAGGACGACGAATTCCTTCTTGGGCGCGCGGATCTCGTCGAAATAGGCCTTCGACACCGCCGGCGGCGTGACCAGGTCGGCCTCGCCCTGCAGCATGTAGACCGGCATGGCGAAGGTCGTTCCCAGCTTGCGCAGATCGATCTTGGGGCCCATGCCGTCGCCCTTGGGGCCGACGAAGTTCAAGAACGAATAGTCCTCGCCCGCCGTGTAGTCGGCCTCGTAGGCCGGGGTGTCATAGCCGGGGCCAAACGCGAACCAGCCCTTGGGCGGGGCCTCGGTCGCCAGGGCCTCGTACTTGCGGGTGATGCGGCGCAGGATCCCGAACGCGCGCGGATCGGTCCAGGGCGGCGGCCCCAGCGCGGTCAGCTTGGTGATCGCATCCGCGTCGCCCGCCGCCTGGGCCTTGGCTAGGGTAAGGTCATAGCTGGTCTTCATGTCCAGCTGGTAGTTCACCAGCTGGGCCGTCCCGACATAGGCGCTGAAGAGCTCGGGCGCGGCCTGGGCGATGTTGACCGCCAGGGCCGAACCCCACGAGCCGCCCATGATAATCACCTTGCGCTTGCCCAGGCGCTGGGCGACGTAGCGCGCCGCCTCGACGCCGTCCTGGGTCAGACGGTCCATGGTCAGCAGCTCGTCCTCCGGGGGCTTGCTGGCGCCGTACGTCTTGCCCGATCCGCGCTGGTCCCACTGGACCACCGTGAAGCGCTTCGACCAATCGCCGAACAGGTTGTGCGCGAAGGGCGTGTTGGGATTGCCCGGGCCGCCGTGGACGATCAGCACCACCGGATTGGCGCAGTCCTGGCCGTCGATCGTCAGCCACTGGCGGATGCCGCCGATGTCGACGAACCCGGCCTCGGACACCGGTCGGCCCGCCGCGCGGCAGGCGGGATTGAGCTCGGCGGCCTTGGCCAGGCTTGGTCCCGCCGCCAGCGCCATGGCCGCCGCGATCACCCAGAAACGCTTCATCCTTGCTCTCCCACCCGATCCGCCGATCTGCGGGCGAGTCGGAAATTCTGGATACCCGCCGGACGTTGGACGCCGCTACTTCGGCCATTGCGCCAGCCAGTCGACGATCGACTGGGGCGTCATGTGGCGAGCGTCGGTCAGGGCGAAGAAGGCGCCGTCGTTGATCAGCTTGCCCTTGGTGTCGACCACCAGGAAGCTTGGCACGCCCTTCAGTTTGTCGACGCCGTAGCGGGCCGGGATCTGCATGTTCTTGCTGTAGCGGCCGACGTCGATCGCCACGATCTCGTAGTGCTTGTCGACCCAGCGCTTGACGTCGGGCTGCTCGATCACCCCGGCGAAGACGCGGCAATCGCCGCACCAGTTGCCGCCCAGGTCGATCAGGACGAGCTTCTTGTGGGCCTTGGCCTTCTTGATCGCGGCGGCGAGGTCGGCCTCGGCGTCGGCGGTCTCGTTGTAAGGATAGGGCAGGGGCGTCGGCAGGCCGTCGATCGACTGCAAGGCGACGGCCGGAGCCTTGGTGGCGGCGAGCGTGACGCCCGGCGCGGCGGAAAAGGCGATCAGGCCAGCGACGGCCAGGGCGCGGAGCTTCATCGGACTGGAGCTTTCAACGGACGATGGGTCCGAAATTCCTAGCTCCACAATAGGAAAAGGACCGCGAAGAAAACTTCGCGGCCCTTACAGATTAGATGATCCGCCTAAGAAGCGATCAGGCCTTCGGCGGAGCCGTATTGCCGCCAGCCGCCGGAGCGGCGGGGGCCGCGGCGGCGCCGGCGGCCGGAGCGGTCGTACCGCCCGGAGCGCCAGGCGCGGCGGCGTCAGCGGCGGGCGCGCCCTCGGCGGCCGGAGCCGCGGCGGCGGCGGGACGCGGCGGCGGAACCGGCAGCGTCGAGCCCAGGCTGTGCAGGTAGGCGATCAGCGCGATGCGGTCTTCCGGCTTCTTCAGACCCACGAAGGTCATGTTGGTGCCGGGGACGTCCTTACCGGGCGCCTTCAGGAAGGTGTACAGCGCGTCGTAGTCCCAGATGGGCTGCTTGCCCGCGAAGTCCTTCATCGCGCCCGAATAGTTGAAGCCCGGGTGCCCGGCCGGCTTGCGGCCCACCACGTCCCACAGACCAGGGCCGGTGGAGTTGGCGTTCGACGCGTCCAGCTTGTGGCAGGCGGCGCACTTGGCCGAAACGGCCTGGCCGGCGGCCACGTTGGCCGGCGTCAGCACGGCGTTCCAATCCGGCGGCGTGTCCGCGGCGGCCGCGCCGCCTTCGGCGCTTTCTTCCTGGACGGCGATCTCGTAGCCGGCCTTCTCGACCTCGGTCTTCTTGAAGACGATGTCCGAAGCTTCCCGGAGACCAAAAATAACGAGGCCGGTCAGCAGCACGCCGCCAGCGATCTTGTTGAACGTCAGGTCGCTCATCTCAGCCTTGTCAGCCTCTTGCCAGCCCGCTGATGGCGGGCTCGGATTCCCCGACGCGCGAGAGGCCGCAAGCGAGTCCCCGACGCGCGTCATGTTGCGCTCGCGTCTCTTACACGCTACCGCCCCTCGCGCAACCGGGCAGCAAAGATTTGAGGCCATGAACCCCATCGTTCTGATCCCCGCGCGGATGGCGGCGACCCGTCTTCCGGGCAAGCCTCTGGCCGACATCGGCGGCGTCCCGATGATCGTCCGGGTGCTGAACCAGGCCCGTGATGCGGCGATTGGTCCCGTGGCCGTTGCGGCGGGCGATCCCGAAATCGTCGAGGCGGTTCAAAAGGCTGGCGGGACGGCGGTTCTGACCGATCCCGACCTGCCGTCCGGCTCGGACCGCATTTTGGCCGCGCTGGCCGAACTCGATCCGGGGTTCGAGCACGACGTGGTGATCAATCTGCAGGGCGACATGCCGTTCGTCGATCCGGCCGTGCTGTCGGATTGCGCGCGAATACTTAAGGATTTTGGCGACGCCGATATCGCCACCGTCGTGGCCCCGGAATCCTCGCCCGCCGACCGGAGCAATCCGGACGTGGTCAAGGCGATCCTGACCATGGAGGACGACGGGGCCAGCGGCCGCGCGCTCTACTTCACCCGCTCGACCCTCTATGGCGACGGGCCGGTCTGGCGCCACATCGGCATCTACGGCTATCGCCGCGAGGCCCTGGAGGCGTTCAACGCCGCCTCGCCCTCGCCGCTGGAAAAGCGCGAGAAGCTGGAGCAACTGCGCGCCATAGAGTTGGGCCTGACCATTCGCGCCGCCGTGGCCAAGACCGCTCCGATCTCCGTCGACAACCCTTCCGACCTCGAGGCGGCCCGCGCGGCCGCCGGAAAGTAGCTCATGAGCATCCTCAAGAAAATCGCCTTCCAGGGCGAGCCCGGCGCCAACAGCCACGAGGCGTGCCGGACCTACTTCCCCGAGTACGAGGCCTATCCCTGCAAGACGTTCGAGGAGGCGTTCGAGGCGATCAAGACCGGGACCGCCGCCCTGGGCATGATCCCGATCGAGAACTCGATCGCCGGCCGCGTGGCCGACGTCCACCACCTGCTGCCAGCCTCGGGGCTAAAGATCATCGGCGAGCGCTTCAAGCCGATCCGCTTCCAGCTCATGGCCAACAAGGGCGTCAAGCTGGCGGACATCAAGACCGTGGCCTCGATGCCGATCGCGCTTTCCCAGTGCCGCAACAGCCTCAAGAAGCTGGGTGTCGCCACCGAGGCGGCCGGCGACACGGCCGGCGCGGCCAAGGACCTGGCGGCCAAGCCTGACCCGACGCGCGGCGCGGTCGCCCCGGCCCTGGCGGCCGAGATCTATGGCCTGGACATCCTGGCCCGCGACATCGAGGACGAGCGCCACAACACCACCCGCTTCCTGGTGATGACGGCCGACAAGACCCCGCCGGCGCCCGAGTTCACGCATCGCTGCGTGACCAGCTTCGTGTTCCGCGTCCGCAACCTGCCGGCGGCGCTCTACAAGGCGCTGGGCGGCTTCGCGACCAACGGCGTCAACATGACCAAGCTGGAAAGCTACATGGAAGGCGGCGCCTTCACGGCCACCTTCTTCTACGCCGAGGTCGACGGCCGACCGGAGGATCGCTCCCTGGCCCTGGCGCTGGACGAGCTGAAGTTCTTCTCCGAGAAGTTCGAGATCCTGGGCGTGTATCCGGCCGATCCGTTCAGGGACCGGGGCGCGTAACGGGCTTCCCCAAACGGCACCATTCCCCATAACGCCGTTATCTGATCTTCTTCCCCGGACATAACAAACATCCCGGGGAGGGAGCCCATGCAGAATTCGATGATCGCGCCGGTGATGGCGCTGGTGGCCTGGACGCTGGTGATCTGGGTCTGGATGTACGTCCAGAGGATTCCGGCGATGCAGAAGGCCGGGATCAAGCCGCAGGACGCGCGGTTTCCGGGTTCGCTGGACAAGCTGCCCGACACGGCGCGGCAGGCGGCCGACAACTACAATCACCTGATGGAGCAGCCGACGATCTTCTACGCGGCGGCGCTGGCGATCGAGGTGGCGGGCCACGCCGACGGCATGTCCGCCCATCTAGCCTGGGTCTATGTCAGCCTGCGCGTGCTGCACAGCCTGGTGCAGGTCAGCATCAACCTGGTGGCGATCCGCTTCCTGCTGTTCGCGGTCTCGACCGGCGTGCTGGCGGGGATGGTGGTGCGGGAGCTGATGAGGTTGTTCTAGGCGCTTAGACCGCGTCCAGCCCGATGTCCAACACCGGCGCCGAGTGTGTCAGCGCTCCGACGCTGATCACGTCGACGCCGGTCTCGGCGATCGCGCGGACGGTGGTCAGGTTCACGCCGCCCGAGGCCTCCAGCACCGCGCGGCCCTTGGCCAGGCGCACGGCGGTCTTCAGGTCGTCGAGGCTGAAATTGTCCAGCATGACGACGTCCGGGCCGTGCTTCAGGGCTTCTTCCAGCTGGTCCAGACCGTCGACCTCGACCTCGACCTTGACCAAGTGCCCGGCGTGGGCGCGAGCGCGCCTGACGGCCTCGCCCACGCTCCCGCAAGCGGCGACGTGGTTGTCCTTGATCAGGATGGCGTCATCCAGGCCGAAGCGGTGGTTGACCCCGCCGCCGCAGCGGACGGCGTACTTTTCCAGCGCCCGCAGGCCCGGCGTGGTCTTGCGGGTGTCGACGATGGTTGCGCCCGTGCCCTCGACCAGGCGGACGTAAGAGCGCGTCAGGGTGGCGATGCCGGAAAGCCGACCCAGCAGGTTTAGCCCCGTGCGCTCGGCCGCCAGCACGGCGCGGGCGTTCCCCTCGGCGCGGGCCAGGATCGCGCCCGGGGCGGCGTCGGCGCCGTCGGGCGTCACGACCTCGAAGGTCGTGGTGGGATCGAGGGCGGCCAGGGACAGGCGCGCGCAGGAAAGACCGGAAACCCTCCCATCCTGCCGGCTGGCCCAGACCACCGACAGCCGGGCGTCCGGGGCGATGCAGGCCTGGCCGGTGATGTCGCCGGCCCGACCCAGGTCCTCAGCCAGGGCGTGGTCGACGATCGGGCGGACGAGGATGTCGTCCAGAGGAACGATGCTCATTCGGCGGCGTAGCGGACGGCGGCGTCCGCGTTCTCCAAGGTCACGAAGGTGCGGACGGGTTCGGCGGTCGCGGGGAAGTCGGCGCGATAGTGGCCGCCCCGGCTTTCCTGGCGGGCCAGGGCCGCCTCGACGATCAGGCGCGCGGCGACGACCGTGGGACAGGGTCCATAGGCGGGCTCCAGCGCCTCGACCTGTTCCAGCAGGCGCGCGAGGCCCGCGGCGTCACGGATCACCCCGGCGTCGCGGCTCATGGCCTTGCGCAGGATTTGCAGCGCGGCGTCGGGCAGGTCGGGCAGGGGCTCCAGGCTGAGCGGTTCGCCGCCGTGCTTTCCTTCCGCCGCCGCCACGCGGCCGGCGCGGGCGCCGAACACGGCCGCCTCCAGCAGGCTGTTGGAGGCCAGGCGGTTGGCGCCCTGCACCCCGGTCGAGGCGCACTCGCCGGCGGCGTAGAGGCCCGGCAGGCTGGCGCGGCCGTCGAGGTCCGTCGCGACCCCGCCCATGTGGTAGTGCACCGCCGGGACGACCGGGATCATCTCGCGGCGCGGGTCGATCCCCGCGCTTTGGCAGGCCTCGAACACGGCCGGGAACTCGTGCGGGAAGTGGTCGCCCACCGCCTCCGTGGCGTCCAGGAACGCCCCGCGCCCGGCGATGCGTTCGGCGTGGATGGCGCGGGCCACGACGTCGCGCGGCGCCAGCTCCTTGGCCGGGTGGTAGTCCGCCATGAAGGCGCGGCCGTCCTTGTCGCGCAGGATCGAGCCTTCGCCGCGCAGCGCCTCGGTGGCCAGCGGCGCGGGGTCGCGGCCGATGTCGATGGCCGTGGGGTGGAACTGCACGAACTCCGGGTCGGCGATCGTCGCGCCGGCCAGGGCGGCCAGGCCCAGGCCTTCGCCGCGCACCTCCGCCGGGGTGGTGGTGACGGCGTAGAGGCCGCCGACGCCGCCGGTCGCCAGGATCACCGCCGGGCTGCGGATCTCGACCAGGGCGCCGTCGATCTCGGCGAGCACGCCGACCACACGGCCCGTCGCGTCCTGAAGCAGTCGCCGGGCGCGAGCGTTCTCGCGGATCTCGATCGAGGGCGTGGCGCGAACCGTGGCGATCACCGCGGCCATGATCGCCGCGCCGGCGCCGTCGCCGCCGACGCGGGCGACGCGGGCCTTGGAGTGGGCCGCCTCGAGGCTGAGAACGAAACCGTCATCGGCCTTGCGGTCGAACGGCGCGCCCAAGGCGGCCAGATCGCGGACGGCTTGCGGACCTTCGCGGGTCAGCAGGGCGACGGCGTCCGGATCGCAGAGCCCGGCGCCGGCGGCGAGGGTGTCGACGGCGTGGAGCTCCGGGGTGTCCTCACCCGACAGCGCCGCGGCCATGCCGCCCTGCGCCCAAGCGCTGGAGCAGCCGGTCGCCAGCGGCGTCGGCGACAGGACGAGGGCCGTCTTCGCCGCGAGGGCGGCGGTGAGACCGGCCAGACCCGCGCCGAGGATGACGGGGCCGTCGAAGTTCACACGCTTGGTCATTCTACACTCCACTCCCTTGCCCTTGATGGGGAAGGGCCGGGGATGGGGTGAACACGACGGTTCAGCCTCATCGAGAAAGTCCGGAGAGGGCGGTGAAGCGGACCGGCCGCGTCACCCCCATCCCCAACCCTCCCCCCATCGAGGGGGAAGGGGGCTTTAGATCAGCTCGACATCCACGTGATGCCGGGCCTTGACCAGGTCGTAACGGGCCGGCGTCACCGGCGGCGGCAGGTCGATCATCCGCTGAACGGCCAGGCGCGCCCGGTCGATGACGTCGGCGTCGACCGTCACCTCGAACTGCTCGTAAACGAGCGCGTCGTAGATGTTCTGCAGGGTGATCCGCTTCATGTGCGGGCACATGTTGCAGGGGCCGATGAACTGGGTCGCCGGGCTCTCGGCCTGCACGTTGCTGGCCATCGAGCACTCGGTGATCAGCACCACCTGGGCCGGCTTGCGGGCGGCCACATAGTCGTTCATCGCCGCCGTGGAGCCGGCGAAGTCGGCGGCTTCCAGGATCTCGGCCGGACACTCGGGGTGGGCCAGGACTTCCGCGCCGGGCCAGGCCGCGCGCATGTCGGCGATGTCCTGGGCGGTGAAGCGCTTGTGGACTTCGCAGTGTCCGGCCCAGGCGATGATCTTGACGTCCGTCTGGCGGGCGACATTGCGGGCCAGGAACTCGTCGGGGATCAAGATGACCTTGTCGGTCCCCCATTCCTTGGCGGCCCACTCGACCACCTGCACGGCGTTGGCGCTGGTGCAGCAGATGTCGGTCTCGGCCTTCACGTCGGCGGTGGTGTTGACGTAGGTGACGACCGGGATCCCCGGATAGCGCTGCTTGATCAGCCGCACGTCGGCGCCCGTGATCGACGAGGCGAGCGAGCAGCCGGCCTTCAGGTCAGGGATCAGGATCTTCTTCTGCGGCGACAGGACCTTGCTGGTCTCGGCCATGAAGTGCACGCCGGCCTGGACGATGATCTGGGCGTCGCTCTTGGCGGCCTCCTTGGCCAGGGCCAGGCTGTCGCCCACGAAGTCGCCCACGCCGTGGAAGATGTCCGGCGTCATGTAGTTGTGGGCCAGGATCGCGGCGTTCTTCTCGCGCTTCAGCCGGTTGATCTCGGCGATCAGCGGCGCCTGCGTCCGCCACTCCAGCGGCGTGACATGGTGCTTGACCTTGTCCCAGATGGGCGCGGTCCGCGCCTCGATCTCGGCGGTGAACTCAAGCGCGCCATTTCCTGGCTGGACTGCGAACCCGTCGGCCATCTGATCCTCCGTTATGCTCAAAGTGAGCATTTCCAGGGCCTCAAAAAACGCCGGGACCTTTTCCAGGCCTCCGACGCCGGAGTTATGCTGAAACTGAGCATAACTGACGAGACAGATATAGCGCTTCACGCGGAAAATGCAAACGGTCGCACCGGACGGCGCGAGCCCAAGATCAACGCTTTAAGGTCAGTTTGTTCTTCGCACGAAGATTGCTCGATTTGACCGAGTGCGAGCCAGATCTGATCCTTACATATCGGTAATGTGCAGTAAAAAATTGTCACATTTGCGGATGTTCGAAAGCTCATTTTCTAAAATTCATATACAGTTTTAAATGTACAAATGTCGTTCCCCTCGGGCCTTATCGATTGCCGAAAAAATCAGCATATCCAGTCCTGAAGCTATTCTTTCGGCTCGACAATAAATATTGAAGATGACATCTAATGTAACGAGGTTACGCGAATGTAATGATGTGGCCATAATGCGACAGTCAGATTAGAGTTTATTTCATTACATCAATGTTCGTTGACCGTGGACGGGTTGGCTCCGTAGCTCCCTGATTTCGAACTCGAGAGGGGTTCGGAGTGCGCTTCTTTTCGGCGCACACCGTTATATTAGGGGAGTCCTAAAAATGAGAATGAGTTCCGTGAGGGGGCGCTTGCTGGCGTCCTCGATGATCTGCACGGCCGCCGCGATGGTGTTCGCCGGCCAGGCCGCCGCCCAGACCGCGCCCGCCGGTCAAGCTAGCGACCAGACCGAAGTCGAAGAGATCGTCGTCACCGGTTCGCTGTTCCGCCGCACCGACACCGAGACCCCGTCGCCGGTCACCGTGCTGACCTCCGAAACCCTCGAGCGCGCGGGCATCGCCACCGCCGCCGACGCCATCCGCTCGATCTCGGCCGACGGCGCCGGCTCGATCGGCACCGGTTTCCAGAGCGGCTTCTCGGCCGGCGGTTCGGCCGTGTCGCTGCGTGGCCTGGGCGTTTCGTCGACCCTGGTGCTGGTCGACGGCCTGCGCTCGACCAACTTCCCGCTGAACGATGACGGTCACAACGCCTATGTCGACCTGAACTCCATTCCGTTCAGCCTGATCGACCGGATCGAAGTGCTGAAGGACGGCGCCTCGTCGTCGTACGGCGCCGACGCCATCGGCGGCGTGGTGAACCTGAAGCTGAAGAAGCAATTCGTCGGCGTGAAGGGCAGCATGGAAGCCGGCGAGAGCGACCGTGGCGACGCCGAACACCGCCGCGCTGACATCACCCTGGGTTATGGCGACTACGCCGAGACCGGCTGGAACGTCTATGTCAACGCCGAGTACCAGACGAACGGCCGGGTCACCAACCACAGCCGCGGCTTCCCGTACAACACTCAGGACCTGAGCTCGATCGGCGGCCTGGACAACAACACCGCCGACAGCTCGCTGACCACCGCGACGCCGAACGCCGTCGTGGTCCGCACGACCCAGAGCGACCTGAACAATCCGCTTGCGGGCGGCACGGCGCTGATCCCGAGCGGCACCTATATCGACAGCGCGGGCAAGACGCAGAACTACTACAACTACACCACGCTGAACTCGAACTGCGCCAACGGCTCCTACACGTCGACCAACCTCACGAACCGTGGCGTCGGCTGTAAGTGGGACCTGGTCGACACCTATCGCCAGATCGCGCCGAAGCAGAAGCGCTACGCCTTCAACGGCCGCCTGAGCTTCCGCCTGAACGAGAACGTCGAAGGCTACGCGACCGGCAGCTATTCCAAGAGCTATGTCAGCATCAAGGGCACGCCGTCGGCTGTCCGGGCGACCCAGCCCTTCGGCGGCGCGCCGTCGCTGGCCTCGTCGAACCCGGGCATCGTCCTGCCGGTCTACGTCTGCTCGACCGGCGTGAACTGCTCGACCGCCGTCGACCGTCGTCTGAACCCGAACAACCCGTACGCGGCCGCCTTCGCCGCCGACCCGGCCAACGGCGCCGCGCGCCTCTACTACCTATTCGGCGACCTGCCGGCCGGCAGCGAACGCGACAACGAAGTCATCCGTGGCACGATGGGCTTCAACGGCTCGTTCGGCGACGACTGGCATTGGCGTGTCGAAGCCGTCGGCGCTCGCGACAACCTGCGTCTGACGCAACACGGCCTGCTGAACATCGCGGCCCTGACCAACGCGATCAACACGGGCTCGTACAACTTCGTCGATCCGTCGCAGAACTCCGCGGCCGTCCGCAACGCGATCTCGCCGGACAAGGTGACCCCGTCGCACTCGTCGCTGATGTCGATCGACGCCTCGATCACCAAGCGTCTGTGGGCCCTGCCGGGCGGCGACATGATGCTGGCCGTTGGCGCCCAAGCGCGTAAGGAAGTTCTGGAAAACAACAACCAGAACGCCCGCCTGGACACCTACGGCCTGTCGACCGCCTCGGCGTTCGGCAAGCACACGGTCAAGGCCGCCTTCTTCGAAATCGCCGCGCCGGTCCACGACACCCTCGAACTGAACGTGTCGGGCCGCTACGACGACTACTCGGAAGGCTTCAACAACTTCTCGCCGAAGTTCGGCGCGAAGTTCACGCCGATCAAGCAACTGGCCTTCCGCGGCACCTATTCTAAGGGCTTCCGCGCGCCGACCTTCGCTGAATCGGGCCCGCGCTCGCAGTACGCCGGTTTCGTGTCCACGACGCCGCCGGCCGCCTTCCAGGCCCTGCATGGCGGCACCAGCAACCCGTACTCGCAGTCCTACAGCCTGGGCCGCGGCGTCGTCGGCAACCCGGACCTGAAGCCGGAAAAGTCGCGCAGCTTCACCCTCGGCACGATCTATGAGCCGACCCGCTGGCTGAGCCTGACGGTCGACTACTACGACGTCAAAAAGTCGGACCTGATCGTTTCCGGTCCGAAGATCAGCGACGCGGTCAACGCCTACTACAGCAAGACGAACTTGGCCGACGCTTGCGCCGCTGTCGCGGCCGTGGGCGCGGGCTATTCGTGCAACGTGACCGACGCCGTCGATCCGCTGTTCCCGACCGCTCTGCCGCGCGTGCTGATCATCAACGTCCCGTACGTGAACGCCGACTACTCGAAGACCTCGGGCGTCGACTTCTCGGCCACGGGCCGCTTCAACCTGCCGGCCGACATCAAGTGGACCAGCCGCCTGGAAGTGACGCACGTCCTGAAGTACGACCTGCACACCTCGGACGGCGAAGTCGAGAAGTACGCCGGGACCCTCGGCCCGTACGACCTTTCGTCGGGCAACGGTACGCCCGAGTGGAAGGGCAACTGGCAGAACACCCTGGCCTTCGGCGAGCGGTACACCCTGTCGGCCACGGCCTACTACGTCGGCAGCATCAAGTCGGTCGCCGCGGACACCAACGGCAGCACGGAATGCGTTCCGGGCAACCCGTACGGTGGTTCGGGCAGCCCGGCCGTCGCCAACAAGTTCTGCAAGATCAAGAGCTTCATAAACGTCGACATGAACGCGACGGCCCAGGTCAAGGACGGCGTGCAGCTGTACGCCAACGTGGGCAACGTGTTCGACAAGAAGGCTCCGATCGCGCCGGGCGCCTATTCGTCGGCTCCGAACTTCCTGACCACCTGGCACTACGCCGGCCTGATCGGCCGGACGTTCAAGGTGGGCGTGCGTTTCGAGTACTAAGGACCGCCAACCTTCGGGTTGTCAGTCAGGGGCCGGCTCCGAAAGGGGCCGGCCTTTTTCTTTGGGCGAAGGCCTAGCCCCGCCAGGGCGTGACGACGATCGGCGGCGCGCTGATCGCCAGGTCTCGCGCCGGGAACGCCGGCGGCTTGCCATGCTCGAAGACCATCGGCGCCAGCGAGATCACCAGCAGCACGGCCATGGTCACGTTGAAGGTCCGCAGGACCGCGGGACGGTCCAGGAACGGCCTCAAGCCCTGGCCGAAGCCCGCCCACGCGGCGCTGCAGGGCGCGCCCACCAGCATGAAGGTCCCGGCCAGCAGCGGAACGGCCGTCCACGATCCGCCCTCCGGCGCATAGGTCGTCACCGCGCCAAGCGCCATGGCCCAGGCCTTGGGATTGACCCACTGGAACGCCGCCGCCTGCGCGAAGGTCATCGGCCGGCTGGCGGCCTGGCGGTCGCTGACCTTGTCCGAAGTCCCGATCTTCCAGGCCAGCCAAAGCATGTAGGCCGCCCCGACCCAGCGCAGGATCTCGTGCAGCACGGGGAAGGCCTTGAACACGCTTCCAAGGCCGAGACCCATGCACAGCACCATGAAGCCCAGGCCGCAACTGATGCCCAGGATGTGCAGCACCGTGCGTCGGAAGCCGAAATTCGCGCCCGAGGCCAGCAGCATCATGTTGTTCGGGCCCGGCGTTCCCGCCGTGGCGAAGCAGAACAGGACGTAGGCGAGCAGCAGTTCCGAAGTCATCGCGGCCTCTTTGTCTCGGTAGGAGAGGGCATAATGTCACTGTGATGATTTCCATTGTATCGCGAGTCAAATTGCATATTGTCATAATGACAATAAGGAGATCGCCTTGGCCGCCCCCTGGACGCCCGACCTTCCCGCCGGCGAGGGCCCACTTTACGAGCGGCTGGTCGCGGCGTTGCGGTCCGACATCGCCTCGGGCGCGCTGGCGGCCGGCGCGCGTCTGCCGCCGCAGCGGGACCTGGCCTATCGTCTCGGGATAGGCCTCGGGACCGTCACCCGCGCCTATGTCGAGGCCGAGAAGGCCGGGCTGGTCAGCGCCCATGTCGGCCGGGGCAGCTTCGTCAACGCGCCGGCCGATCACCGCGCGCCGGTCCGCGAGGGGCCGGTCAACCTGGCCCAGAACATCGCCCCCGCCGGACCCGCCGCCAGCCGCATCGCCGAGGCCATGGCGCGCCTTCGCCGCCGGCCGGACTTGCTCGAGCACCTGGCCTACGCCCCGGCGGCGGGACACGAGGCGCAACGGCGGGCCGGGGCGCAGTGGCTCCAGCGTTTCGGCGGCTTTGACGGCGCCGATGTGTCGCGGCTGGTCTGCTGCGGCGGCGCCCAGCAGGGCCTGGCGCTGGCCATGGGCGCGGTCGCGCGCGCCGGAGACGCCGTGCTGTGCGAGGCCTCGACCTATAACGGCGTCAAGGCGCTGGCCGCACACATGGGCTTGCGGCCGCAGGGCGTGGCGCTGGATGAGGAAGGCCTGGCGGCGGATGCGCTGGAAGCGGCCGTGAAGGCCACCGGCGCACGGGTGCTGTCGGTCATCCCCACGCTGCAGAATCCCACCGGCCGGATCATGAGCGTCTCGCGGCGCGAGGCGATCGCGGCGCTCGCGCGGCGTCTCGACCTGACGATCATCGAGGACGACATCTACGGCGCCTACGCCCCGAACGCGCCGCCACCCCTGGCCTTGCTGGCGCCGGAGCGGACCTTCCATGTCTCGGGCGTCTCCAAGACATTGGGGCCGGGCCTGCGCGCCGGCTTCCTGGTCGCGCCGACCGAGGCCGCGTTCGAGCGGGTGCTGGACGCCGTGCGGGCCCTGACCTACGCGCCCTCGGGCTTCGGCGGCCTGGTCGCCACCCAGTGGATCGAGGACGGCGCGGCGGACCAGATCGTCGCCGAGGTGCGCGAGGAGGCCGCCGCGCGGCTTTCCCTGGCGCGGGACATCCTGGGCTCCGCGATCGAGCCGCCGCGCTCGGACTGTGCGCCGCATGTCTGGCTGCCGATGAGCGAACTGGAGGCCGAGCGCCTGGCCGGTCGCGCCCTGCGCGGCGGCGCCGAGGTGACCCCGCCCGACGCGCCGATCGTCACGCCCGGCCTCGTCACCGGCGTGCGCGTCTGCCTGGGCGCGGCGCCGGACCGCCAGACCCTGCGCCAGGGCCTGGAGATCGTCGCCGGCGCGCTATCGAGCGAGGTCGGCGAGCGGTCGCGGGCGGTGATCTGAGGCGGGGAGCGCCCCCTCCGTCACGTCGCCTATCGGCGCCGCGCCACCTCCCCCGCACGCTGCGCTACGGGTGAGGAGGAGCTTCCTCCTCCCTCGCGAAGCGGGGGAGGTGGCGCGATGCGGATACGCATCGTGACGGAGGGGGCGCAACCATCGCGCTCACCAGAGCAGCGTCTTCACCCAGATCGACCCGTCCGGCGCGGGCGAGAGCACCTTGACCACCACCTGGCTGTCCTTGGCCAGCCAGAAGCGGGCCGGCGCCCATTCGGGGTGGTTGTAGTCGGTGGTCATCACCCAGCAGTCGACCTTGCCGCCCGCCGAGCTGGTCAGGGTCTCCGAGCCTGTCACCTTGAAGTGGTACGGCGCCGGCGCCTCGCCGCCCGGATGGTGGAAGACGATCTGCGCCTCATAGCCCGTCGTCAGCGGCAGGGCCTGCAGCGTCTCCATGTCGGTCTCGAAATTGAAGGCCGGTTGAGGCGAGGCCATGTCGTAGGCGGCCTGGGCGTTGCCGGGCAGGTCCTTGAGGCCGACGATCCGGTCGGGCTTGAAGTCGAAGCCCTCGATCTTGGTCTGGCCGTCCTTGCCCGTGGTGCTGCGCTGGTGGGTGAACGGGCGGAAGGTCCCGAGCTCGAACCAGGAGTCGATCGTCTTGACCGTCCCGGGCGTCGACCCGTCCCAGTGCTGGACGATGTGCAGGCGCTTGACGCCAGCCGCGTCGGGCTCGATGCGGATCTCGCGCGTCCAGACGTCCAGCGGCGTGATGGTGTCGCCCTTCTGGCGATAGCGCAGATAGCGGTGCGTGGCGGGCTTGAGCTTGTCGAACCGCGCCAGGGTCTGGCCCAGCGGCACGGGCGTCGGAGCGGCCGAGGCGGCGGTCGACGCGACGAGCGCGAGGGCGAGCGCGGCGCCAGCGGCCGCGCGGTACAGGAACGACATGGAAGACCCCTCAGCGGAAAGCGCCGGCATGTGACGGCGCCGTGGGGCGAGGAGCTACTTAAGGTTCGGTAATGCCGGCCGCTATTTCGAAGCGCATTTTTTATCCGATAACCGTTTCACACTTATCGGAAGATGCTCAGAGCCCTTTCTCCAGCACGACGAACGCCAGGTCGTCGCGCTGGGGCTGGCCGAAGCGCTCGTCGCCGTAGGGGAAGGGCTGGGTTTCGCCCGTCAGGCTGTAGCCGCGGCGCTGGTACCAGGCGATCAGGGTGTCGCGGACCGAGATGACGGTCATCTTCATGCGCGTTCCGCCGTGGGCCTTCGCATGCGCCTCGCAGGCCTCCAGCATGGCGCGGCCCAGGCCGCCGTCCTGGCGCAGGGGCGAGACGGTGATCATGCCGACGTACCAGGCCCCGCCATCGGTCGGTTCCAGCCAGGCGCAGGCATGGGGCTTGTCTTCGGGGGCGTCGCGGAAGGTCAGGATGGTTGACCCCGGCTTGGCGGCGAGGTCGTCGCGCAGGCTCGCTTCGTCCGTCCGCTGGCCGCCCAGCAGATAGCTCTCGCTGGTCCAGCCCTGGGCCGCCAGCTCTCCCCGATAGGCCGAGTTCACCAGGGCGACGATGTCGGCCAGCTCGTGGTCTTGGTAGGGCGTCAGCAGGGCCATGGAGTTTCCGTTCAGCGGGTGAGCTCGAATCGCTTAGCGTGAAGCTAGGCCCAAACTCCAGGGCCTATCCAAGGGGGGGGGACATGCCGGAACTTCTGATCGGTTGCGGCAACAGCCGCGACAAACGTGTCGGCGACGCTTCCAATCCCGGGTGGAAGGACCTCACCACGCTGGACATCGATCCGCACTCCGGCGCGGACGTCATCCACGACCTGAATAATCTTCCCTATCCGTTCGCCGACGACCACTTCGACGAGATCCACGCCTACGAGGTGCTGGAGCACACGGGGCAGCAGGGCGACTGGCGGTTCTTCCTGGCGCAGTTCAGCGAGTTCTGGCGCATCCTGAAGCATGGCGGCCTGCTGTGCGCCACCTGCCCGTCGGTGACGTCGCGCTGGGCCTGGGGGGATCCGGGGCATACGCGGGTGATCCAGCCCGAAACGCTCGTCTTCCTGCAGCAGCCCCGTTACGAGCAGGTGGGGCGGACGGCGATGACCGACTATCGCGCCTTCTACCAGGCCGACTTCGATCTGGCCTTCAGCGAGGACAACGGCGAGGGCTTCAAGTTCGCCCTGCGCGCCATCAAGCCCTCGCGGATCCAGCCGAAGGCTTAACGCCGGCGTACGCGTTTCCAGGCGCCGCCGGTCATGCGCCGCACGGCGCCGGCTTCCCGCTTGATCAGCTCCCAGGGATGGAAGGCCAGGCCCACCGTGTCGGCCATGGCCGCTCCGCGCGCGCCCATCGGCTGCTCGGGGCCGGTGGTGGAGTCGATGGCGGTCTGGTGTTCGATCTCGGCGTTCAGCTCGGCCCCGACCAGGATGGCCATGATCGAGAACCAGACCCAGACCATGAAGGCGATGATCGCGCCGAGCGGGCCGTAGGCGGCGTCGAAATGGGCCACGCGATTGACGTAGGTCGAAAAGCCCAGCGAGCCGATCAGCCAGCCTCCCGACGCCGTCGCCGCTCCGATCCACACCCAGCGCCATCGCGCCTGCGCCCGGCTGGGAGCGAAGCGATAGAGCACGGCGAAGGCGACGGCGGTCATGGCCATCACCATCAACCAGCGGATCGGCGCCCAGTAGCTGTCCAGCGCCGACAGCCGGGCGGCCTTCAGCAACAGGGGGGTCACGATCAAGACCGCCGACACCGCGACCGCATAGACCAGGGCGCAGAAGGTGAAGGCGTAACTGAGCAGGGTGCGCCGGACGATGTGGCGCTTCTCTTCCTCGTCATAGGCGATGTTCAGGCCGTCGAAGAGCGTGCGCATGCTGGCGTTGGCGCTCCACACCGACAGCAGCAGGCTGAACGCGAACGCCAGGCCCAGCTTGGCCTCGCCCTGGCTGGCCAGACGCAGCATCTGCTCGCCGACGATCTGGACGACGCTGGGCGGGAAGACGCCGGCCATGTCGCGCAGCTGCTGCTCGACCGTCCGCACATCGGCGAACAGGCCATAGAGCGAGACGAAGGCGCCGATCGCCGGGATCAGGGCCAGAAGGGTGTAGAAGGTCACGCCCCCGGCCACGGCGGGCAGCCGGTCGACGGTGATCTCGCGCCAGGTGCGCCAGACGATGTCTCGCCAGCCGAGCAGCGGAATGTGGACGGGATGACGCGCCGCGCGGCCCCGCCGCGGCTCGGCCGCGTCGAACTCGTGCGGCGGCATGGCGCGGTCTTCCGACAGGCCGGGCGGATCGACCAGCTGGGTCTCCGCTCGCTTGCGGGGCAGGGCGAACGGCGCGGCGGCCAGCAGTACGATCCACGGCGCCAGATGATAGGGCCGCGACTTCAGCCAGGACAGGATGGGACGCAGGCTAGCGTCGGGCATAGGGTGCGCCTCCGGACCTACCAGAACCCCGACGGGCTCCCGACGTTCCGCGCGAGGCCAACCAAGCCTTGCCATGCGGCGAGTCGAGCCGGATGTTGCGCCCATGGACGCCCGCATCGCCTCGCTTTACCGCCACCCCGTCAAGGGCTTCACGCCCGAGCGCCTGGCCTCGGTCACGCTGGAGCGCGAAGCCTGCTTCCCCTGCGACCGGCTTTATGCGGTCGAGGACGGGCCCAGCGGCTTTGATCCAGCTGCGCCCGACCACGTGTCGAAGATGAAGTTCACGGTGCTGGCCAAGATTCCGGCCGTCGCCCGGGTTCGCACCGCCTATGACGAGGCGACCGGGGTGCTGAGCGCCAAGGCCGACGGCCATCCCGATTTCGCTGGAGACCTGCGTGGCGCGGATGGCCGCGCGGACTTCGAGGCTTGGCTAACCGCCTTCCTCGGCGAGGAAGCCCGCGGTCCCTTGCGGGTTCTCGAAGGCCCCGGCGCGCACCGGTTCATGGATAGCAAGTCCGGCTTCGTCTCGATCGTGAACCTGGCCAGCGTGCGCGATCTTTCCCAACGCCTCGGCCGCGACCTGGACCCCTTGCGTTTCCGCGCCAACCTCTATGTCGAGGGCTGGCCGGCCTGGGCCGAAAATGGCTGGACGGGCCGGACGCTGACGATCGGCGGCGCGACCGCCCAGGTTCTCAAGCCCATCGTCCGTTGCGCCGCCACGCACGTTGATCCGGAAACGGGCGAGCGCGACGCCGACCTCGTCAAGGCGCTGTTCGACCACTACGGCCACATGTTCTGCGGGATCTATCTGACCGTGACGGCCGCCGGCGCGGTGGGCGAGGGGGATGGGGTGGCTCTAACCTAGGCGGCTTGGTGCATCCATCTGTTGATGGAGTATACGGGCGACGACCACACCTTCCTTCATCGGCGTATAGAAGATGACGTGGGACCGAAAGACGTACTTTCGGCAGTCCTCTTCGATCCATTCCGCAGCGACGCCGACGTAAGGTTCACGGGCGATCTTTTCGAGCGTGGTGGACAGGTCGCGAATGTAGCCGTCGGCGACCCTTCGGCCCCATTGACGAACGGTGTAGGTCCAGATTTCGCGCATATCGAAGCGCGCTAGCGGCGTCAGCTCATAGTGGCTCACGACTGGGCGTCGTAGTCCGTGTTGACCTCCGCGAGGAAGGTGTCGACATCGAACGGCTCGGGCTTGCCGCTCTCAAAGCCTTCCCTCACGGCGGTCCGGAGCGCCGTGAGCTTGGCTTCGTGATCCTCCAGCAGGCGTAGTCCGGCGCGAACGACCTCGCTCGCCGAGCCATATCGTCCCTCTTCGACCTTCTCCGTGATGAAGGACTGAAAATGCTCACTAAGGACGATCGAGGTGTTCTTGCTCATGGCGACCTCCAGGTTAAGCGGAAAATACCAAAACTTGGTACCGCATTCAATCTCGCCACCCGGCCGCCGACGCGCTAAATCCCGGCCCATGACCCAGACCCTCGTCAAAGCCTGGACTGCCGCCAAGGATCGTCTGAAGGACGCCGGCATCGATCAGCCGTCGATCGACGCGCGCCTGATGCTGGAAGTCGCCGCCGGCGTCACCCGCACCGAGATCGTCACCGATCCCTATCGCGAACTCACCGCCGAACAGGCGGCGATGCTGGACGAGTTCCTGACGCGCCGCGCCCGCCGCGAGCCGGTCAGCCACATCATCGGCCGCAAGGGCTTCTGGAAGATCCTGCTGCAGGTGAACAAGAACGTCCTCACCCCGCGTCCCGAGACCGAGGTCATCGTAGACGAGGTGCTGAAGGCGTTCCCCGAGGCCATGCCGTTCTCGATGCTGGACCTGGGCGTCGGCTCGGGCACGATCCTGCTGGCGGTTCTGGCCGAGCGGCCGGCGGCCAAGGGTCTGGGCGTGGACGCCTCCAGCGAGGCCCTGGCCGTGGCGCGCGACAACGCCGCCAATCTGGATCTCAACAACCGCGCGACCTTCCTGCACGGCGACTGGACGGCGGGCCTGGCCGACGCCAGCTTCGACCTCGTCGCCTCCAATCCGCCCTATATCCCGTCGGCGGTGATCGAGACTCTGGAGCCCGAGGTGCGCGACCACGAACCCCGCCTGGCGCTGGACGGCGGCGCCGACGGCCTGGACGCATATCGCCTGCTGGCGCCGGAGATTCTGCGGGTGCTGAAGCCCGGCGGCATGTTCGCCGTCGAGATTGGCTACGACCAGTCTAAGGCGGTCGAAAGCCTGTTCAACGCGGCGGGCGCCCAGCAGGTGCGGACGACCAAGGACCTGTCCACGCACGACCGTGTGGTGACCGGGGTGAAAAATCCCTTGGAAACCGGGGCGTGAACCGCTAGACGAGTCATGTCTCCTTCCAGATCGCCGGGTGACGGGAAAAGTTAGCGCTTCGAGCGCTCGCGACACCCCCTCGGCAGGCGCGCCCGGTCCGCCGGTCGCCGCGCCGCAAAGAGCAGGGCGGGGGCTCTACGGAAACCAGTGTCTCTGAAACGAACAGGGTTCGACCCGCCCAGAGACCAACAAGGCCGGATGCGCCAGCCTCAAGACTGACCCTCCGGACAGGTCCAGAAGAGAACATGAGAGATTTCAAGGGCATGAAGCGCCAGCGCGGCCGCAACAATCGTGGCGGCAACGGTGGCAAGCCTCAGCAGCACAACGCCAACCGCGCGTTCGATTCGAACGGTCCGGAAGGCGTGAAGGTGCGCGGCGCGGCCCAGAGCGTCTACGAGAAGTACCAGCAGTTGGCCCGTGACGCCTCGTCGTCCGGCGACCGGGTGCTCGCGGAAAACTATCTCCAGCACGCCGAGCACTACTTCCGCGTCCTGCGGGCCATCCAGCCGAATCGTCCGGTGTCCGACATCGTCGGCAAGGACGTCTACGCCGCCTACGAGATCGACTTCGAGGCCGAGCCGCCGGAAGAGCCGGAAGTCAGCGAGGCTCCGGCCGAGCAGGCCCAGGGCGAAGGCGCCGACGGCGAGACCGGCGAGCAGCGGCGCGACCGCTTCGAAAGCCGCGACCGCGATCGCAACCGGGATCGTGACCGCAACCGCGACGACCGCCCCCGCGAAGGCGAAGGCCGCCGCGACCGCTGGCGCGACCGCGACGACCGCGACCGTGACCGCAATCGAGACGACCGTCCCCGTGATGATCGGCCCCGTGACGACCGTCCGCGTGATGACCGTCCTCGCGACGATCGTCCGCGTGATGACCGTCCTCGCGACGATCGTCCGCGTGACGACCGGCCGCGCGAAGACCGCTTCCGCGACCGTGACGACCGTCCCCGGGACGAGCGCCCCCGCGACGACCGTCCCGCCGCCGAGGGCGAGCAGCCGCAAGGCGAGGGGCAGGGCGAATTCCGTGAGGGCCGCCGCCGCCGCGACCGCAACCGCGATCGCGACTGGCAGCCGCGCGGCGAGCGCGATCCGCTGGCCGTGATCGAGCCGGAAGCCTCGCCCCTGACCGCCGAGGCCCCGGCCAGCGAGGGCTCGCCCCTGCTGCGCGGCCAGGACGGCGCCGTCAGCCACGCCCCGGCGTTCCTCGGCCGCAAGACCGAACGCGCCGCCCCCGAGGCGGCGCCCGCGCCCGAAGCCTCGGCCGACGGCGAAGAGGTCAAGAAGCCCCGCCGCCGCCGCGCCCCGCGCAGCTTCGAGGCCAGCGAGGCGGCTCCGGCCGACACTGGCTCCGACGAAGGCTGATCCCTTCGGGACTGAATGCGAAAGGGAGCCGTGAAAGCGGCTCCCTTTTTCGTTGGGCGTTCGTATGCGTCGATCCGTCTCGGGGGATCGGCCCTCCCGTCGCCCGTGAGGCTCTAGTGGGGCGCCAACTTCCACGATAGGGTCTGAATCGACAACAGGGCGGAGCCGACAATGGCCGGAGCGCGTAAGCTTACCCCTGAACCTTCAGCCCAGCGGCGCGCGGCCGCTGCGGACGACGCGCGCTATCGCGCTATCGTCGACACGGCGGTCGACGCCATCGTGGTCATCGACGAACGCGGACGGATCGAGGCGTTCAATCCAGCCGCCGAGCGCCTGTTTGGCTATTCGGCCGCCGACATGATCGGCCAGAACGTCAACCGGCTGATGCCTGAGCCCTATCACGGCGAACACGACGGCTATCTGGAGCGCTACCACAGCACGGGCGAGCGCCGGATCATCGGCATAGGACGGGAAGTCAGCGGCCGGCGCAGCGACGGGACGACATTTCCGTTGGAGCTGTCGATCGCCGCATGGCGCGACGATGATCGCCGGTTCTTCACGGGGGTCATGCGCGACGTGACGGATCGCCGCCGCGCCGAAGAGCTGCAGCGGCTGATGATCAACGAGCTGAACCACCGGGTGAAGAACACCCTGGCCACGGTTCAGTCCGTCGCCGGACAGACGCTGCGCAACGCCGACGACCTGGAGGGGGCTCGGGAGAGCCTGACCCGTCGTCTTCTGGCGCTGGCGCAAGGGCACGACATCCTGACCCGCGAGAGCTGGGACGGCGCGGATCTCGCCGACATCGTCGACGCCGTGGTGGCCGCCCATGGCGAGGCGGAAAGGTTTTGCGTCGACGGGCCGCCGGTCCGCTTGGCGCCAAAGGCGACCTTGGCCCTATCCATGGCGCTGCATGAACTGATGACCAATGCCGCCAAGTATGGCGCGCTCTCCCACCCCGATGGGCAGGTGCGCCTGACCTGGAGGCGGACCGAGGACGCGCCCGGCGAGCGGCTGCAACTGCGCTGGGAGGAAACCGATGGGCCGCCTGTCACCGAGCCGACGCGTCAGGGTTTTGGCACCCGTCTCATCACCGGCGGGTTGGCGCGGGAGCTTGGCGGCTCCGTCGCTCTCGACTACCGACCGGCGGGTGTCATCTGCGAGATCGACGCGGAACTCGCCCGCACCGGCCAGTCGAACCGTTTCATCAGCGGCGCGGCCTGATCCGATCCGGATTCTCGTCGTCGAGGACGAGATCTTCGTCGCGATGCTGGTCGAGGATCTGCTGGGTGACCTGGGCTATAGGGTCGTCGGTCCGGCCGCCTCGGCGCGGGCGGCGATGCGGGCCGTGGAGGACGAAGAGTTCGACTTCGCGCTGCTGGACGTAAACCTGGGCGACGGAGAGACCTCGTTCGAGACCGCCGAGATGCTGCGCTCGCGCGGCGTGCCCTTCGCCTTCGTCACCGGCTATGGCGCGCAGGGCGTGCGATCGGATCTGCGCGACGTCCCCATCCTTTCCAAGCCGATCGATCCTCGCCAACTGGCGCGGATCCTCGAGACTCTGAACTAGGCGCCGCGTCCAGCCCGAGTCGAACTTCCGCCGCCGCCTGGCGTTAGGCCCTGGTCGTCAAGCTCAGGAGCCGCCCATGCGCCTCGCCGCCGCCCTTGCCCTGTCCATCTTCGCCGCCGGATCGGCCTCGGCTGCTTTTGCGGCCGCGTCGGGCGACTGGCGCGCTGACGCCAAGCCCGGAGACGTCCGTCGCTTGGAGCGTCTGGATCAGGCCTGGAGCGAAGCGCTGGCCCAGGCGCGCGCCGGCGGCTACGGGCGGCAGGTGAAGGCCCTGGGCGCCGTGACCGATCCTCGTGTCTCGTTGTCCCGTCCGCAGCCGACTCCGGGAAGCTACCGCTGCCGCACGATCAAGCTGGGCTCGCCCAACAACGGCCTGCCGTTCGTCGCCTACGGCTGGTTCCGCTGCCGGGTGGCGCTGACGCCGGGCGGCGACCTAGTGCTGGAAAAGGTCACCGGCTCGCAACGCCAGTCCGGCAATCTCTATCCCGAGGCCCCGCGTCGCCTCGTGTTCCTGGGCGCGGTGGCCTGGGGCGTCGACGAAGGCCGCGCGCGCTACGGCCGCGATTCCGAGCGCGACCAGGTCGGCGTGTTCGAGCGCATCGGCGCCGGCCGCTATCGCTTGGCCCTGCCGTGGCCCAAGCAGGAGTCGAAGCTGGACCTGCTGGAATTGCGGCGCTGATCAGGACCAGGGACAGCGTTCGGCGGGCATGACAATTCGGTAAGTCTGATCCGAGGCCGTTGCCTCGACGCCGGGGTCGCCGATAAGCTTGTGTCGAGTTGGAAACATACTGATCGCCATGCGCCGCCTGACCTTGCCGCTCTATCTCGCCGCCGCGACGGCTCTGGGCGGCTGCGCCTACAACGCCGACCTGGGGCGCGATCAGCTGCTGATCGTCAACGACGACAACCTGGCCCGCGACGGCGAGAAGGCCTGGGCCGACACCCTGCGTACGGCCTACATCTCCAAGGAACCGCGCAAGAACGACCGGGTCCGCGCCGTCGGCCAGCGGGTGATCAACGCCGCGGGCCTTTCCGACCGGCCTTGGGACTACGCGGTGTTCCTGGACGAGGCGCCGAACGCCTTCGTGCTGCCGGGCGGCCATGTCGGGGTGACGGTGGGTCTCTTGGCCATGGTGCAGAACGACGACCAGCTGGCCGCCGTGATCGGCCACGAGGCCGGCCACGTCGTCGCCCGCCACGCCGCCGAGCGCGCCTCTCAGCAGACCACGGCCAAGGTGCTGCTCGGCATCGCCGGCGCGGCGACGGGCGGCACCGAGTTTGGCAAGCTGCTGAAGGACCACGGCGACGACGCGGCCAAGTACGGCGTGCTGCTGCCGTTCTCGCGCAAGCAGGAGCTGGAGGCCGACCGCATGGGCGTCGACTTCATGCAGCGCGCCGGCTACCGCCCCCGCGAGGCGGTGAAGCTGTGGCAGAACATGCAGGCGATGGACCAGGCCAAGGGCCAGGGCGGCGGGGATCTGGGCTCGACCCACCCTTCGGACACGGTGCGGATTCAGGCGCTGGAACGATATCTGGCCAGCAAGGGCTGGTAGGGCCTTGTGTGGCTGAACGGCCACACCTAAATGCCCCTCAGGATGCGTTGTGCTTGATCAAGGCGACGTGTCCTGATCCGCCTAGGAAGGGGACATTATGAACATCGATCTCTACTCTGATCGCGCCAAGCAGGCCGTTCAGTCTGCCCAGAGCCTGGCCCTCGCGCGGGGCCACCAGCAGTTCGCGCCCGAACACATTCTGAAGGTCCTGCTCGAGGAGAAGGACGGGCTTTCCCGCGCCCTGATCCAGAGCGCCGGCGGCCGCCCCGACCAGCTGGACGGCGGCGTCGAGACCCTGCTGGCCAAGACCCCGCGCGTCGACGGCGCCGGCGGCCAGCTCTACATGAAGCCCGACACCGCCCGAGTCTTCGCCGAGGCCGAGAAGGCCGCCAAGACGTCGGGGGACGCCTTCGTCACCACCGAGCGCCTGCTGATCGCCATCGCCAAGGAAGGCGGCGAGGCGGCCAAGCTCTTCAAGGAAGCCGGCGTCTCGGCCCAGAGCCTGGAGACCGCCGCCAACGCCGTCCGCAAGGGCCGCACCGCCGACAGCGCCAACGCCGAGGAAGGCTATGACGCGCTGAAGCGCTACGCTCGCGACCTGACCCAGGCCGCCCGCGACGGCAAGCTCGACCCCGTGATCGGCCGCGACGAGGAGATCCGCCGCACGATCCAGGTCCTGTCGCGCCGCACCAAGAACAACCCCGTCCTGATCGGCGAGCCCGGCGTCGGCAAGACCGCCATCGTCGAGGGCCTGGCCCTGCGCATCGTCAATGGCGACGTGCCCGAAAGCCTGAAGGACAAGAAGCTGCTCTCCCTCGACATGGGCAGCCTGATCGCCGGCGCGAAATATCGCGGCGAGTTCGAGGAGCGCCTGAAGGCCGTGCTGGCCGAGACCACGGCGGCCGAGGGCTCGATCATCCTGTTCATCGACGAGATGCACACCCTGGTCGGCGCCGGGAAGACCGACGGCGCTATGGACGCCTCCAACCTGCTCAAGCCGGCCCTGGCGCGCGGCGAGCTGCACTGCGTCGGCGCCACGACGCTGGATGAGTACCGCAAGCACGTCGAGAAGGACGCGGCCTTGGCTCGTCGCTTCCAGCCGGTGTTCGTCAGCGAGCCGACGGTCGAGGACACCATCTCGATCCTGCGCGGCCTGAAGGAGAAGTACGAGGTCCACCACGGGGTGCGGATCAGCGACAGCGCCATCGTCGCCGCCGCGACCCTGAGCAACCGCTACATCGCCGACCGCTTCCTGCCCGACAAGGCGATCGACCTCGTGGACGAGGCCTCCAGCCGCGTGCGCATGCAGATCGATAGCAAGCCCGAGGAGCTGGACGAGATCGACCGGCGCCTGGTGCAGCTGAAGATCGAGCGTGAAGCCCTCTCGAAGGAAACCGACGCGGCCTCGCGCCAGCGCCTGGAGAACCTCGAGACGGAGATCGACGATCTGCAGTTCCGGTCGGACGAGATGACCGCCAAGTGGAAAGCCGAGAAGGAGAAGGTCGGCGGCGCGGCGCAAGCCCGTGAAGCCCTCGACCGCCTGCGCGCCGACCTCGCCAACGCCCAGCGCGCCGGCGACTTCGCCCGCGCCGGCCAGATCCAGTACGGCGAGATCCCAGCCCTGGAAAAGCGCCTGGCGGAAGCCGAGGAGGGCGACACCCAGGCTCTGACGCCCGAGGTCGTCGACGCCGAGC
Source organism: Caulobacter segnis ATCC 21756 (assembly GCF_000092285.1). Classification (NCBI taxonomy): domain Bacteria; kingdom Pseudomonadati; phylum Pseudomonadota; class Alphaproteobacteria; order Caulobacterales; family Caulobacteraceae; genus Caulobacter; species Caulobacter segnis. The sequence continues at coordinate 3,732,480 of NC_014100.1, read as the reverse complement.
AGATCGCCGCCGTCGTCAGCCGCTGGACCGGCGTGCCCGTCGAGAAGATGCTCGAAGGCGAGCGCGACAAGCTCTTGAAGATGGAAGACCAGCTGCGCGGTCGCGTGGTCGGTCAGGACGAGGCCCTGGAGGCCGTCTCCGACGCCGTCCGCCGCGCCCGCGCCGGCCTGCAGGATCCGTCCAAGCCGATCGGCTCTTTCCTGTTCCTGGGCCCGACGGGCGTGGGCAAGACCGAGCTGACCAAGAGCCTGGCCGAGTTCCTGTTCGCCGACGAGGCGGCCATCACCCGGATGGACATGTCCGAGTACATGGAAAAGCACTCGGTCAGCCGCTTGATCGGCGCGCCTCCCGGCTATGTCGGCTACGACGAGGGCGGGGCGCTGACCGAGGCCGTCCGTCGCCGTCCGTACCAGGTCGTGCTGTTCGACGAGATCGAGAAGGCTCACCCCGACGTCTTCAACGTGCTGCTGCAAGTGCTGGACGACGGTCGCCTGACCGACGGTCAGGGCCGCACGGTCGACTTCCGCAACACGCTGATCATCATGACCAGCAACCTGGGCGCCGAGTACTTGGCCAACCAGGAGGAAGGCGAGGACGTCGAGGCCGTTCGGCCGATGGTGATGAACACGGTGCGCGGCCACTTCCGCCCCGAGTTCTTGAACCGTATCGACGAGATCATCCTGTTCAAGCGCCTGTCGCGCCACAACATGGGCGACATCGTCCGCATCCAGCTGCAGCGGGTCGAGAAGCTGCTGGCCGACCGCCGCATGAGCCTGGCGCTGGACGCCGAGGCCCTGAACTGGCTGGCCGACAAGGGCTACGACCCGGTCTACGGCGCGCGCCCCTTGAAGCGCGTGATCCAGAAGGAGCTGGTCGACCCGATCGCCAAGAAGCTGCTGGCCGGCGAGATCGAGGACGGCGGCGTCATCGCCGTCGGGGTCGCCGATGGGCAGCTGTCCTTCGGCAAGGCGGTGCTGCAGTAAGCCTCCCTAGGCGGCGGCCGCCTCCAGCGCCGCCGCCCGTTCGGCCAGCAGAGCGCGCTCCAGGCTCGTCTCGCCGGCCCGTCGGGCCGCGGCGATCAGGGTCTGGTCCAGGAGGTCGCGCTGGGCGTGGCTGCCGCCGAAGCGGGCGGCGTGGTTGCGCACCCGCCGCAGCAGGTCGCACGCCGCGCCGTCCTCGCCGCGCCCGTAGGCGATCAGGGCTCGCGCCACGGGCAGCCCGACCTCCCGGGTGAAGCCGGCGTTATCGCCGACGCCCGCCGCCGCGGCGGACATGGCGGCCAGGGCCGCCTCCGCCTCGGCCTCGCGGCCCGCGCCGACGAAGGCCATCATCGCGTGGGCGTCGTCGAAGGCGTAGAGGCCGCGCGGTTGCTGGGCATACAGGTCCGCCAGCCGCGCCCAGCGCTCGCCGACATCCACGTTCAGCAGCGTCAGCCGCCACAGCAGGGCGGCGGCGTCGACCAGGTTGACGGCCATGGTCGAGCGGCCGCCCTCTATCGGCCCGTCATACAGGGCTAGGACCTCGTCGATCCGCCCCAGCCCCATGTGGAACAGCGCCAGGTGCCACCAGTTGTGGATCTGGAAGAAGCTCTGGCGGCTCCAGACGTCGCTGCTCGTCGTCAGCCAGGCGACGCCTTCCTCGCGGCGGTCCTGCATCTCCAGCACGTGGGCCACGGCGTGCAGCGCCCAGTTGTTGCGAGGCTCCAGCTCCACGGCCCGCCGCCCGACCGCCTCGGCGCGGGTGTAGAAGCCGGTCTCCTCCAGCCCGAAGGCGTGCATGCCCAGAACCGCGTGATGTCCGGGCATGCCCGGTGACCAGGCCGGCAAGGCCCGCGCGATGCGATCGCGCAGCATGCGGCTGTCACCGTACGAGAAGTCCATCAGCTGGCCGACCTGCAGCGCCAGCACGTCGCGCGGCCAGGCGAGGGCCACATCCTCGAGAATGCGGCCGGCGGCGCGCATTTCGCCGCCCAGGAGCGCGGCGACCGCCGCCAGGTGCCCCGCCTCGCGATCGTCGGCCGGCAAGGCCTTGGCGGCCTCGTAGGCCTCGACCCCCGCCTGGGCGGTCGGCGGATCCGAGCCGATCAGCGTCATATAGGCCAGCAGGACATAGGCCATGACAAAGCCCGGGCTGTCTTCCAGGGCGCGTTGCAACAGAGGACCTGGCTCGCCGGCATAGCAATGGTAGGCGTCCAGGGCCTGCTGATAGAGTTCCGCCGCCGGGGCGCTGGCGCCCGACAACGGGAGCCCGTACTGATCCTTCACAGCCATCTGTCGTATCCTTGTTCTCGAAGCCATGGAGTACGCGGTGAGCCGGTCTCGACACTAGCGGTCACGCGGTCGGTTTCGAGAAGTCCGATTTTCCGCAATGATCAGAGCGACTTGGCGGCCGGTCGATGGAGGAGAGCAGCAATGTCGGCGCAGCCGCCGGAAAAAACCGCACCGTCGGTGGAGTTCCAACCTCAAAGCAAGGGCGAGCGGACCCGCGAACGCATACTCGACCTGACCTTCGAGGCGGTGATCCGCAAGGGGTTCGCCGCGACCTCGATCGAGGAGCTGGTCGAGGCGGCCGGCCTGACCAAGAGCGGCTTCTTCTACCATTTCCGCGACAAGGCCGATCTCGCCCGGCAATTGATCGAACGCTACAATGCCGAGAGCAATCGCGCGTTCGATGCGCTGATGCTGCGAGCGCGCGAGCTGAGCGACGACCCGCTGCACGCCTTCCTGGTGTTCCTGAAGCTCTACGCCGAGGCCATGGCGGAGGTCGCCGACGCCCATCCGGGCTGCATGGTAGCCACGGTCACCTTCCAGGACCGCGCCTGGGACCGTTCGCTGCGCCAGACCACCCTCGACAGCGTCGCGGCGTGGCGCGGGCGGCTGATCGACTGGCTGGACGAGATCGCCGCCGCTTATCCTCCCAAGGGCAAGGCCAGCGCGGCCGACCTGGCCGAGGCTCTTCTGGCCTTCACCTACGGCGGTCTGACCCTGACCAAGGCGTTGGGCGACCCCACGGCGATCAGCCGGCAGGTCCTGATGTTCCGCGAGACGATCCGGCTGCACTTCCTGGGGGCGTAGCGTCCCGCCACTTTCCCCCTCGCGCCCTTCGCGCTATCTCCCCTCATGGCTAAACCCAACAAGCTGATCGTCGAGTTCGACATCGAGGTCGATGGAGACCCGTATGTCTGGCGCCTGCATCGCCTGCCGCAGTGGTCCTACGACCCGTCGGAGCGGCACGGCAAGGTGATCGCCGTGCGCCACAAGGAGGGCCAGCGCGAGGCGCTGATCGAGTTCCCGCCCGGTCCCAAGCCCAAGTTCAGCGCCCCGCCGCTGAAGCCCTCGCAGATCCCAGTCCGCATCGTCGCCAAGGCCATCGCCTCGGCCATCGAGGCCGGCTGGGAGCCGCTGTCGCGCGGCAAGCCGGTGGTGATCTACGTGGACGAAGAGGGGGCGTGACGCGCTTCACCGCGCCCCAAGCCCCGCCATCATCACGCTCAGCAACCGCCGCGCGCCGGTGTCCCAGCCGGGCTGGTCGTAGCCGACGCTGAGGCCACTCATCATCCGCAGAATGTCCTCGAAGCCGATGTCCTCGCGGATGTCGCCGGCCGCGTGGGCGGCGTCGGTCAGCCGTTGGAGCGTCGAGAGGATCGTCGCGCCCGAGTCGGCGTAGAGCTTCGAGCCCTCGCCCGGATCGGCGCGCAGGGCCGGGGCCACGACGCGCTTGGTGGCCATGTAGTCGATCAGCAGATCCAGCCAGGCGCCGAGCGCCTCGCCCGCCGAGCGCTGGGCCAGAAGGCTGTCGGCCGAGGCCGCAAGTTGCTGGATTTCGCGCGCATAGACCGCCGCGATCAGGGCCTCGCGCGTAGGAAAGTGGCGATAGAGCGTGCCGATGCCGACGCCGGCTCGCCGGGCGATGTCCTCCAGCGGCGCCTCGGCGCTGGTCTCGGTGAAGGCCGCCTTGGCCGCGGTCAGCAGAAGCTCGCGGTTGCGCAGGCTGTCGGCGCGGGGTTTACGCGCCTTGGTTTCGGATTCTTCGGGCATCGACCTTGAAAAACGGAGGAGGCCTCCGAATATGTATCCGGAGCTGCCCTCCATTTAACCCGGTTGGGCGAGCTTGGACAACATTCCCTCAAGGACGAGAGAGCCATGACCGAGCAATTCGGAGCCAAATCCACCACTGACGACGTCCTGGCGGGCGTGGACTTGAGCGGCAAGCGGGTGCTGGTCACCGGCGTCTCGGCCGGCCTGGGCGTCGAGACCGCCCGAGCCCTGGCGGCGCACGGGGCCGACGTTGTCGGAGCGGCCCGCGACCTGGGCAAGGCCGAGGCGGCGACCGCCGCCGTGCGCGAAGCGGCCGCGACCGGCGGCGGTTCGCTGCAACTGATCCAATTGGACCTGGCCGACCTGAAGAGCGTTCGCGCCGCCGCCGACGCCTTGGTCGAGGATGGCCGTTCGTTCGACCTGGTCATCGCCAACGCCGGCGTGATGGCGACGCCGTTCGGCAAGACGGCCGATGGCTTCGAGACCCAGTTTGGGACCAATCACCTCGGCCACTTCCTGTTCGTCAACCGCATCGCCGACCTGCTGAAGGCGGGTTCGCGCGTGGTGTCCCTGGCTTCGGCCGGACATCGCTTCTCGGACGTCGATCTCGAGGACCCGAACTTCGAGACCACCGAGTACACGCCGTTTGGCGCCTATGGCCGCTCCAAGACCGCCAACGTCCTGTTCGCCGTCGAGTTCGACCGGCGGCACAAGGCGCGCGGCGTCCGAGCCGCCGCCGTGCATCCGGGCGGCATCCATACCGAGCTGAGCCGACACCTGGACCCGGTCTTCATCCAGCAGTGGCTGGACCAGCTGAACGCGGAGGCCGCCGCCCAGGGGCAGCCTCCGATCCAGATGAAGACCATTCCGCAAGGCGCGGCGACCAGCGTGTGGGCCGGGGTCGTAGCGCCGGCCGAGGCCGTCGGCGGACGCTATTGCGAGGACTGTCACGTGGCCGAACGGGTCGAGAGCGACTCGCTGCTCCGTGCTGGCGTCCGTCCCTACGCCGTCGACCCGGCGCGCGCCCAGGCCTTGTGGGCGTTGAGCGAGAAGATGGTCGGCGAAGCGTTCTAGCCACCGACCGCCACGGCGCGCGCCCGGTCCTCAAGGCTGGGCGCGCTAGGCGCCGAAGCCCGCCGCGACGACCGCCCGCGCCACATTCGCGTGGACGGCGTTGCGGGCCGCCTCGTCGCCGCCGCGGTCGTGGAAGGCGGCGATCAGGATGGGACCTCGTCCCGGCGGCCAGGCGATGGCGACGTCGTTGGTGATGTCGCGGCCGTTGTTGCCGGTCTTGTCGCCGACGCGCCAGCCGGGCGGCAGGCCCGCGCGCAGCCGCCGGTCGCCGGTCTTGTTGGCGATCAGCCAGTCGCGGAACTGCTGGCGCGAGGCGGGGGAGAGGGCGTCGTCCAGCAGCAGGGTCTTCCACGTCGCCAGCATGGCCGCGGGGGTGGTGGTGTCGCGCGGATCGTCGGGCGGGCCGCGGTTCAGTTCCGGCTCCAGCCGGTCGCTGCGGGTGGTCTGATCGCCGATGGCCCGCAGGAAGCGGGTCAGGGCCGCCGGGCCGCCGCTCGCGCCGCCCAGGGCCTCGAACAGCAGGTTGGCCGCGGCGTTGTCGCTGAGCGTGATCGTCGCCTCGCACAGCTGGCCGATCGTCATGCCGTCCTGGACATGCTTCTCGACGATCGGCGAGTTGTCCATCAGCACCTCGGGCCCGAAGGTCACCCGCCGGTCCAGCCGCTCACGGCCCTGGTCGACACGGCGCAGGATGGCGGCGCTAAGCGGGGCCTTGATCGTGCTGCACATGCGGAAGCGCTGGTCGCCGCGCCAGGCGAAACGGCGGCCGTCGTGGGTGTCCAGTACGGCCAGGCCGATCCGGCCGCCGCTGGCCTTCTCCAATTCGTTAATACGTGAGCTAAGGTCTTTCGTCGCCATGGCGCGGTCGCGGGCCAGGGATGGGCCGGCGACGGACAGCAGGGCGGGCGCGGCCGCCAGGGCCGTGATCAGGGTTCTACGATGCAGCATGTGGGGTTCTCCTCGACGCGGAAACTGCCCAGGCCTGGCTTTCCGCGCAAACGACGATAGCTTGGCGCACCCATTAGCTGGATTAGGGTCTGACGCTTGAGCCGCGCCCAATTGCCCCTCAACGCCCTGCGCGCTTTCGAGGCCTCGGCGCGCCACCTGTCCTTCACCAAGGCCGCGATCGAGCTGTGCGTGACCCAGGCGGCGATCAGCCATCAGGTGAAGGGCTTGGAGGCCCGGCTGGGCGCGACGCTGTTCCGCCGGCTGCCCCGGGGTCTGGCCCTGACCGACGAGGGCTTGGCCCTGCTGCCGTCGGTGCGGGAGTCGTTCGACCGCCTCGACGACACCCTGGCGCGCTTCGAGGGCGGCCGGGTCACAGAGGTGCTCAGCGTCGGGGTGGTCGGCACCTTCGCGGTCGGCTGGCTGCTGCCGCGCCTGCCGGCCTTCCGCGAAGCCCATCCGTTCGTCGACCTGCGACTCTTCACCAACAACAACCGCGCCGACCTCGCGGGTGAGGGGCTGGACTGCGCCATCCGCTTCGGCGACGGGGCCTGGCACGGGACCGAGGCCGCGCCGCTATTCGCCGCGCCCATGAGCCCGCTGTGCGCCCCAGCGGTGGCCGAGCGCCTCTCGGGCCCTCAGGACCTATTCCGCGAGACCCTGCTGCGCAGCTACCGCGCCGCCGACTGGCCCGACTGGTTCGCGGCCGCCGGCCTCTCGCCGCCGCCGATCCGCGGGCCGGTGTTCGACAGCTCCTGGGTGATGGTCGAGGCGGCGATCCAGGGGCTTGGCGTGGCGCTGGCGCCGCCCGATATGTTCATGCGAGACCTCGCCCAAGGACGGCTGGTCCGGCCCTTCGAAATCGAGGTCGGGGCGGGCCGCTACTGGCTGACCTGGCTGAAGTCGAAGGCGCCGAGTCCCGCCTTGAAGGCCTTCCTGGCGTGGATTTCGGCGTCGGAAACGGAATAATTTTTGCGGGAACCAAAGCGCGCGAAGCGGGTTCGTGCGCGGGTTATAATGTACCTATATTTCAATGCTTAAGCTTGGCCCGGAAGCGCCGGAATCGCGCCTATCTTTGGCCAAGTTCGGCTGTCCGTTTTGAGGATGCGAGCGTTGCAGGACGCCGCGTCAATACGGACGAGAAACAGATGATAGCAAGCACCAAGACCATGATGGTCGCCGCCGCCCTGGTGATGGGCGGCCTTACGGTCAGCGGCTGCGCGACCAAGAAGTACGTCAACACCCAGGTTGGCGCCGTCAATGAGCGGGTCAGCGCTCACGACACCCAGATCGGCGAACTGGACAAGACCTCCAAGGAGGCCCTGGACCGCGCCATCGCCGCCGGCAAGCTGGCGGAGGGCAAGTTCCAGTACGCCCTGGTGCTGTCCGACGACTCCGTGAAGTTCCCGGTCAACGCCGCGACCCTGTCGCCCGAGGCCGAGCAACGTCTGTCGGAGTTCACCGAGAAGCTCAAGGCCGACAACAAGAACGTCTACCTCGAGATCCAGGGTCACACCGACAACTCGGGCTCGAAGGAATACAACGACGAGCTGGGTGAAAAGCGCGCGGAAACGGTGCGCAAGTTCCTGAGCCAGCACGGCGTCGCCCTGAACCGGATGGCGACGATCTCCTACGGCCAGGAAGCTCCGGTCGCCCCGAACGAAACGCGCGAAGGCCGAGCCCAGAACCGCCGCGTCGTCGTGATGGTGCTCAGCTAGTTTCTCCCGCGTTCCGGATCGGCTCTCCGGTCGGCATCAAGCCGGAGAGCTGGTCCTGGGCGGACTCGCCGGCGCGGGAGTGAGCGCCGCGCCGGCGAGGATTCCGTCCTAGGCTTTGAAGCGATCCGCCGGCTGGCTGCGCGACAGGTTGGGATAGAGCTTGGCCTTGGCGGCGAGGGCGTTGTTCCAGTCCGCCGCGTCGGGCAGGG